>CAZGVI010000016.1:0-74444 GCA_964529395.1 uncultured Acetatifactor sp.
CGAGGTAGATATTGATCTGCCAGGTTTCAAGAAAGACGAACTTTCTCTGGAACTTAAGGACGGATATCTGGTAATCACCGCAGCTAAGGGGCTTGACAAAGATGAGAAAGAAAAGAAAACCGGAAAGTTCGTCCGTCGGGAGCGATATGCAGGCAGCATGAGCAGGTCTTTCTATATTGGCGAGGATATTAAGGAGAAAGATATCCATGCAAAATATGAAGGCGGCGTGCTGAAACTGAATGTGCCAAAGCCGGGAGAAAAGCAGCCCCAGGTTGAAGAAAAGAAACTTATTGCCATTGAGTAACAGAAGTTTTGGAGGAAAAGACAAATGACTACTTTTAAAGCGCAAAAGCGAGAAACGGCCAAGAAAGCAAGACAGGTAAGAAGAGAAGGCTTTGTTACCGGAAATCTTTTTGGAAAGGATATAGTTGGCTCCATCCCACTTGTGATTGAACGGAAGGAAGCAGAAAAAATCCAGAGAGAATGTCTAAAAGGCTCACAACTGTATCTTGAACTGGATGGAAAGAAATATGATGTCCTGCTTAAGGAATTGGATTATGATTCTATGAAGAAGCAGATTCTGGAAATCGATTTTCAATCGTTAGTTAAGGGCGAAAAGGTTCACACAGTCGCAGAGATCGTGCTTCAACATAAGGATAAAGTGGTTGTAGGATTGTTAGAACAGCTCCTCACAGAGATTTCCTATAAAGCAGTTCCTGAAGCTATAATTGATAGGATTGATGTTGATTGCAGTAAGCTAAGGCTGGGAGATACATTGACTGTTGCGGATCTCGATATTGCAAAGAATAAAGATATTGAGATCATGACTCATATGGATACACCCGTCGTAAGTGTAATAGCTCCCAGGGGCAATGTTCCTGAAGAAGAAACAGCAGAAGAAAAGGAATAAGATATCAACGGCTTACTACTTTGATAAGGGTAGCAAGCCGTTTTTATATTACTGAATAAAGAAGGTGAAACTTATGGCAAAAAAAGATTATTATGATGTACTTGGTATAAAGAAAAATTCGACGAAACAGGAAATGAAAAGTGCATACCGTAAACTTGCTAAAAAGTATCATCCTGATATGAACAAAGACAATCCGTCAGCTGAGCAGATGTTTAAGGAAATAACTGAGGCATACAATGTGCTTTCAGATGATGAGAAGAGAAAACTTTACGATCAGTTTGGGCACGCAGCTTTTGATGGAAATATGGGGGAAAATCCGGGTAGATATGCAGATAAGCAAGATTCGTTTTCCTGGGGAAATACCGGATCTGGTGGAAGGACAAGCTTTCATTTTGAAGGAAATATGGATGATATTTTTGGAGGTATGTTTGGTGATCTTTTCAACAAAGGAAATAAGCATCCATTTATGAACGATGAGGATAATGATGTGGAAAGCGAAATAACAGTTTCTTTTACGGAGGCAGCACTTGGTTGTGAGAAACTGCTTAAGTTTGATGGAGCGCGGTCGGATACTCTTTCAGTAAAGATTCCGGCGGGAATTAGTGAAGGTCAGTCAATTCGTTTACAGGGAAAGGGAAGAACCGGATATAGTGGTCAAAAGGGAAATCTGTTTTTGAAAGTGCATATAAAAAATGATACTCATTATACCAGAGAGGGTCAGGATGTGTATATTACGCAGGACGTTCCTTACATTACGGCAATTCTGGGAGGAGAAGTAGAATTTGAAACATTGTATGGACCGGTACGGTGCAAGGTTCCTGCTGGCAGTCAGGCCGGTAGCAAACTAAGGCTGCGAAACAAAGGAATTGTTTCTATGAGAGACAAGAACAGGTATGGAGATGAGTATGTGATTCTGAAAATATCTGTACCTAAACAGGTATCGGCCCAAGAAAGAGAATTACTGCAAAAACTTAAGAATATTGAAGAACGAAAGCCAGCATGACCAGGTTCCGGTGCCTTTCTCTAAATCTTAATATTTTGTAAAGTGTGTTTACAAAGTAGACAATAAGTGATATGTTTGCATAGTAAACAATATAAGTCTCTGTTTACAATGTGATAAGTGGAGGGAAAAGGCAAGTATGAAAAGAGGATTATGGAAAAAGATGGCGGCTCTGTCACTGGCTGCGGTTCTGACCCTGGGATTGGCTGCCTGCAACGGCGGCAGCGGGGAGGATCATGGAGGCAGTCAGGATGGAAATGGCGGCAGCGACGTAGTCGGCGGTGGAAAGACAAGTTCGGCAGGCAAGGAGAATGTCTATTCCTATCAGGAACTGAATCTGCTGGACAGCAATGACAATGTGGTCAGTATGCGCTATCTGGACGGTAAATTGTATCTGCTCTCGGATAAGTTTGGCGGTTCAGGCGCGGACTTCGAGGGAGAGAATGCCCGCGGTTTTTACAAAGTCAATGCGGATGGCTCGGACAGCAGCTTTGTGAAACTGGCGCCTCCGGAGAGGGAAGAGAGCAGCAGCTGGCTGGGCAGCGGTATGATCTCCGGTGCCGGTTATATCTATGCCGTAGTAAGCAGCAGCTATGAAGATACATCCGACCCGGATAACCTGATCTATGAGGATCGGACTTATCTGGACTGCTGGGACATGGAGGGTAATCTCCAGTGGTCAAAACGTCTCGACTCCGGCAATCCGGATGAGTGGACTTACTGCAATCAACTGCTGGACGGCGGTGAAGGAAGAGCTCTGACCATCATGAGCGGCAATAAGTATGAAGCTATACTGTATTCTCCGCAGGGAGAAGAAGTCAGCCGCAGAGAATTGGACAATGGGATAGCCGAGCGCTCCAACGGCATGTACACCCGGGATGACGGCACATTGGTCGTCACTTTCTTTGATGAGGAATATGAGAAACGCTATATCGCTGACTTCGATATGGAAACCGGCCAGTTGGGTGAAACCAGCGAATTAACATTTGGAAACAGTTATAACGTCCGCAGCGTCCGGGGCAGCGAATTACTGCTGTCCGATAGCATGGGTCTGTATACCTGGAGCGTGGGGGACGCGGAACCCAGGATGCTGATGGACATTGTCAATTCGGATCTGGCTGCCAACGAGTTGAATTATGTACAGATCATTGATGACCAGCACTTCCTGGCAGTATATACCAGTCTTGCGGACTGGACACAGAAATGCGCGTATTTTACCTATGTGGACCCGGCAAGCATCCAGGATAAGACGGAACTGGTGCTGGGAGGAGTGTACATTGGCACGGATGTCAAGGCCAAGGTGATCGAGTTTAATAAGTCCAGCGACCGGTACAGAATCATGCTGAAAGACTACAGCGTCTACAATACCAGCGAGGACTGGACAGCAGGTCAGACCCGGCTGAACAGCGATATCATCAGCGGACAGATGCCCGATATCATGACACTGGATAACATGAGCAACTATGCAAACTATGTGGCCAAAGGCCTGTTGGCGGATGTGGGGCAGCTGATAGCGGCGGATCCGGAGATAGGCCAGCAGGAATATCTGCAAAATGTGTGGGACGCCTTTCGGGTGAACGGAACCCTGTACGCAGTAGTCCCCAGTTTTAATGTACACACTATGATAGCCAAGAAATCGCTGGTGGGGGATCCTGCGTCCTGGACCATGGCGGATATGCGGGCAGTGCTTGCCACGATGCCCGAGGGGGCCACGGCTTTTGGCAGTATGACCCGCGACAGCTTTATTTATCAGATGATGGGATTTGTGGGACAGGATTTTATCGATATGGGCACGGGTAAGTGCAGTTTTGATTCCCAGAGTTTTATTGAGATGTTGGAGTACGCAAAAACCTTGCCTGAGGAGAACCCCCAGGACAGTGAGGAGGACTATGACTGGTCCTTCTATGAGAATCAGTATCGGGAGAACCGCAGTCTGCTGTACGATCTCAGCATCTACACGATCAAGGATTGTAAATATCAGATCAAGGGGACTATGGGGGAGGCGATATCTTTTGTAGGTTTCCCTACGGCGGACTCTAACGGTTCGACCCTGTCCACAGGCAGCTATACCTTTATGCTCTCCGCCAAATCAGGACAACAGGACGGCGCGTGGCAGTTTGTCCGCCAGTTTTTGCTGCCGGAGTATCAGAGCGGCGGGGAAATCTATAATATGCCTGTGCTGAAGTCCGCGTTTCTCTCAAAAGCCCAGGAGGCCACAGAGCGCCCCTACTGGACAGATGAAAACGGGAACAGGGAATACTATGACGACACCTGGTATATCAACGGGGAGGAAGTCATCCTGGAACCTTTCTCACAGGAGGAAGTGGACGCAATATGCGAGTTTATCTATTCGGTAAACCGCACGGTGTATTATAATGAATATATCCAAAATATCATCGTGGAGGAGACGGGAGCCTACTTTTCCGGGCAGAAGAGCGTGCAGGATGTGGTGGATATCATTCAGTCCAGGGCGCAGGTCTATGTGGATGAAAACCGTTAAAAACGGAATATTACTAGAATATATAAAAAATGAAAGGGCTGTAAAAGTATGAAAATAGTGAAAAGTCTAGCCGCAGGCATGGTCGTGATGTGTGTATTGTCCGGATGCGGAAATGTGGGAGACGCGCCGACCGGTGACGGCGGCCAGACAGTGGAGGAAAGCAGTATGCCGCAGGAATCTTCGGTGAATGATCCCACTGAATCGTCCGTGGTATCCTCGAAAGAGTCCTCTGCGGATCCGGCGGATGAAACGCCCGCAGAGTCTTTGACAGAGTCCTCCCCAGAGGAAAACTCTTCGGAGGATGTGGCAGCGGAGGAAACAGAGCTGACGGAAGAGGAGCAGACATTTTTTACGGACTACATTCAGAATAAGGAAAATTACGGATTTCTCCTGTCGGAGTATGACGCGCCGGAGGACGTCAATTTATTCGAGGTATTGTACAGTGGCGCCGGATTTGGGGAAGAGATACCGGAGGAAGATAAGGCTTTTTACCTCAATAAGGTTCAGCAGGACGAGATATACACGGACTGCCTGAAGATGTCCCGGCAGGATATCGACGATTTTCTCCGGAGGAAACTGGGCCTGGGGCTGGCAGACATGACAGATCCCCTGGACATGGTGTATCTTGAGGAGACGGACGCCTATTACAATCAGGCAGGCGACACCAATTATCTCCCCTTCGCGTGCACGGGCGGGATCAGACAGGGGGATACCTACACGCTGCGTTTTACCCCTGCGGCTGACTGGGCCATGGGAGCAGGAGACAGGGAGACTGTTCTGGTAAAGACGGAGGACGGCTGCCGATTTGTCTCAAATCACATATTGGTACAGTAGATTTAACGGCGCGAAACCTAAGCCGAGACGGTCCGGTTTCGCACCGTTTTACGTTTTTGTAAAAAATTGCGTTGAAATAAAGGAAAAAGCTTGACTGTAAACCTTGTTGATACCCTATATTATAAGGGAAACAGAATAAAATGGCGGGAGGATAACAAAGCGGTCTTCAAGTTGGATTCCGTGAGCTTTCTATATTTGTGGGGAGATTTTATAACATGGTCCGCGATCACAGGTGTCTGTTTTCTGATCGGGATTCTGTCGTACGTGAGATTACCGGATGTAATACCCGTGCAGTGGAGCGACGGAGCGGCGGTGTCGTCGGTGGACAAAATATTCATCTTTGCATACCCTTTGGCCTGTATCCTGCTCCGCGTCTTTGTCCGGCCTGTTATTTACACGCGGCTGCTGATGAATCGCCCCTATGGGGAACCAGTGACGGAGTATCTGACCAATTATCTGTGCTTTATCGCGCTGTCGGTGGAGCTTTTTTCCGTGCTGTATGTCTTTGGACTTGCAAAAAGCGTGGTAGTGGTTCTTGCGGCAGATACAGCCGTATTTTTGGGGATGCTGGTTGCGGCAATGGTCAGGATGAAACGGGTTTTTGTCTTGAAGAATATAACCCGCTATTAAAAAGGATTATGCGCGTTAGGAGTGTCTAATATAGAACTGTAAATACCCATTGTATTTTTTGTACAAATAGCATACAATAGCACTATAAAGTTAATGGAGGTGCAATATGGCAACGCTACAAATTCGAGTTGAAGATTCGCTAAAGTCACAAGCGGACAAACTTTTTTCCAGCCTTGGATTAGATACGTCAACGGCGGTACGCATTTTCCTGAATGCTGCGATTGAACATGACGGGATTCCCTTTTCCGTTGAACATAAATCTATTCCTTCCACTTTAGCGCAGGCGATTTCTGACAGTCGAAATCATCAAAATCTGCATGGCCCTTTTGAGAGTGGTGAGGCTGCGGTGGCTGCAATGCTGGAGGACTAAGTCATGTATAAGATAGTCTATACTAACCGCATGAAACATGATGCAAAGCTGATGAAAAAGCGTGGAAAGAATATGGACAAATTGGTATCTGTTCTTTCCATGCTTGCAAGTGGCAGTCCGCTCCCTAAACAATATCGGGATCATCAACTTACGGGGAACTTACAGGACTTTCGGGAATGCCATATAGAACCTGACTGGCTACTTATGTATCAAATTTTTAATGATACACTTATCTTATCGGCGACCGCTACTGGTAGTCATGCGGATTTGTTTGGTATTTAATTTCCTGTCAAACTTCTTATTCAAGTCATTTATGATATACAAACCATCTATTAGGCGGCGGATGGTAAGCGGACTCGTGTCAGCCGCTCTTGAAATTTTCATGGTTAAAACGCAACGGATATTGGGGAGAATTACGTGATTATTATATTAAAAAGAAAAACGAAAATAATAATCCGGATAAACATTCACGCTCCATTTTTGCTGAATCTGTGAATGAGATGTATCAGAAAAGGGAGTAGGAAATGAAAAAGCCGAAAACCTTGACATCTCAAGGCTTTCAGCCATACAATAGCTACTGCAAGAGATGGGACTTGAACCCACACGACATTGCTGTCACCAGATCCTTAGTCTGGCCTGTCTGCCAATTCCAGCACTCTTGCCTGTCGATAAATTACCCGATTTCATTCGTCTGACGAACTCATCCAAGCAGATAATATACTAACATCCCAAACGGAAAATGTCAATGCCTTTTACGCAAATTTTGGTTGTCAGTGGTCAGAACATATGATAAAATGAATAAAACGCAATGAGTTTAACTCTTTTTGAACGGGTGTGCACCAGAACACACCAACATGGGATAATAATATCATATAAAATCTGCTCGAGCAGAAATATTTAGGAAACGAGGTTAAGTAAGTCAGAATGGATAATGAAAATACGTTTTTGGAGCAGGCCATGCGGATTCCTCAGTTGGAACAGTTGTTTGTGATATTCGGCGCAGGTACACGGCTGCCTTTTGTGACCTGTGACGAGGAGGACTTCACAGACCAGATATGGACATTTGTGGAGGAGGAGAAGGCAAAGCATTACGCGGATGTGCGCAGGGAGAACTTTCAGGACGCGCTGGCGGTGGTAAAGGTGACCAAGGAGCATATGCTGCCGTTTTTCAGCAGTCTGTTTGCGTACGGCATAGACGTTATCATGTTTCAGGAGGAGGAGCGCCTGACCAAGCTGCCGCTGGACAAGTTGGTCAGACGTCCGGATCTGTCACAGATACCGGAGGATAAGAGACCCTTTCTCAATCCGCAGATGCAGCTTTCCGGCATCCATTTCATGCAGGAGATGCACCGCAAGGAGCGCAATGCCCAGGCACTGCATGAGTATGAGGAGGAGATGGCGGCAAACATTGTGCGCAGTCGCTTTCTGGTGCCCCATGAGATCGAAGGGGACGCGCCTTTGCCGGACGGATCCAATATCAGGATTCCCTGCGTGAAAAACAAGGAAGGCCAGATGTTCCAGCCTATCTTTACGGACGGGCAGGAGCTGATCAAGTTTGACAGGGAGAAAAAGCTGAGGGCCAGCGCCATAGCTTTTACGGATATTCAGAAAGCCATGGGAAAGGAAGTCAAGGGCATCGTGATCAATCCCATGAGTCTGAATATTATATTGATGGCAGATAAGATCCCCGCGCTGATCGAGAGATTCAAACCTGCTGAGTAGTTAGGGAAGTTGGGGGGCGTACAGACTATGCAGAGATCGGAAAAAAGGCAGAGTTTTGAGGCATTCTGCGGGGTTGCAGAGCAGTTTGCCACATGCATGAATGACTATCTGTTTGTGTATGATATCATGAACGATACATACTTCATCACAGAGGGGGCAGCGGATCGGTTTGCCTTGCCGGGGTGTCTGTTTCATGATGTGACGGAGAGTTTGAGAGCTTGCGTGCATCCGGATGATTTTCCCATGTTACAGGAGGATCTGGCTCTGCTGATGGCAGGCGCAAAAACGGAACATGAGCTGCGTTATCGGTGGCTGGACAGGGACGGCGTTCCGATCTGGATCATCTGCAAAGGACGGGTGTTGCAGGGAGAGGAAGGACAGCCCTGGCTGATGCTGGGCTGTATCAATGAAATCGGTCAAAAACAGAAGGCCGACAATGTCAGCGGGTTGTTGGGAGTATCTTCCTTACAGGAGCATCTGAAACAGACGGCTGCCTTGACCGACGGCTTTGTGCTGCGGATCGGGATCGACGATTTCCGGATCATCAATGAAAGACTGGGCGTGGACTATGGGGACAAAGTGCTGCGCCAGGTTGCGCAATGCATAGAGAGACGTCTTTTACCGGGACAGAATGTTTACCGTATGATCTCGGACGAATTTCTGGTGTTGGATATGGCAGGCATTGATAGCGAGGAAATCAAGGAACTGTACTGCAATATCCGCCAGGAAGTGGAGCAGGCCATTGTCAGCCACAATTATGAAGCGGTTTATACTATCTCCGGGGGGATCGTCAATATAAGGGACATGCGGAACGCGGATTATGAAGAGATCACCCGTCTCTCGGAATTTGCTCTTGGACAGGCCAAGCGCAAGGGCAAGAATCAGGTCTATATTTTTGACCAGGAGGATTATGTGGCATTCCTGCGCTCAAGGGCCATCAGCAGAAACCTGAGAAAAGCGGTGTCCAACGATTTTATGGGGCTGGATCTGTATTTTCAGCCTCTGGTCTATACCAATACCGAGGAACTGTATGGAGCGGAGGCACTGTTGCGCTATCAGATGCCTGACGGAGAGCGGATCTCTCCCATGGAGTTCATTCCCATATTGGAGGAGAGCGGCCTGATCCTGCCGGTAGGAAAGTGGATCATACGCAAAGCGGCGGACATGTGCAAAGCCTGTCGGAAAAAATATCCGCAGTTCCGTGTCAGCATCAATCTATCCTATATTCAGTTGACCAAGGGCCCTGTTTTTGCGGAAGTCATGGACGCGCTGAGGGAGACGGAACTGCCGCCGGACGCTTTGATCATGGAGTTGACGGAGAGCGGCTATCTGGAGAACAGCATCAATGTTCAGAAGGCCTGGCGCAAGTTTAAAGAGGCCGGTATCCAGATCGCACTGGATGATTTCGGCACCGGCTATTCCAATTTACAGAATATCGGACGTTTCAATCCGGATATTGTGAAGATTGACAGAAGTTTTACCGTGAAGGCCTTGCAGCACAGCTATGAGCGGCAGCTTTTGAGCCACATCATCAATATGGTACATAGCATTAATCTGCGCATAGTCATAGAAGGCGTTGAGGAGAAGGAGGAACAGCAGCAGGTCATGGAGTTGGGTTCTGACTTTATTCAGGGATATTATTACAGCATGCCCTGTTCCCGAGAGGATTTTTTCAGAAAATATCAGATCGAATAGACAAAAGCGTGCCGGCGGTGGAACTGTCTGCACGCTTTTTATGAGACGCCGTGAATCAGTCAAAACTCTTAAGGGCGCGCCGCACTCCGATCACCACCGGAGGGATCAGCGCGATATGACATATGATGCCCGGAACGGCGGTGATAAAAGCTCCGGACAGAAACATGGGGAATGTGAAAGCAGGCCCTACTGCCATGCCCAGCGCGAAACGGACGATTCCCCAGACAACACGTCCTCCCAGCATGGCTCCCACCAGAGAGGCATACATGTATGGGATTTTCTTGGGCAGCAATTTCAGCAGAAGACCGGAGAGAGCGCCGTAGGTGGCCAGCTCAAACATCATGGCCAGCCCGGTGGGCATGATGGGGGGCATGCCGAACAGCAGAAAGCGCAGCAGCGGCGCCACAAAGCCGACGATCAGGCCGTAGGGCCATCCGCAGAGCAGACCGCACATCAGCACCGGGATATGCATGGGGGATAAAGCGTTGCCGATCTGTGGGATCTGACCGGTCAAAAAAGGCAGCACCATGCACAGAGCCAGACAGACGGCGGATAGACAGAGGTTTTGTAAATTTTTTTTCATGATAAACATCCTTTCTGCAATTGATATTTTTGCATATTCTCTTTTGGTACACAAAAAAAGCACCCGTACCCTTCTGGGCGCAGATACCTTCCTGGTATAAATCAGTAAAAAGCTCCGTATGTGATTCTCTCGAACAGAGAATGTGCCAAAACATATGGGATCAGACTTCTGTCTGCAGGGCTGCTTCTGCAAGCCATGGTTTACTGTATCATACATTTGGATAGAAGTCAAATGTCGTATTAAAAAAATATAGCCTAAAATATAGAGCGAAAAAAATAAAAATAGCTATTGACATTTCTTGGCGGATAGTGTAATATACATTTTGTTCGCAGGAGTGGCGGAATTGGCAGACGCGCACGGTTCAGGTCCGTGTGGTGGCAACACCTTGAGGGTTCAAGTCCCTTCTCCTGCACGAAGAGTATCGAAAGAGGAAATCGAAAGGTTTCTTCTTTTTTTATTTTCGGCGTATGCGTGTAACATTTTTTCTACAATGCTGTCTAATATAGATGTAGCCAAAGCGGTGTCACAGAGCGGATTTATTCCCGCGGGCAATAAGCCAAGCGGCCGTGTCTGCGCGGACAGTTGACGAATGTCACGAGGGTCAAATACCCCGTCAGCTTGCTGCGTAGTATTTGATTGCTCTGTGAGATAGGCTAAATACGGATAGTTGCAGCGATACGGATTTGTGTCTGTATCATGCGGAAAAGAGGTAGCCATGAAGAGAAAATGGGGGCAGTTGCTGGGAGTTATTTTGGCAGGCAGTATATTGGCGGGCTGCGGCCGGGCGCCGGAGGCCACGCAGTCACCTACGGCGGATGGCGGGACTGAGCCGAGCCGGACTGCCTGGACAGAGAATGAGGAATCTACGGGGAGCGGGCAGTCTGCGGCTGGAGAAGAATCCGCCAAAGGTGAGCAGCTTGTGGGGAGTGAGGAGTCTACCGGAGACGAGCGGCTTGCAGGGAGTGGGGAACCTGCCGGAAACGGACAGCCTGCGGCGGAGGATGCAACGGGATGGAACCGGGAGGACAGCGGCGATGTGGATGCGCTGCGCGATTTTTCCTGGCAGTTGATGACGGAAAATACGGAGCAGGAGAATCCCATATTGTCTCCCGTCTCCGCCTATCTTGCGCTGGGCATGGTGGGCATGGGGGCGCAGGGGGAGACAGAGGATGAATTTCGGGAGCTGCTGGGCGGCAACATGCCTGCGGTATCCCAGAGACTGATGGAGCGCTATCCCCGGGAACAGGAGGGGATGACCCTGGCCATTGCCAACTCTGTCTGGATGGACGAGCAGCTTGTGCCAAAGGAACAATGGATCGGAGATATAGAGAGTATTTTTCTTGGCGAGAACCGCCGGGGCATACTCTCCAGCGAGAAGGTCATGGAACAGATCAACGGCTGGTGCAGCGAGAACACCAGGGGGCTGGTCCCTAAAATGCTGGATATGCCACTGGATGTTGATACCCGGCTCGTTCTGCTGGATGCGGTCTATTTTAAGGGAGACTGGCTGGTTCCGTTTGAGGCCGTGAATACATCTCAGCGTCCTTTTACAAGAGAGGATGGTACAGAAAAGCAGGTGGACACCATGAGCATGTCCGACACGGAGCAGAGGTATCTGCACAGCGATCTGGGAGAGGGAGTGTTGCTGCCCTATCAGGGGGAGGATTTTGCCTATGTGGCCATTTTGCCCAGGGAAGGCATGGAAGTGAGGGAACTGCAGCGGCAGCTGACGCCGGAGGCACTGGCAGAATTGCTGGGGAGCGAGAACAGAGAGCTTTGCAACCTGCGCCTGCCCAAGTATGAGGTCAGCTTTGACCGGGAATTGAACGACAGCCTGCAGGCTATGGGATTGGTCCGGGCTTTTGACGGCGAACGGGCGGATTTTTCAGGGTTGGGAAAAACAGAACAGGGGAGCTCGCTCATTATAGATCTGGTCAAGCAAAAGGCGGTATTTCGGGTAGACGAAAAGGGGACGGAGGCCGCTGCCGTGACGATGGTGGTCATGCGGGACTGCGCCGCTCTGATAAGTTCCCAGCCCCGGGAACTGTATTTTGACCGGCCATTTGTGTATATGATCTTGGATATGGAGACGCAGGTTCCGCTCTTTGTGGGAATTATGGACGATCCCAGCTAGTGACACGTTGATATTCAGCCAAACCTCCTTGCCCAGAGTCTCATCGAACTGCGTTGCCTTCACCCAACGATGCCACCGCATCGCCTCCCTCTTCCGCCTTGCAGAGTGAAAATTTATTCTTCGTCATTAGTTCAAAAATGAGCGTGTCAACACATTAGTTGGAATCAGCTTGATTTATATTTATTTAACTTTTTTTTCCTGACAATATCTGGTATGATAAAGAGAGTAGTTTTTTGAAAGTTTTGGCAATACTCATTTAGGAAAAGAAAGAGGGAACATACCGATGAACAGGGTGAAGGGGATCAGGAAACAGACGGACAACCGTTTTTTAAATCTCTACGAGTTTGAGGCGGAGCACAGGGACGGTAAGACCACGCCGTATTTTGTGGCCTCCCGGGCCGGGAGTCAGGAGGAGTTGAAAGCTCTGTGTCATGATGAGCGCTCGGACGGAGTGATCATCTACGCCGTCTACGGGGAAAAGAAGGATAAGGTTGTGCTGATCCGCCAGTTCCGCTATCCGATCAACGACTATATTTATGAGTTTCCCGCCGGGCTGGTGGAGCAGGGCGAGGATATGTTCGACGCCGGAGTCAGGGAGATCTACGAGGAAACCGGATTAAAGTTCACCCCCAAAAAAGTGGACAGGGCGTATGCCAAGCCCTATTATACCACAGTGGGCATGACAGACGAGTGCTGCGGCACGGTGTACGGCTACTGTGAGGGCACGCCCAGCAACAGCCACCAGGAGGATTCGGAGGACATACAGATCGTGCTTGCGGACCGAGAGGAATGCAGGCGGATACTGCGGGAGGAGAATGTGGCGATCATGTGCGCCTACATGCTGATGCATTTTATCCACAGCGCGGAGGAGGATCCCCTGGCCTTTACGGAAGAGATATGAAAAAGGCGTATGGATCGTGATGGATGTGCGGATGTCTCGGAGCGGGAGGTGAGCGATATGGCGGCGGAGCAAAAGCGTACAGAGGATTGGTATCGGCTGGATCTGTCGGCCATCGTCTACCCCACTCTGCAGCGGCGGGATTTTTCCTCCGTGTACCGGCTGTCGGTGGTCCTGAAGGAGGAGATAGACCCGGATGTGCTGCAGCAGGCGGTGGATCAGGTCATGCCCCGTTTCCCCACCTACAAGGCAGCCATACGAAAGGGAGTATTCTGGCGGTATCTGGAGCCGAACAACAGGCCTGGCCCCTTTGTGCAGCCGGATGTGAAAAATCCCTGCCAACCCATGCATTTTAAGGTGAACAACCGCTATCTGGTGCGGTTTTACTATTACGGGGGACGGATCGCCCTGGAGGCCCACCACAGTTTGGGGGACGGCACCGGCGGCATGTGCCTGCTGATGACGGTGACGGCCCGATATCTGTATCTGAAATATCAGACGCGGATCAAGCCGGAGGGCTTTGTGCTGGATATCGGCAGCCCGCCGGACCCGGAGGAGCTGGAGGACGCGTACATGCGCTACGCCAATGCGAAAGTATGTCCACCCAGACCGGGAGAAAAGGCGTACCGGGTCAGAGGTACGATGGAGCCTTTTTATACATTAAATATCGTGGACGGGATCATGTCGGTAAGCCAGGTGGTAAAGGTGGCCAAGAGTTATCAGGCCACGGTGACTGAGTATCTCAACGCGGTTCTGATCTATGCGTTGATGCAGAAACAGGAGCAGGAGAAAGGCCGCAGGCCAAGGCCGGTCAAGATTGCCATGCCCGTGAATCTGCGCCGTTTCTTTCCCTCCAAGACGCTGCGGAATTTTATTACCATGATCTATCCGGGGATAGATCCCAGACTGGGGGAATATACTTTCCCGGAGATCGTGGAGCAGGTGCATCACTATATGCGCTACTATCTGAACGAGAAACTGCTGCGGGGAGACATCACCACCAACGCGGCTACCCAGCGCCATCCCCTGATCCGTGTGGTTCCCCTGTTTATCAAGGATTTTGTGGTGCGGCAGTTTTATACCAAAGTGCAGGATAAGAATTCTTCCGCCGGGCTGACCAATATGGGGGCGCTGCGGGTACCGGAGGCTATGAAACCCTATATTCAGCGATTTGATATCTATATGGGCCAGCCGTTTTCCTCCAGAACCAACTGCGCGATCATCAGCTACGAGGATGTGCTGACCGTAAATTTTGCCAGCAGTATCATAGAGGCGGACGTGGAGCGGTATTTCTTCCGAAAGCTGGTACAGGACGGCATCCATGTAAAGATCGAGAGTAACCGGGCATATGCGGAACTCTAAACAGCATATGTCCTGCCAGCGCCCAGAGAATTTACGGACGCAGGCGGCCGGAAATTGCTCTGCCAGGGAGGCGCTGGGAGGGCGTATGCGGAACTTTATATTAAGAAAGAGGTAATTATGTCATATTGTGTAAACTGCGGTGTGGAGCTGGACGGCGCCCTGGAGGAGTGTCCGCTGTGCAACACACCTGTGATCAACCCGCGGGAGTTGGTTCGCCAGAAGAGCAGATCTCCCTTCCCTGCGGAAAAAGGGACGGTGGAGACGATCAGGCGCAAAGATCTGGGCATACTGACTTCCAGCATCCTGGGAGCTACGGCAGTGGCCTGCGGCGTGCTCAATCTGTTGGTGTTTACCGGCGTAGCATGGTCGCTGGCAGTCATCGGCGCCTGCCTGCTCTTGTGGGTCATGATGATACCGCTGGTGATCGACAGCCGCCAGCCGATCTACCTCTCTCTGCTGTTCGACGGAGTGGCTGTAGGGCTGTATCTCTTTATGCTGAGTTTTCTCACGGACGGGCAGGAGTGGATGTGGGGGCTGGGGATTCCCATCGCGATTCTGGTCACGGTGATCGCCGAACTGTTGACCATATGTATCAAGAACCTGCCCAGCTCCTTCCTGACCAATGCCCTGTATGTGGTGAACGCGGTGGGGCTGCTCTGTCTGGGGCTGGAGATCCTGATCGACCTGTATGTGTCAAAGCACATTGCGCTGAGCTGGTCCGCGGTGGTATTGACCGTGACGGTCTGTGTGGACGCTATGCTGATCACCGTACTGTCCAGGAGACGGCTGCGCAACGAGGTGCGCAGAAGACTACACTTTTGAGGGAGTGTCGCCTGAACCGGGAGGGGACATGCGGAACTCGATCTTTGAACAGTATGTCACCGTACGGCCCTCAGAGGATTTGCGGGCGCTTGCGGCCGGAAATAGCTCTGCCAGAAATGGGCCGGGAGGGGACATGCGGAACTCAATCTTTGAACAGCATGTCACCGTACGGCCCTCAGAGGATTTGCGGGCGCTTGCGGCCGGAAATAGCTCTGCCAGAAATGGGCCGGGAGGAGACATGCGGAACTCTAATCGGAGGATACGATGGGAAAAAAGGAAAGCAGCCGCAACCAGCGCCTGATGCAGTTGGTTCGTCGGGCTCACGGATTGGTGGAAAACCCCGATATCGAGAAACACAGGCAGTCTCAGAATCACATCGGAGAGATATTGGGCAATACCAGAGAAATACATTATGAGGAATTTAAGATCGGAGAGATGGATGCGGAGTGGGTGTCGGTGAATCGCGCCCATATGAAGAAATATGTGATCCTGTACTGTCACGGCGGCGGGTATTCCACCGGGAGCCGCAAGTATGCCCGCACTCTGACGTCCAAGCTGGCCTCTTCCACCTTTATGGATGTGTTGTGCTTTGATTACCGGCTGGCCCCGGAATATCCCTATCCCGCGGCGCTGGAGGATGCCATGAAAGCATGGGATTATCTGATGCTGCTGGGTTATGGGGCCAGGGAAGTGATCGTGGCGGGGGACTCCGCCGGGGGCAATATGGCTCTGGCGCTGGTCCTGCAACTTAAGAGTCAGCGGCGTCTCCTCCCCAGAGGGTTGGTGCTCATGTCGCCGTGGACGGACCTGACCTCCTCGGGGGAATCCTTTCAGGCCAGGGCGGAGGTTGACCCGGTGCTGAATGCGGAATATATCGACCGCATGATACTGGCGTACGCCCAGGAGCAGGATCTGGAAGATCCGCTGATCTCCCCGCTGTTCGGAGATCTAGGGGACTTTCCGCCCACCTATATCCAGGTGGGGGACAATGAGATCCTGTACAGCGACGCCCGGCGCCTGTATCTGCGGATGCTGGAAAAGCATGTCTCGGTGCGGTTTGAGCATTTCCCGGGCATGTGGCATGTGTTTCAGATGTCCCCCTTTAAGACGGCTTACGAGGCTATGGATCGCATCGCGGGATTTATCTATGATATTTGCAGATGACAGATCATCCATGTGCGCCTGCAGGCGCATATGGATGATACTTTTTTACAAAAGAAAAAGGATTTTAGGAAATATTGCAGAATATATCAAGTAGGAGAACAAGTGAATGGATGATCGTAAGAGCGGATCGGATGCAGGCGAACCTGCAGGAAAGGCAGAGTGCAGATGACGATACGGGAGAATCTGGAGCATTGGGAAAAAGAGTATTTAAGTCCGTATGCCTCTCTGAGTATGAATTCCAAGGGCAGGGAGAGGGAGGAGGAGCAGTGCGATATCAGGCCTGTCTTTCAGAGGGACCGGGATCGGATACTGCACAGCAAGTCTTTCCGCAGACTGAAGGATAAGACCCAGGTATTTCTGGCACCGGAGGGAGATCATTACCGAACCCGGCTGACGCATACGCTGGAGGTATCCCAGAATGCCCGCACCATTGCCAAGGCGCTCAAGCTTAACGAAGATCTGGTGGAAGCCATCGCGCTGGGCCATGATCTGGGACATACGCCCTTTGGACACGCGGGAGAGAGGGCCCTGCGGGAAGTCTGTCCTTATGGGTTTGAACACAGCCGGCAGAGTGTGCGGACCGTGGAGCGTTTGGAAAAAAAGGGGCAGGGGCTGAATCTGACCTACGAGGTGCGGGACGGGATACTGAACCATCAGACCAGCGGCAATCCTCATACACTGGAGGGAAAAATAGTGCGTCTGTCCGACAAGATCGCCTACATCCATCACGATATGGACGACGCCATACGGGGCGGGATCCTGAGAGAAGAGGACGTGCCCCGGGAGATCGGCGAGGTGATCGGTTATACCACCGGACAGCGGTTGGATCATTTTATTCACGATATAGTGATACATAGCAAGGATCAGGCGGATATCCGCATGTCCCCGCCGGTCGAGGACGCCATGAAAAAGCTGCGCAGCTTTATGTTTGAGCGGGTATACCAGAATCCGGTGGCCAAGAGCGAGGAGGGCAAGGCGGAAGCGCTGATAAAGACTCTGTATCAATATTACCTGAGCCATATAGACGATATGCCCCGGGAATATCTGAATCTGATCTCGGAGGGCGAGCCCCGGGAAAAGGTGGTATGCGATTACGTGGGCGCCATGAGCGACCGCTTTGCCATCGCGCAGTACGACGATATCTATATACCCAAGTCCTGGATCATATAGTGGCACAATGGGCGCAATGACTCTATAACGTGAGAAAGGAAGAAAATGTTTTATCCGGAAGAACTTGTGGAAGAAGTCAGGTTGAAGAACGATATCGTGGATGTGATCTCCGGGTATGTCCGGTTACAGAAAAAGGGAGCTAACCACTGGGGATGCTGTCCTTTTCATAATGAAAAGACCCCTTCTTTTGCCGTCAACGGAGCCAAACAGATGTATCACTGTTTCGGATGCGGCGCAGGGGGCAACGTCTATACCTTTGTGATGAACTATGAGAATTACAGCTTTCCGGAAGCGGTGAAAATGCTTGCGGAGCGGGCCGGAGTCTCCCTCCCGGAGGCAGAGTATGACGAGGAACAGAGACGGAAACAGGGACACCGCCAGCAGCTGCTGGACATAAACAGGGAGGCGGCAACTTTTTTCTATTACCAGCTGCGCAGCCCCCAGGGCCAGGTGGGGTACCGCTATCTGTCGGAGCGCGCCCTGTCCGATGAGACCATGCGCAGATTTGGCCTGGGCTACGCCGGTAAAAGCGGCGCGGGACTGATAGAGTATCTGAAACAAAAAGGATTTGAGGACAAGCTGATCATTGAGGCGGGATTGGGCAGCTATAATGAGCGCACGGGGCTGCTCAGCCAGTTTTGGAACCGGGTCATGTATCCCATTCAGGATATACGGGGCAAGGTGATCGGCTTTGGCGGCCGTGTCATGGGAGACGGAGAACCCAAGTATCTTAATTCTCCTGAGACTCCGATCTTTGATAAGCGGCGCAATCTATACGGACTGAATTTTGCCCGCACAGCCAGGAGCGGCAATATCATACTCTGCGAGGGATATATGGATGTGATCGCCATGCATCAGGCGGGCTTTACCCAGGCGGTGGCCTCTCTGGGAACCGCTTTTACGGCGGAGCAGGCGATGCTGCTAAAGCGCTATACAGACAATGTTCTGCTGGCCTATGACAGCGACGGAGCGGGGGTCAAAGCGGCTCTGCGGGGCATAGGTATCCTGCGGGACGCGGGCCTTTCCGGCAAGATCATCAATATGCAGCCCTACAAAGATCCGGATGAATTTATCAAGAATCTGGGGCGGGAGGCATTTCAGGAGCGCATCGATCAGGCGGAGAACAGTTTCTTTTTTGAGATCCGTATGCTGGAGAGGAATTATGACCTGAAGGATCCGGAGTCCAAGACCTTATTTTACAGGGAGATCGCCAAAAAACTCTGCGGTTTTTCCGTGGATGTGGAACGGGAAAATTATCTGGAGGCCATAGCGGAGAAATATCATATCGGCTTTGAAAATCTGAGGAAACTGGTGGGCAGCTATGCCATGCAGACCGGGGTGGACAAGCCCCCGGAGCGGCCCAAATCCGGCGTGCAGCCGAAAAATACGCCCCAGGAGAACAACAGGCGCTCGCAGAGGCTGCTGCTTTCCTGGATCGTGGACGATCCCGCGCTGTATCCAAAGATCGCCCGATATGTGGGGCCGGAGGATTTTACCGAGGAGCTGTACCGCCAGGTGGCGGAGCAGCTGTTTCGGGACATGGAGGCGGGGCAATATCAGCCTGCGGCCATTATCAGCAGATTTCAGGATGAGGAGCAGCAGCGCCAGGTGGCGGAGCTGTTCAACACAAATCTTCCACAGTTAAGTACCCGGCAGGAGCGTGAAAAGGCCCTGCACGATATTTTATACGCAGTGAAAAAGAACAGCTATGAGCATCTGACGATGCAGCTCGGTTCGGATGTGACGGCGCTCAGCAGAGCGGTCTCGGGCAAGAAAGCCCTGGAAGAACTGGCAAAAACGCATATTTCACTGGAATGAAGTCAATACTAGTACCCAACAGAAAGGAAACCGTAAGGATGGATGAAAACACACAGGCACGCTTTGAGGAGAAGATGAAAAGTCTCCTGGCGATGGCCAAGAAGAAGAAAAATGTATTGGAGTATCAGGAGATCAATGACTTTTTCTCGGATATGACTCTGGAGGAGGATCAGTTTGATCGCATTCTGGAGACTTTGGAACAGAACAACGTGGATGTACTGCGCATCACCGAGGAGGATGATGTGGACGATGAAGAGATCCTGCTGGCCGACGATGAGGATCTGGATGTGGAGAGCCTGGATCTGTCGATTCCGGACGGTATCAGTATCGAAGATCCGGTCCGTATGTACTTAAAAGAGATCGGCAAGGTCCCTCTGCTGTCGGCGGAGGAGGAGATCGAGCTGGCCAAAAAGATGGAGCTGGGCGATCAGGAGGCAAAAAAACGTCTGGCGGAGGCGAACCTGCGTCTGGTGGTCAGTATCGCCAAGCGCTATGTGGGCCGGGGAATGCTGTTTCTGGATCTGATCCAGGAGGGCAATCTGGGGCTTATCAAGGCTGTGGAAAAATTTGATTACCGCAAGGGATACAAGTTCTCCACTTATGCTACCTGGTGGATACGCCAGGCTATTACCAGGGCCATCGCCGATCAGGCCCGAACCATCCGTATCCCGGTGCATATGGTGGAAACCATCAACAAGCTTATTCGGGTCAGCCGTCAGCTCCTGCAGGAGCTGGGCCGGGAACCTTCCCCCGAGGAGATCGCGGAGGAGATGAATATGCCCGTGGATCGGGTACGGGAGATCATGAAGATCAGCCAGGAGCCGGTGTCTCTGGAAACTCCCATCGGTGAGGAGGAAGACAGCCATCTGGGCGATTTTATACAGGATGACAATGTGCCCGTACCGGCGGACGCCGCAGCCTTTACGCTGCTCAAAGAGCAGCTTGTGGAAGTGCTGGGAACCCTTACGGAGCGGGAGCAGAAGGTGCTGCGCCTGCGTTTCGGTCTGGACGACGGACGCGCCCGCACACTGGAAGAGGTGGGGAAGGAGTTTAACGTGACCCGTGAGAGGATACGGCAGATTGAGGCCAAAGCGCTGCGTAAGCTCCGTCATCCCAGCCGCAGCCGCAAGCTCAAGGACTATCTGGACTGATGCGGGAGCAGGTGGAGCTGTCTGCCAGAATGCGGGCGTTGACTGATATGGTCACTCCCGGAAATCGGGTCTGCGACGTGGGTTGTGACCACGGATGGGTGTCTGTCTATCTGGTGCAGCAGGGCATCAGCCCCCGGGTACTGGCGATGGACGTAAGGAAAGGCCCTCTGTCCCGGGCGCAGAAACATATCCGGCAACGCGGACTGGAGGCGTACATAGAGACCAGGCTTTCCGACGGCGTGGCCGCGATGAAGGCCGGAGAGGCGGATACCGTACTCTGTGCCGGCATGGGCGGCAGGCTGATGCAGAGGATACTGGAGGAAGGCAGGGAAAAACTGGCGTCGGTGAGGGAACTGATCCTGCAGCCCCAGTCGGAGCTGCGCGCTTTCCGGGCATATCTGCGCAGGGCAGGTTATGTGACCACGGCGGAAGACATGGTGTATGAGGACGGAAAATATTACCCTATGATGAAGGCGGTTCCCGCCGTCGGGGAGCGGGAGACTTCTTTGGAATCGGAAGAACAGGTGCTGTGGGATTGCTTTGGGGAAATACTGCTGGCCCGCAGGCATCCGGTACTCAAACAATATCTGCTGGCGGCTGAGCAAAGCTGCGGCCGCATATTGGATCAGTTGGAGCAGGGGGCCACGGACAGAGAAAGGGCGGCGCTGCGCTATCGGGAATTGCAGGAAGAGCGGCGGCTGATTTCGTTGGCACTGAAACGGTATTATACTGACTAGCGTTAAGATTATCCGATTTTCGTATAGCACATGTCGCATAATCGGACAACATGCACTGTGCGGAAGAGAAAATCTAACCGTCAGTGAGTATATTTATAAAAATACGGATTCTACCGTAGTCCGGCACAGTCCGGTCTACAGGCAGGCGGAAAAGAGGATGAGATGAAGGTAGAAGTATTGGGGCAGGAGAGGGAGTACCCTCAGGGAATTACTTACGAGCAGATTGCGGCGGACTATCAGGAGCAGTACGGGGGATTGATCGCTCTGGTCAGCGCGGACGGCAAGCTGCGGGAATTGTTTAAACATGCGAACAGAGACTGTAAACTGAACTTTTTTACGCTGAAGGACGCGGTGGGACACAAGACCTATGTGCGTTCCGCTACAATGCTGTGTATGAAAGCGATCTATGACACCATGGGTGAGAGAGCGGCGGCAATGTGCCGTCTGGAATTTGCGGTGGGAAACGGCACTTATATCAGCACCGGCGGCAGCATTGACGCCACGGCGGCAAACGCGGAGCGCATCAAGGCACGGATGGATGAACTGCGGGCTATGGCAATGCCCTTTCACAAGAGGTCTTATCCTCTGGACGAGGCTATTGAGCTGTTCAGGGCAAAGGGGATGACGGGGAAGACGGAATTGTTCCGTTACCGTCGCAGTTCCTTTGTGAACGTGTATGAGATGGATGGTTACTATGACTATTATTACGGTTTTATGCTGCCCAATGCGGGGTATGTAAAATGGTATGATCTGCAGGCCTATGACGAGGGCTTTATGCTGGTGCTGCCGGAACAGAAGGAGCCCACACAGGTCAAGCCCTTACAGGAGAGAAGAAAGCTGTTTGAGACCTTGAAGGCTTCCGCCCAGTGGGGACATGACATCGGCATAGAGACAGTGGGCCAGCTCAACAACCAGATATGCAGCGGTTCCATCAGCGATCTGATCCTGGTGCAGGAGGCGGAGCAGGAGCGGAAGATCGGAGAGATTGCCAGGGAGATCGCGTCCCGCCAGGGCGTGAAATTTATCATGATCGCAGGCCCTTCTTCCTCCGGTAAGACCAGCCTGTCCCACAGACTTTCCATCCAGTTGCGCACGCTGGGCATGACACCCCATCCCGTCGCGCTGGACAATTATTTCGTGAACAGGGAGGATACGCCCTTAGACGAGAACGGGGATTACAACTTTGAGTGCCTGGAGGCCATCGACGTCAAGCAGTTCAATGATGATATGATAAAGCTGCTGGATGGTGAACGGGTGGAGATTCCCGAGTTTAATTTCAAGATTGGCCGCAGGGAATACAATGGCAATTATATGCAGCTGGGAAAAGAGGATGTGCTGGTCATCGAGGGGATCCACGGGCTGAATCCCAAGATGAGTTACGCCCTTCCCGAGGAGAGCAAATATAAGATTTATATCAGCGCTTTGATCAATCTGAATGTCGACGCTCACAATCGGATTCCCACCACCGACGGCAGACTGCTGCGCAGGCTGGTGCGGGATGCCCGGACCAGGGGAGCGTCCGCCCAGCGGACTATACAGATGTGGCCCTCTGTGCGCAGAGGGGAAGAGGAGTATATATTCCCCTTTCAGGAGGAGGCGGACGTAATGTTCAATTCCGCCACGATCTACGAGCTGGCGGCGCTGAAACAATATGCGGAACCGCTGCTGTTCCACATTGATAAGGACCAGCCGGAGTATTATGAGGCCAAGAGGCTGCTGAAGTTTTTAGAGTACTTCCTGGGGATCAGCAGCGAGGAGTTGCCCAGAAACTCCATATGCAGGGAATTTGTGGGAGGGAGCTGTTTCAGGGTGTAGGCGTGGCAGCAAAAGAGAAAACAGTTGGGGGAGAAGATGCGGAACAAATAAGTCAGAAATATAGCATTGACGGCTGTATGCGCAGTGACCGGGATAGGCAGAACGTATTCCCGGATGTCATACGAGACATGACTTTTTGAAAATGGATATTGACCTTGCAGTATACTGCAATGATATAACGGTTTTAGAAAGGAGAGGCAGATATGACGATCAAAGAGTTTTCACAGCTTTGTGGCTGTAATCCTCAGACGCTTCGATATTATGACCGCGTAGGTCTGCTAAAACCGGTTAATGTAGACGTGTGGTCGGGATATCGATTTTATGAGGAAGAACAGGCTCTTGCTTTTGTAAAAATCAAGAATTTGCAAAAAGCAGGATTTACAATCGAAGAAATTAGAGAACTGCAAAATAGGGATGACGCGGAAATCTATTATGCCTTTGAACGTAAAATAGCTGAACAGGAAAAGCGGTTACAGGAAATTAAAAAAATTCAAAAGTCATATCGGACCGAAATAACAAACATGAAAAACAAGATAGAGACGTTGCGCAAATCAATTAAAGGGTCAATGGTAACATACGATCCAGCGGAAGAGTTTGGTATTGACAGGGAGGACTATGAAGGGATCATTGAAAACCTGGATGCTTTCTTTGATCAAATGCTCGCGGCGGAGGATCCTTCAAAGTACGAGTTTTTGGACGATTCGGAAGAGAATAGGAATAAAGCGGAGCAGGACTTTCAGGAATGTTTAAAGAATCCCTGCTATGAATCGATCTTTGAGAGACACGGATGGAAGAATGTCAAAGATTTTTACAGTGAAATACCTGAATTATTGGATGACACAGAATATCTCTTCCTCTTCAAACTTGAAACAGAAAAAGTCAACAGTACGGCATTTGCAAATACTCTTTTGGGGATCCTGTGTATGAAGAATCAGAACGGAAAAATGAGTTTAAAATGCAATGTTATCTATTCCGATGATGGGAATAATCATTTTTGGCTTTTGAGAGCTAAAAACTGATAGTCCGCGTGGGCTGTTTTTCTGAGATAAAGCATATGGGGGAGCCGTAAGGCTCCCCTGTATCGCGTCCTGCCCGTCTGGGGCGTCTGACGTCATTGCCCGGAGATTTCGATGCCCGTCTGCTCCATAAATGCCTCCATACTGCCGCACGCTGCGGCAATGTGGCTCCATTTACGCAGGGTAGGCAGATCGCTCTGGTTTGTGACAGCGGTCTGTAGCTCTGGGGGAACGTCGCCGTATCCGGACAGTAACTCCATGATCATGGAGGCCCGTTCCTGTAGCATTCCTGCGGCCAGACCTTCCTCCCTCGCATCCCGCTTTAGTAGCCGGATATGTTTTTTCTCATCGTACTCGGTCAGTAACCTCAGCATACCTAATACCCCCGATCTGTTTTCTGTCAGAAAATCCGTGAGGATCCCCCGATCCAGACAATAGTTTACGGCCTCTTCCACAGAGGCTCTGATGGATATCCCGTCTGCCAGATTTTCCTTGACCCGGCCTACGAGGCAGGCGTATTCTCGCAGTCTGGGGCATCCGTCCATCAGGGGCTGATTGTGCCCCAGATTGATATTGCGCAGATGGACGGTCAGTTCCAGATCCGCTTGGACATCCCTGTTCTGAAATGCGTCCGAGAGGCGCAGGATCTCTTCGTCCTCTGTCTCTCTGTCTCCGTTGTAGAACACCACGCACTGCGGCGTGGGCAGCGTCACCAGTTTTTCCCCGTAGAGATTTGCGTCCTGTCCATGGATGATCCGGTCAAATTCTTCCGCTATGTAGAGCAGGAAACGCAGTGGCATATTAGGGTTGTAGGTGCTTTGGTGTTCATATAGATTCAATGTGCCGACGACTATGAAAGCCAGGTCGTTCACCATCCTCATATAGATGATGTTATCCAGCGTGACCACGGTGAGGCGGCCCGGATCTGTGTAGGCCGAACCGTTTAACGCATTGTACAGTTGTAACAGCGCATCCCTGTCCTGCCCAAACAGGATGCAGAACAGCCTATCCTTGTATTTTCTGTTCACATGCAGCTTTTGCATGTACCTGTCCGGGCGGAACCTGGTGGCCGGGAAGATTCTCTTTTTCCCCATAAATACCTCCTGTGTATTGCGGAAATATCCGCAATATGAAAACCAAGGCAAGGGTATAGTATCCTCCAAAACAAAATCCAGCCCCTGCCAATCAATATAGTAATAATTGAGTCATTGGCAGAAACTGCCCGAACTGTAAAGAATACAAGATTCACAGATAACTCATATCTGCACTATAGCATGGTTCACAGGGCATGTCAACATTTTTTTGCATCCGGCAGCATATCTGGCAGATGATGAAAGGGCCCGCCTTTTTTGCCGCCTGTGCTGCATAATCAACCAGATATCGCAAAACGATTGCGCTGCCTTACATTTTGTCTATAATAGGAATCAAGATAGCTGTCTGAATAGAACAAACTAATATGTGTGTTGGCGGAGGATATGCGTAATCTAAGCAAGGAGGAGGTGTCAGAGTGCAGATAGAAGTTAAGATAGATCCGTCCTGCACAGAGCCTAAGGTCGTCATAGTGGCGGATTCCATGTCCGAGGAGATCCAGAGCCTTGTTAAGAGGCTGTCCGCGGAATTCCCGCAGGTGATATCCGGCATTCGGGACGAAAGACTGGAGGTGCTCAAGGAGGATGAACTGATCCGCGTATACACGGGTTCCGGGAAGGTATTCGCAGTCACGGAGCAGGGAGAATATGTGGTGCGGCTGCGGCTCTATGAATTGGAAGAGAGGCTGGACAGACAAAGGTTTGTGCGGATATCCAACTCGGAGATCATTAACCTGAAAAAAGTTAAGTCTTTTGATTTAAGCTTTGCGGGTACGGTCTGCGTGGAATTTTTAAACGGAACGGTCACATATGTATCGAGGAGGTATGTGCCGAAGATTAAGAAGATATTGGGCGTATAAAACGGAGAGGAGCATATAGAATATGAAAAAAAACAGTAAGTTGAATAAAGCTGTAAAATATGGTGTCTTTGGACTGCCGCTGGGTGTCACGATAGGGCATGTGATCAGTATTCTGATCTCTCTGAGATGGGGGCAGGGGTATTATTCTCCCTGTGTTCCGGAGATGGCGGAGGTCATGGGCAGCGAGATCGGCGCTGTAATCCTGCAGACAGTATTGTGCGCCCTGCTCGGGGCGTCCTTTGGGGCGACTTCCGTAATATGGCAAAAAGATACCTGGAGCATCATGAAACAGACGGGAATATACTATGCGATCGATTCGGCGGTGATGATGCTGGTGGCGTATCTCTGCTATTGGATGGAGCACAGCCTGAGAGGGTTTCTCAGCTATTTTGTTATCTTTACCGCAGTATTTGTCCTGATCTGGCTGATACAGTATATGCGTGTCAGGCATGATCTTAAGAAGATAAATTCCAGGCTGAAGTGAGGAGATCTGGCGTGGAACACCTGCGGAACGCCGGTAGCGTCACTTTTCCTTTCGTGTTGATGAGTGTAAGCATCGGCGTTTTCACTAATCGCGGCTTGAACCTTAAAATTGGACGTGATATAATCAAAGCGGCGAATCGAAGCTTGGAGGCGGAAAAATATGAAAAGCAAACAGTTCAACAAATATTATCTGTTTTCTTGTATCAGTGTTTTGATTGCATCATATTATCCTTTGTCAATGGGAGTTCGGGTAATTTCTAATATGATTGCTAATGGGACCGTGTTGAAAGAAAACTATCCCAAATATATAATTCCGTATACTCCGATTTGCATTGCGATCATTGTTGGTGTTCTCTTAATGCCTGTGTGCATCAGACTGTTTAAGAAATTTGCGCTTTTCGGCGGTGTTTCCATAGCAGCAGGGGTTTTCTTCGCAATCGAATTATTGTTTGAACAAAAAGTTGTTGTCTCAACAGCCGAAACCGTTATAAAACTTGAAGATTGGCAGATGTATATGTGTTATGCTCCTCCAGAGGGATGGGGTGAACCCATAACTACATACAAAACTCAAACAGCCGTCGACATTTTAATGGGGGATTATAACCCTGCGTTCAAACTGCACTTTTATATGATTTCTGTTGTATTGATTATTACCATCTTGAACTGCTTGTATGGCTTTGGGCAAATGGTTAAAAGCGGCGAGAGGAAACGTTTAAAACCCTTAATTATACAATCAGTTTGCTCCCTTGCTTTTCTTGGCCTGTGTATTCTTGCATGTTTTACAGCGTTTTGGAGAGACGGCAGCATTCAAGTATCTCCGTTGTCGGCTGCGTTAATGGCGGTATTCTTTGTCCTTTTTGGAATAACTGTTGGAGTGTTTGTTGGTTCATTTCTTTTGGAGAAACAAAAGTTTATTTCAATATGGATTCCGTCGATTGTTTCCTCTATGATGACGTTCCTTATGTATATCGGTGAAATGATCCTCCTTAACGGACATTTATACAGCTTTGGTACGGGATTTATGTTCAACGGCTTGCCCGGAATTGTTTTTGCACCGATAGATCTGCTGATTATTCTGGCAGCGGCTTGCATAACTGCGTTGATATTCACTTTGCTCAAACAAAGGTTTGTTGGGCAGTTCCCCGTCATGGATGATTGACTGCATAGTTATTTCGACGGAAAATTAAGAAACAGGACTTTCATCAACACGAAAGGTAAATGTGATCCCGCGGCGGAGGAGTTGCTAAAACGGCCGGATTGTGATATGATTGAAAAATGTAAGTAGGACAGGCGATCGCGGCCACGCATGCGTGGGTGAGGAAAGTCCGGGCTTCACAGGGCAGGATGCCGGATAACGTCCGGTGGAGGCGACTCCAAGGCCAGTGCAACAGAAATATACCGCCGGGAGAATTTTCTCTAAGAAAGTTCTCCCGGTAAGGGTGGAAAGGCAGCTTAAGAGACTACCGTCCGTCTGGTAACAGGCGGAGCCATGTAAACCCCATCCGAAGCAAGACCAGAACGAAAGCTACAGGCTTGCCCGGCCTGCTTTCAGGTAGGTCGCTGGAGGCGTCTGGCGACAGACGTCCTAGATAGATGATCGTTCAACGACATAACCCGGCTTATCGTCCTGCTTATTTCACGGACAATGAGCCAAGTGCCGCGCTTGCACGAGCATTTGGCGAATGCCGTGAGCATCAACAACCCCGCTGCTTGCAGCGGGGTTGTTGATTGCAAGATCCCAGTATTTGTCACAAATACTGGAGTTTTGGCATGGAGGACTGTTTTTATGTTCGGGCAGTATGGGAATGAAGTCCGGGGTGTTTGTGAGGGATTATTATGCTGGAAAGGTATATGAGGGCACTGGCGCTCTGCTCTCTGGTATTGGTGTTGACTGCCTGTGGAGGACAGCGGACGCTGAGAGAGACTGAACCGATAAGGGACACAGAATCGGAGCAGGAGACGGAATCGGCAGGGGAGACAGAGTCCGTAACCGAGGCGAAACCGGTAAGCGGCACAGTGACTCTATATGAGACAGAGCCGAAGGAGATCAGGCCGGACGAGGATATGCAGAAGTATCTGGAACAGGTGACGGTGAAGATCCAGGGAGAGCAGTGGCAGGGCAGCGGCGTGGTCTGGTCTGTGGAGGAGAATGTGCTGGTGATCGCTACGGTGGCACATGTGGTACGTGACAACGGCCTGCTGACGGTACAGTTTGCCCAGGGTGAGCCGCTGGAGTCCCGACTGCGCTTTATATCAGATAAAGTAGACGTTGCGTTTTTGGAGGTATCTTTGGAGAAGATAGAAGAGGGAGAAATACCCTGGCAGGCGGCCCTGGGGGACAGAGAGGCCTGCAGCGGCCTGGAGGCGGGGCAGGAACTGTGGATCATGGGGTCCATTGAGGAGGCGGCAGACCGCACTTACAGCGGCAGCGTGACACAGCCATGGATATATCTGGAAGACTTTGAAAACTATATGTTGTTGGGACAGGCATACGTCATTCCGGGAACTTCCGGCGGGGGCGTTTTTACACAGGAAGGTATTTTAGTCGGAATCCTGTGCGGGGGGAATGACACAGATCAGATCGCGGTGCTGCCCTGGAGCGTTATGGAGGCGGCCTATCTTTCAAAATAGTGCAGTATAAAGGTGTATTGGGAGCCGCACATGCGCAGGTTTTTTATAAAGGATTCATAAATTTTTCAGTTTTACAGATATTGACAAGCAGGGGGATTTGTTAGACAATAAATGGTAACGGTCAGATATGCAGAAGTTTGGCAACGCAGTATTGCGCAGGATAGATCGGGACAAAATGATTCAAAGCGGAAAGGAAGCGGTAAGATGACAAAGATTGATATTGTGTCCGGTTTTTTAGGAGCCGGAAAGACTACATTGATCAAGAAACTGATAAAGGAGGCGCTGCAGGACACACAGGTGGTGCTGATCGAGAACGAGTTTGGAGAGATCGGCATTGACGGAGGTTTCTTAAAAGATGCGGGAATTGAGATCAAGGAGATGAATTCTGGCTGTATCTGTTGTTCGCTGGTGGGGGATTTCGGTGCGTCTTTGAAGGAAGTGCTGACTACCTATAAGCCTGATCGGGTGCTGATCGAGCCCTCGGGTGTGGGAAAACTTTCGGATGTGGTGAAAGCGGTGGAGAATGTGGCGGCCGATCTGGAGGTAAAAGTAAACAGCGCCGTGGCGGTGGTGGACGCCTCCAAGTGCAAGATGTATATCAAGAATTTTGGAGAATTTTTTGTCAATCAGATCGAACATGCGGGAACCATCATTTTGAGCCGGACCGGCAATATGCCGCAGGAGAAATTACAGGTGGCGGTGGAACTGATCCGCCAGCATAATGCGAAAGCCACGATCATTACCACCCCTTGGGAGGATCTGGAAGGCAGGGCGATTCTGGAGACGATCGAAGGGGTGGATAATCTGGACGATATGATGAAGGAGATGCTGGAACATGCAAAGGAGCATGAGCATCACCATCATGACGGGGACGGCGAGTGCAGTTGTGGTCATCACCATCATGACCATGAAGAGGAACATCATCACGATCATGAGGAGGAGCATGAGCATCACCACCACGATCATGAGGAAGAGCACGAGCATCACCACCATGATCATGAGGAGGAGCACGGCCATCATCACCATGATCATGAAGAGGAGCATGAGGAACATCACCACGATCATGAAGAGCATGAGCATCACTATGATGAGAACGGCGTATGTAGTTGCGGCCATCATCATGATGAGGAGGACCATGACCATCATCACGGTCATCATCATGCCGATGAGATCTTCAGCAGTTGGGGTATGGAGACCCCTAACACGTACACGGCGCAGGAGATCGAAAAGATATTGTCCGCGCTGGACAGCGGCGACTATGGGATGATCCTGCGCTCCAAGGGCATGGTGCCCGCTGGGGACGGCAGTTGGATATACTTTGACTATGTGCCCGAGGAGCATGATGTGCGCGGCGGAAAGCCGGAAGTCACAGGAAAGATATGCGTTATCGGTTCCAAGTTAAACGAAGATAAGCTGGCTGAATTGTTCAGTAAGTAAGAGGGGCGCAGCGGAACTCAATATAGAGAGGAAGGATATGCACGGTATGAAACCGGTTTATATCATCAACGGATTTTTGGAGAGTGGAAAGACGGAATTTATCGCCTACACCATCGCTCAGCCTTACTTTCGGATACAGGGCAAGACCCTGATCATCGCCTGTGAGGAGGGCGAGGTGGAATATGGGGATGAACTGCTGCGCAGATGCAACGCGGTGCTGGAGGTCATCGAGGAGGAAGAGGACTGTAATCCCAATCATCTGGTGGAGCTGGAAAAAAAGCACAAGCCGGAACGCATCATCATCGAGTACAACGGCATGTGGAATTTTAAAAATCTCAAGCTACCCTGGCACTGGAAAGTGGAACAGCAGATCACTACCATTGACGGATCCACCTTTCCCATGTATTATACCAACATGCGCTCTCTGTTGGCGGAGATGGTGAGAAAGTCGGAAATGATCATTTTTAACCGCTGTGACGGAATCAAGGATCTAAATGTATACAAGCGCAATATCAAGGCGGTCAACCAGAGTGCCGATGTGATCTTTGAGGACTCCAACGGCGAGGTCAACGAGATCTTTGAAGAGGATCTGCCCTATGATTTACAGGCGGATGTGATCGAGCTGGGTGACGAGAGTTACGGTATCTGGTACCTGGACTCTCTGGATCATCTGGAGCGCTATGAGGGAAAGACCATCCGTTTTACCGCCATGGTGCTAAAGCCGGACAATATGGAGGGTGGATATTTTGTGCCCGGTCGCATGGCCATGACCTGTTGCGCGGACGATATGGCGTTTTTGGGATTTGCCTGTAAATTTGACGGCGCCGGAGAACTGAAACAGCAGGAATGGGTACAGGTGACGGCCACGGTAAAGAAAGAATACTGGAAGGACTACGAAGGGGAAGGCCCCATTCTTCACGCTGTCTCCGTGGTCAGGACTAAAGCTCCCAAGAATGAGATCATCAGTTTTACCTAAATAATGAGACAGAGCCATCAAGCCCCGCCTGACCACCTGTGAAGATGGAGAGCGGGGTATATGTTATGCAGGGAAAGGAAAAAATGGAATCTGCTAAGGAAATACAACAACTGAAAAGCCGCTTAAAGGATCTGGCGGAGCGCTCTTATCGGCAGAATCTGTATAGCTTTTCCGGTTTTTTGAGTCTGGGGGAGCAGGAGCAGTTCTGGAGCATGGAGAGGGAACTTCATTATTGCGGCTGCCGGTTATGGGGCGGTTACGAACAGGCGGAGCGGAAGGTAGCGCGCTTTGGCGCTCCGGAGGAACTGGGCTATGAGGAGGACTATCCCATAGTGTGTATCCATATCACGCCCCTGCAGGCTAAGTTTGCGGATGCTCTGAGCCATAGGGACTTCCTGGGGGCGCTGATGAATCTGGGAATAGAGCGCAGTACCCTGGGAGATATCCGGGTGGGGGAAAAGGAGGCCTATCTGTACTGTCTGTCCGGCATGGCGGAGTATATCTGCCAGCATTTGGATAAGGTCAGACACACCAGCGTAAAATGCGTTCCTGTGACAGAGACGGCTGACATTCCCCAGGAAGAGCCACGGGAGCTGGTGGTGCAGTTACCCTCCCTGCGTATCGACGCCTGTCTGGCCAAGGTGTACAATCGCTCCAGAGGGGAGATATTGGAGGCTTTTCAGGGCGGCAGGGTCTATGTGGACGGACGGTTGTGCGAGAACAATTCCCGGCAGCTTAAAGCCGGTGAGACTGTCAATCTGCGGGGATATGGAAAATTTGTCTTCACCGGGGAGCAGAAGGAGACCCGCAAGGGTAAGCTGTCGGTGAAAGTTTTACTATATATGTGACCGGTGTCACAGACATCGGAGCAGTCAAAGGGATTTGGCGGCATAGAGAGCCGCCCATGGCAGAACATATATACTTTTTTGAACTGAATATAGACCAAATCGACAGGCGGAAAATATTTGTAATACAAGGAGAACGTCCCCGCGCAAGCGTGCATTGCCACGATGGATATGTTACATTTGAGGGAGTCTGCGAGGAAATAGACGACGTGTATGTGATACGGTTTGCAGAAGACTGGATTGAGATGGTTTCGGTCAGCAACGATGACTTTACAATAAAAAAGGGCGATTTCCTGTCATTTTCCCAGGGGTGCGAAAAGATAGGCATTTATCCGTATTGACTTGTCATTTGCATTTATGAATCATTAGTATACTTTATATTTATATATATCGATTTAATTGTTTTTGTAAATTGATTAAATTGGCCCTTGTTTTCATTCTGAGAGTGTGCTATATTAAGCATAGAAAAGGGAAAAGCCATAGAGGCGGCTCTACCCTCAATAGATAATAGCTAAACCCTTTAAAAAGGGTCAGCCGTCACTATTTCCGGTAGTGGCGGCTATTTTTTTCTCCCCTTGAAGATTGTGTAACACAATCCAATGAGAGCTACAATGAATATTCCAATTTGGATCAAATCCGCATATGTAACATACATTGTACCACCCTCCTTTCTTTCGTTTGGAGGGCATTTTTTGTCCCTCCACAAAAACAGAGGGTAAAGCCGCCTTAGCTCTATGGTTTTCCCATGTAGATACTATAGCATGTTTTACAAAATGTGGCAAGTACAATAAATGTGGTTTATATCAAGGTTACAACAACATATTGTGGATTACCAGCTAAAATTACCATATAAAGTTATAGAGGCCTGATGGGAGAAAATCCGGAAATCTTGACAGAATATACGTCGTGATATATATTAAGTCATAGGATAGTGCCTGTTTCTGCCACCGATGGAAACGTGTGGTATTATATATGACTACAATGGATGGGTATGAGCCCGGGAGGAAAAATGTACACATATTCTGTGATCCAATGGCTGTTTTTCTTTTATTTTTACTGCTTTGTGGGCTGGTGTATCGAGTCGACTTATGTTTCTCTGCACAAAAAGAGATGGGTGAACCGGGGCTTTATGCGGGGACCTTTCCTGCCGCTGTACGGCAGCGGCGGGATCATGATGCTGGTGGTATCCATGCCCTTTCAGCAGTATCTGCCCTTAGTGTTCGTTGCGGGCTGTATCGGCGCAACCATACTGGAATATGTGACCGGAGTGACCATGGAGGCGCTGTTCAAGGTGCGGTATTGGGACTATTCCGACAAGAGATTCAATTTCCAGGGGCATATCTGTCTGGGAACCTCCCTGGCCTGGGGGCTGCTCACCATACTGATGACCCGGGTGGTGCACAAGCCGGTGGAACGTCTGGTGCTGGCCATCCCCGGGGACATACTGACGGTTCTCACGCTGGCGCTGACGGTGGGGATCGCCTGCGACTTTGCCCTGTCCTTTAAGGCGGCTCTGGATCTGCGGGATGTGCTGGTGATGATGGAGAAAGCCAAGGAAGAGCTGGCGCACATCCAAAAACGTCTGGATGTGATCATTGCTCTGGCGGACAGCGATATCCAAGCCCGCAGGGAGGAGTGGAACGAGACTAAGGAGACGTGGGTGGAGAACAGCGAGGCCCGCAGGACGGCGGCGCAGCAGCAGAGGGCCAAGTTCAATGAAAATATGACGCTGAAAGTCGAAGAGCTGAAGTCCGGCATAGAGGAGAAGTTTGCCGGATTGAAACAGCGCGCCATGGAAAAACCTTCCGCCTATCTGGAGAGCGTGCGTGAGGAGGTAGGCGAACTGCGGATCAAATACCGCGTCAGCACGGACAATCAGGACGAGATGAAAAAGACCCGCAAAACTTACGGACATCTGCTGCGATCCAATCCTTCCATGACCTCACGTATTTTTAAGGACGCCTGGGAAGAATTCAGGAAAAATCTGGAGAGCGAGCCGGAGGATGAGGACAAGCAGGGTTAAAATCCGGCTGTATCCTGCCGAAATAGTATATGATACAGGGAAGTATCGTCGAGGACCATATGGATGTGGGAGGTAGAAAGTCATGAAGGTAGGAGAGGCATTGACGGCTTATCGCGCACAGCGAAAAGTGATCGTGCAGCAGAGACGGGAACTGTATAAACAGAAAGAATCGCTGGAAAAGAGGATGAACGCCACCGAGGGAGGCCGGGAGCGCTATGCGGACGAGGCCGCCACATTGCAGCTGTCCATAGACAGTGTGAACCAGCGCTTTGAGGAAAACCTGAAAGTACTGGACCAGCTGACGGAGCAGGAGGCGGCGGTCTGGAACGGGGAGGTGGCCAAGCAGCAGGCGGACGTTATGGAGGAATACGCCGTTGATATGGCCAAGATCATGGAGGTGGCGCATCGGATCTCCACAGGCGGCATCGTGCCCGCGTCGGATGAAAAAAAGCTGCTGGACTACAGTTTTGAGATGTATCAGGCTGCCAAAAGCATGGGGGCCATGGTGCAGATGCAGAAAAAACGGGAGAAATACGATTCTCTGTGGGACGATGAGGAAGAGGAGCAGCAGGAGTACGACCCGGCGGGCAAGGCCTATAATGCGGAGACGGACATAGGGATGCCCGCCTCTGCGGCAGAGGGCGGCGAGATCAGCGTGGACGCCGCCATATAGGAGGGTCTACCGCCTGGGTCTTCGGAATCCCTTCCCTGCCAGATAGGCACAGACCACGGTCAGAATCCCATATACAAGGAAAATCATCGTCAGATAGGGGAGGATCAATTCGCCCAAGGGATAATCGTTATAGGCGCTGAGCACATGCCTCAGATCAAAGCAGTGGAGGGGGAACAGGCGTAAGATCCTGTTCCACAGGCCGCTGCTTTTTGACGAGGGCAGAAAAACCGTGCCAAAGAACAGCAGGATGTCCACAGCCAGAACTACCAAAGGGTTCTTGCTCACAGCCGACAGCAGGAGGGAGAAGGCTGTCAGGAACAGCATGATCAGCAGGATAACGCCGAAGTTTACGGCGCAGGCCCCTGCCACCGACCATTCGTAGGGGTAGATCGTGTCCCAGAGCTGGATAGGCAGATTCCAGCCATCTGTTCCCAGCAGGAGTACATTCATACCGATGCTCACCAGACCGCACAGGGCGGTATAGAGGACGGTAAAGACGAGGGAAACCAGTATTTTTGTCAGAATAGCCCTGTTTTTACCGTATTTTGCAGTCAGCAGCAGAGCGTCCGTGCGGTTCTGGCACTCTCCGGCAAATACGGGAGCAATGCAGATACTGATCACAAAGAACTGATAGGCCAGCATTCCGATGCCGCGCCATATGATATCCCACGCTATGGTGTTGCCCCAGGTAAAGGGGGTGCTTACGTTTCCGGCTTTCTCCAGCCAGTAGGCCTTTTCGCTATCCGTGTAATTGCCGTAGGTATAGTCCGCATTCAGGAGCGTTTCTATTTTTTTCATCCGTCTGCCATAAAAACCGATCCCGCCGTCAGTGGGAATCCGGCCCAAAGTCTCGTAATCCAGATATTCATTCCACTCTATATAGTTTTTGGCGATCAGGGAAAACAGATTGCTCCTGGGATGTATCAGGGAGAAATCATACCCCTGGGGATTGCCTGCGATCTGCTCCTGATACTCCCGCAGAAAGTCGGTGAGAAATTCCTCGGTGAGCGCGGGAGCCAGAGCTTTTTCAATCTCTCCCTGTGTGGAAATGGCCGCCGTGCCCGAAAGTGTTTTTCCGTTATAATCCAGACTCTCGTGCTGTATCAGGACTATGTTTCCCGCAATCACCAACATAAGCCCCAACAGCAGCGCGATCTGATTTACTTTCCTGTCCCATATCTTTTTCCATTCATAATAGAATAGCTGTCTCATAAATTACACCTCCTCAAACTGCTCCATATAAAATGTCTCCAGATCTTTTCGGCCGTTCTCCCATTTGCCTTGATAGATGAACTGCCCGTCCTTCATCATCAGCACGGTGTCCGCGATATGTTCGATATCTGAGAGGATATGAGTGGACAATAGCACAATGCTGTCTTTCCCGATATCCGCGATCAGATCCCGGAATCGGACCCGCTCTTTTGGGTCAAGTCCCGCGGTGGGTTCGTCCAGGACCAGGAGCCTGGGATCGTTTAACAGTGCCTGGGCAATGCCCAGACGCTGTTTCATGCCGCCGGAGTATGTTTTGACCTTTTTCCGGGCCTTATCCTGCAGGTCCACCAGCTCCAGCAGCCGGACGGCCTTTCGCTTTGCGCAGGATCTGGGCATTCCCTTCAGGGATGCCATGTACAGCAGGAAATCCATGCCGGTAAAATCCGGATAGCAGCCGAAGTCCTGGGGCAGATATCCCAATATGGAACGGTAGTCCTCGCTTGTCACGTCCAGTCCGTCAAAAGAGATGGAGCCGCCCGTGGGCTGCAGGATGCCGCAGATCATCCGCATCAAGGTGCTTTTTCCCGCCCCATTGGCGCCCAGGAGGCCGTAAACCCCTTTCTGCATACGCAGGGAAACCCGGTCCACCGCGATTTTATTTTGATATTGTTTGGTCACTCTGTCTAAAATAAGTTCCATGATAATTCCTCCGTTCTCTGAATGGATTTGTAATACGCCAGGGCCGTGAGCACCGCCAGCAGGGCGGACAGGCCAAGCCAGCAGGAAAAATTTTCCGGCCTGTAGAGCGGATAAAATCTGCTCTGGGAGATAACGCATAGTCCGCTTACCGCTATCGCTGTGCCCATGCACAGATAAGCGGTATCCCTGCCATGCAGTTTTCTGGAAAAAATAAGGCTCAGCCAGGTGGTCAGCAGGTAGGGCAGGAGCAGATAGATTCCGGAGCGCAGGGCGGAAGAGAGAGTTCCGGTTCCCGCAAGTGGGCTGATCAGGCACAGCAGCAGCAGGTGGGAAGTGCCGATGATCCCCAGACGGGCAAGCACTACGCTCCTCAGGGAAAACAGGGAGGCCTTCTCCAGCTCCGCCATCCTGTATACCATGGACTTTTCGCTCTCCGCCACAGCGCAGGAGGCCACAAAGGGAATGCAGGCGGAGAGGATGCTCAGCGTATCTTTTTTCACATAATGGGCGCTGAGCAGGGCGATAAGGAAAGTGACAAGGGATATGCCCCACACCCACAGGGGAATATAGCCGATCTGAGATATCATAAATGTCCGGCTGCCGCATCTGGGCAGGGGGAGACTTCGCAGAAAGGATTCTTTCAACAGGGGCTTGGGCGATTCAAAGGAATGTTTTAACGCCTTTTTGATTTTTCTCTTCATATGAGTTCCTCCTCCTTTAAAAGGTGTTCCAGTTTTTTCAAAATCCCGGAAATCCTGCGATGAACGGCAAATCTTGACAGTCCTGACATCCTGGCGATCACGGTGACGGGCACTTCGTTCGCGTATCGCAGGAGCAGCAGTTCCCGCTCTTCCCGGCTCAGTTTTTCCAGGGCGGCTCTCAGAGAGATCGAGGTCAGCAGAGCGTCCTCCGAAAAATCCGTCTCCGTCTCCGGGGGCAGGCTTTCCGCCTTGGGCTTGTGATACTCGTTGATACACAGGTTGCGGGCAATGGAGTAAAGATATGGAAGGCTCTGTCCGGTATCCTGATAGGTGGTATTTTTCAGAAACCGGAGAAAAGTTTCCTGCGTGATATCTTCGGCCATCTCACGGCTGTGCAGCCGAAAATAGCAGTAGCGGTATATTTTTTCGTATTGTTCCTCTATATAGGTAACTTTGTCCATGGAATGCTGTGAAACCTCCTGCGTCATGACTTGAGCTGCTCTCATTATGATTAACCATTTAAGGCTGTCAGGTGTGCGGCCATTCTATATTTTTATCGACATGTTTTTGCCGCCGCTTGTGAAAAACAGCCAGGGAAAAATCACCAGATCATTTACATCTATAAATGATTTGCGAAATATACCGATATATAAGATATAGATATTCTGCAAAAGCATCAATGCAATATCATGGATATGTTTGTGACAGGCATATCAGCTGATATGCGGAAAGGGTAATGACATGGGAGAGATAACACCCAGTGAAAACGAGTGGCTGGTGATGGAAATACTGTGGGCGCACGATGGCGCGATGACGGCGTCGGAGATTATTGAAGAGCTTGCGGGTAAGACGGAAGTGAGCCAGAAGACCATACGGGTCATGATCAACCGTCTGTTGGCCAAGGGCATGCTGGCATACACGGTGGACGAAAAAGACGCCCGGATCTATCACTACCGGGCCGTAAGGACCAAGGAGGAATGTCTGCGGTTAAAGAGCAGGCGTTTTGTCAGCAATTATTTTGGTGGCAACGCTTCGCTGGCAGTGGCCAGCTTTTTGCAGTCGGCGGATATCAGCCGGGAGCAGTTGGAGGATCTGAGCAGCCTGGTGGAAAGCCTTAAGGATAACAGGAGACAGTGAACCCTGCGGCCCGCGGGCAGGGCGAAGGGTGAGCGGTACGGTTGAAAGAGAGAGGAGGAAAAACCTTGGAGTGGTTGGATATGCTGCGGCGTCTGGCTATATTTGCGTGTCAATACGGTTTTTCCAAGTGCATGAGAACCTCGCTGTGCGCTTTGGCGGTCATGCTGCCCCTGCTGGTCTGTTCTTACCGTAGAAGGCGCGGGGAAAACGGGAATGCTGATCTGCGTTTCTACGGGTGGTTTTTGCTGTTCCCGGCGGCTATGACGGGGATGAGCAAACTTTTTTTCCAGCGTTGGAGTGTGGGAGTTCACAATCTGAGCATGGCCTTTGGCACCGTGTGGGTCTGTGTCACCTATTACGCGGTGACGTTTATTCTGGTGGGATGGTGGCTGGCAGGGAAAGAACGGCTGGCCCGGCGGGTGCGAAAGCTTTCCTGTTGGCACTCTCCTGAAGGCCGTCCCCACGCGGGTATGATGGACTGGCAGAACTGTGTGCGGCAGGTCACGGCCGGGGACATTGTGGGACTGGCCGGCCGATATCTGAGCCGTGCCAGAGTCTATATCGCGCAGGGGGAAGGCAGTCCCTTTTGCGGCGGGGTGTTCCGGCCCTATATCGTGCTGCCGGAGATCTATCTGGAACCTGCGCCGGAAGATGGCCGGACATCGGGAAATGACTGGACATCGGGAAATGACTGGACATCGGAAAATGGCTGGACAGGGGAGAGAAACGGGTGGGGTTATGCTGACAGGCGGCTGAGCGGGCGGGGTAAGGTGTTGCTGTGCCATGAACTGCTGCATTTGAAAGCCGGGCATATACTGTGGATGAACCTGTTTGCCCTGCTGCGGATCTATTGGTGGTTCAATCCGCTGGTCTATCTCTGCGAGAGGGCGATGCGGCAGGATATGGAGCAGGCCTGCGACGAGGGCTGTCTGTATTATACGGATACCACCGAGCGGGAATACGGCAGGTTGCTGCTGGAGATGGCTGCCGGGCAGGAATCCGCGCGGCTGGCCGGGGCTGCCACGTTTCTGCGGGATCGGGACTACCATACCCTGAAAAGCCGCATCGGCAATCTGCGTGGGAAATGCGGATACGCGCAGTACCCGCGCAGGCACAGGGCCATGGGATGGGGCTGCGCCGTTCTGCTGGCGCTGGCGGCACTGGCGGTGGGGCTCACTTCTTATCCCCGGTATACCCGGCTGCAGGAGCTGAACCTGTATGACGAAGAACTGCGCATGATATGCAGTGATACGCCCGAACTGCGGGCGGCGGTACAGGTGGTGGACGGGTATCTGCGGATCGATCCGCAGCGGATGGACGACTGCCTGCGGGAGCTGGATGTGGAAGGCTCTTATGTGTATCTGAGCTATGACACCATCATGAAGGTGCCCGGCGTGGGGGGAGGCGGCAATGTGGGTATGATCGCTCTGGCGGATTATGGGGATATCTTCTATCTGCGGGCGGAGACCTGGGAGAACGACTGGATGGAATTTTACATAAAATATTTGTTATAACGTACATAGTCGTTTGGTGCAAAGGGACTTGTCTGGACAGGCAAGTGGCCGATATGAATAGAGAAAGCTGAAATAAGCGCAATGTAAGCAGAGGTAAGCATGGAACAGGTGACATTTACATTTGTAGAGGGCGAGGCGACATTACAGCCGGAGGAGATCCTCTATATCGAGACCAGCAGACATAAAAATATATTTCATACCACGGACCGGACATACAGCATTTACCGGAAGATGGATGAGCTTGAGGCAGCCCTGAAGGGACTGGATTTTCTCAGATGTCATCAAAGTTTTTTGGTGAACATGCGCTATATCCGGAAGATCAGCAGCTATGTGATGACGCTGACTACAGGACAGGAGCTGTCCGTTCCCAAAGCCAGATATCGGGAGGTCAAGCGCCGGTACGGGGAATATCTGGCCCTGCAGGACGGGGAAACAAAACAAGAAAAAGAAATGGATGAGGAAAGGCGAGAGGTCGTTTTACGGTGATTATTTAAGGAAGTCTCCGTATTAGATGCTAACGGATATGGTGTAACCCATATAAAATGGTGTTACACCGTTTTTGTGTGCAGAAAATGCTTGTTTTTGATTGCATGTCTGTGTCTGTCTTGTCATTCCTGGTAGTGTTTTCGCCTATATGTGTTTTGAAATATGGATATTCATTTAAAGAAGATTAGTCAAAAAATGTTATTTTTATGGTTATAACACACAAAAAGGTTAATTGACAAAGTAAATCCCACTTTGCCATAGTAAATGCAACCCTTAAGCATCTATTTTGACATTTCTTGTAAAAGTAGGTGCTTTTTTAAGTGTTTTAATGTATAATACCAGGTGAAAACATGATTTTCCATAAAAGAAAGACGCAAAAAGCCATGAAGTGGATTTACGCTGTTTTTTGTCAAAGTAAAATCCACCCCTGTTTTTCTACTACCCTATGGTTATGTGTGGCATCATGTTTCGGATTTTGGACGGCGTGTGGTTTAGCGGCTATGTAGCCGTCCTTTTTCAGCCATAGTATTTATTTGAGACATCTTCATACGCTTCCTGAAATGCCTCTAAATCGGTTTCCAGTCCGTATATGCGGCGCTCATAATGTATGATTGTCTCCAGCGCATCTTGGTATTTTGCATATAGTTCAGTGTATGGGATATCTGTTTTTCCCAAATCATGTAAGCTGTATTGCCTGAAAGAATTCATGACAGCCCTCCTTTAAAAATAGATTTGTTCAACGTGACATCATTAGGGGAGATCCTGCGGCATCCCAGCAGTTCCAGGAGCTCATGCCCGTATAAAAATTCAAACATATCATAAGGGGATTTATCTCCCAGACTCTTTCTGCTGTAGGAATTGATATGGTCCATCATCAGGCTGATGTCGGCCTGAGTAAATCCATCCAGAGAATGCCCTTTAGGGATGACATACCGGATGAACTCGTGGTTCCTTTCCGCAGATCCTTTTTCGTAAGGCGCGGAAGGGTCGCAATAAAAGATACGGGTCCTCCTGCCACCTTGGAGGTCGGATTCCAGAGCGGCAGGGTTGGAGAACTCAGAGCCGTTGTCAGCGAGCAGAACGGGCATAAGCTTTTCAAAACGATCCGGGCGCAGCTCCAGATACAGCCGGTTTATGATATCAATTACAGACTGGGAATCGTTATAGTCCCTTAAGAAAGCAAGCATCAGCCCTGTCCTTACGAAATGGATGGTCAGCAGTACCTTCCCACCTTTCGTACCTTCAACAGAATCGAGCTGCGTAATGGGAAGGTCAGGGTTCTGCCCCATGAAATCCAGGAAATCCTGATAGGTACGTCCGATGCGGCAGGCTTTGTCCACTTTATACTGTTTTTTGGGCCTGCGTTTGGAATAGCGGACTTTTCTGGGAAGATCTATGTTTCTGGCCGAGAAAAGGTTATAATCAGCCAGGCGGTACAGTGTGCGTTCGCTGACCATAAAGGAATCCGTGTTGTTCACAAAGGCATGGTGGAAAGACTGCCCTTTGAAAAGGAGAGGGGAAACCAGGCTGTCGAGATGGCGGATGTCCTTTTCAGAAAGGGAAATGCCTTGCCTTGTTTCGGAAAGGACTGCCTTATACTCATTATGTGCAAGGACGGGGTCGTAGAAACATTTCTGCAGGGTGCACGTGGATCTGTCAGGACAGCCATTGCACACATAGGGCGGCCTAAGGAGTCTGGGGCAGTGTTCCTGCTCAAAATCAGGACATACAGTATTACAGTCCTTACAGGACCAGCAGAAACGGTTTCTGGAGCATCCATCACACAAATGCCTGTGGTCACATCCCTGCCTGTGCAGACAGGAGTTATAAGCTTTGCCCATAGCACCAGTCTTACGGAATACCAGATGGTTTCGCACCTCCTTGGAAATGGTAGTGCAGTCTTTGCCCAGATCCCTGGCGATCTGCTTAAAGGAATCGCCCCGTTCTAATCCGTCACGGATGCCGGAACGGTCGTCAAAAGATAAGTGTTTAGCCAATATGAAACCTCCATATAGATAAAATTTCCGAAACACAGCCAATAATAAAAGTACTATAAAAAGAGAAATATATATAGGGGGAAAGTGAAAGAAGATAGATACAGAGATATATGTGATAATTTGCCAAAGTAAAATCCATCCCTCTGATTTGCCAAAGTAACTTCCACTGGATTGCATAAAGGGGTGGAATTTAATTTGGCAAATAACATAACACACAAAAAAACAGTAATATACATATGATTAGTTGCAAAAAAATTAATTGTATTGTATAATTTAAAAAAAGTGTTACAGAAGGAGAATCATGAAGGAACTGGAATACCCATTTGATGCAAAAATAATACTCGAAAAAAAGAGGGCTATAAAAAAAGAACTGTTAAAGGATGCAACTGGTTTTGTTGAAAAGAAAATTGCTATTTTAGGTGGGAGCACTACTTATGAGATAAGAAATATCTTGGAGTTATTTCTGCTTCACTACAAAATAAAACCTACCTTCTATGAATCGGAATATAATCAGTTTTATGAAGATGGAATGTTTTCAAATCCCAGATTGGAAGAATTTGCGCCGGATATCATATATATCCATACATCAAATAGGAATATACCTAATTCACAATATCCGATATTGACTGATTCACGGCAGGATGTAGAAGAAAAGCTTGAAACAGTACTGACGAAATTCCGAAATGTGTGGGAGCACTTGAGTACGGTATATCACTGCTCAATCATCCAAAATAATTTTGATCCTCCGCTTTATCGCCTGCTGGGTAACAGAGATGTATCAGATTATAGGGGAAGAGTAAATTACATCACACGGCTGAATATGAAGTTTGCAGATTATGCGGATACGCATGATAATTTTTATATTCATGATATAAACTATGAGGCATCAAACTACGGATTGGAAAAATGGTCAGATCCATTTTATTGGAATATGTACAAATATGCAATGTGCGTTCCTGCAATTCCGTATGTATCCTTTCAGGTGGCTAATATAATCAAAGCATTGCTGGGCAAAAATAAAAAAGCACTCAATCTGGATCTGGATAACACGTTATGGGGAGGCATAATAGGTGATGACGGCCCAGAGAATATAGAAATCGGTCAGGAAACTTCTCTGGGACAAAGTTATATGGAATTTCAGACATATATAAAGGAGTTAAAGAATCTGGGAATTTTGCTTACCGTAAATTCTAAAAATGATATGGCCATGGCGGAAAAAGGTTTTCAAAGACCGGATTCTGTCCTTAAACGTTCAGATTTTGTCTCTTTTAAGGCTAATTGGAGAACTAAGGAGCAGAACCTTTTAGAGACTGCGGAAGAATTAAATCTTTTGCCGGAGAGTTTTGTCTTTGTGGATGACAATGCCGCTGAAAGAGAAATAGTGCGACAGTCGGTATCTGGCGTGGCAATTCCGGAACTGGACACTGTGGAGCACTATATTCAAAGGATAGACCGGAGTGGTTTTTTTGAAGTGGCTGATTTAGTGGAAGATGATCTGAGACGGAATGAAATGTATCAGGCAAATGAGGTACGCCGACAGGCACAAAGTTCATATACGGATTATACAGAATATCTGAAGAGCCTTGAAATGCAGGGGACGATTCGAAAATTTGATCCTGTATATCTGTCTCGCATTACACAGTTGACCAATAAAAGTAACCAGTTTAATCTGACAACACGACGATATGATCAGGCCAAAATCGAGGAGATCGCGTCAGATCCGTTACGAATTACTTTATATGGAAAATTGGAGGATAAGTTTGGCGATAACGGAGTTGTAAGTGTAGTGATTGGTAAGAAAGAAAAAGATATTTTGCATATTGAACTTTGGTTAATGAGTTGTCGTGTCCTTAAAAGGGATATGGAATATGCCATGATGGATGAATTAGTAGAGAAATGCAGGGAAGCGGGTATACGAGAGATAAGAGGATATTATTTCCCTACATCAAAGAATGGCATGGTGAAGGAATTTTATGCTACGCAGGGATTTGAAAAGATATCTGAGGATGAAGAGGGAAATACCATTTGGAAGTATCAGATACCGGAATGCTATGAGAGAAAGAATAAAGTGATCGCTGTAAATGAAAAAAATTAGGCTTAGAAATGACGTGCAAATACCGGTAATTGGCCTTGGAACATGGCAGATTACAGATAAGTTTCAAATGCTGGATATAATAGAAAAATCCTGTCAGGCGGGATATCGTTTTTTTGATACAGCAGCAGCGTATTCCAATGAAATTATTCTTGGAAAGGCGCTCGGAAACATATCGGTACAAAGGAGAGAGTTGTTTATTCAGGATAAGCTATGGAATACATATTATGGCTATGAGGAAGTGCAGATAGCATGTAAGAAATCATTACATAAACTGAAGCTGGATTATCTGGACGCGTTTCTTATTCATTGGCCGGCATCCCCTAAACAATTTCATAATTGGCAGGAGATTAATGCGGATACATGGCGTGGAATGGAGCAACTATACAGGGATGGATATGTGAGAGCGATTGGCGTATGTAATTTTGAAATTCAGCATCTGACAGAGCTTATTAAAACAGCGACAGTAGTTCCATTCATTGATCAAATAGAATTTCATCCGGGGGCGTTTTCCGCGGAGTTGCTCTCTTACTGTGAAAGCAATGGTATTTGTGTAGAGGCGGCCAGTCCTTTGGGTAATGGACGTATTCTTAATAATGATTTTCTATGTGGAATTGCCAGACAAAAGAAAATAACAACGGCACAACTCTGCCTTGCCTGGGGATTGCAGCATGGCTGTATTGTTATACCTAAAACGGTGCATCTTCGATGCTTGTTGGAGAATATGCAGTCGGAGCATATAAATCTGGATGAGGAAGTAATGGAAAAAATTGATCGTCTGCCATTTATGGGAAGACTTGTCATGGACGATGAAAAGGGGATACATTTTGAAAGAGCTTGATGAAGAGGTTTGTCAAAGACTTAGAAGACAGATTTATTTAACAGTAGTAAGAGGAGGACTGGGGCACTTGGCCTCCTGTTTTTCCTGTTTAGAGATTTTATATGTTTTATATTGCAAAGATATATTGAAATTAGATAAAGACAATATAGGAGAAAAGGATCGGAATCGTTTTGTCTTAAGCAAAGGGCATGCAGGACTGGCTCTTTACTGGGTTATGTGTGAAACAGGTCTGTTAGAAACTGATGAAGTGAATTCTTTCTTGCAGCCGGGTTCCCGCATGGGAGGGGAACCGTGTATAAGAGACCTGGATGGAATAGAGGCATCTACGGGTTCTCTGGGGCATGGGTTGTCTATGGGGGTAGGGATGGCATTGGCCCAGAAGATGGATGGCAATGGCGCGAAGACGTATGTTGTTATAGGTGATGGGGAATGTGAGGAAGGGATTATATGGGAAGCGGCAATGTCTGCGGTAGCGTATGGATTGGACAATCTGACGGTGATTCTTGATTGTAATCAGATCCAGAAAATGACTACGGTGAGTGGAACCATCGGAATGGTCAATTGGAGGGAAAAATGGGAGGCCTTTGGGTGGCAGGTCAGGGAGGTAGACGGACATGATATACCTGCATTAGTAAAAGTGTTCCGTGAGATAAACTTAACAGGGAAACCGCTTTTTATAATAGCTCATACAGTAAAGGGGAAAGGCGTATCTATAATGGAGAATAACCCAATATGGCATTTTAAACTTCCAAATAAGAAAGAAAAAAAAGTCTTTGAATCTGAACTTGGCATTTCGGCTGGAGAGGATGGGAAACAATGCAAAGAGCATACATGAGTACGCTGCTGGAACTGGCAGAAAAAAACCAGGATATCCTTCATTTGGTGGCGGACAGCGGTACTGGATTTGATGAGATGTTTCAATTGTATTTTCCAGACCGGATGTTGAATATGGGTATTGCAGAAGAGCATATGGTGGCGGTAGCAGCCGGGCTGGCAATGGCAGGGAAGACTCCGTTTATTTATACTGCGGGAGCATTTCTCGTATATCGGGCATTAGAGTTTATTCGTGATGATATCTGTTTTCAGAATCTAAACGTGAAAATAGTTGGAATGGGGAGCGGTCTGGCTTGGAGTTCTTTAGGCCCATCCCACCATACTACAGAGGATATTGCAATATTGCGGGCATTACCAAATCTGAGAGTCCTGTCACCAGCAACTCCCGTTCAAGTAGCAGCCTGTGTGAAAGAAGCGTATCGTATTAGAGGACCTGCATATATCAGGATCGGCATGAATCAGGAGAGGGAATTTTTTCAAGAAGACTATGAACTACCATTATCGGGACAGGATATTATGCGGGATAATGGGAAGGTTGTTATTGTCAGTACAGGAAGCATATTAGAAGATGTAATGGAGGCATGCAATGTGCTGGAAGAGAAAGATATACAGGCAACTGTAGTAAACGTGGCACGTGTAAAGCCTTTTGCGGAAGAACAGCTAATCAGGAAAATGCAGGAGGCATCTTTGGTGGTAACAGTCGAAGAACACAATATATATGGTGGCATAGGCAGTATTGTGTCAGAGGTGCTGGGGGTAAAAGGAATAGGAAAAAAAGTGTTACGTATCGGCTTAAAAGATGTATTTGCGGAAGGATACGGTAGTACCCAGAAGGCTGTAAGAAGAGAGAATCATCTTGATGCGATAAGTATAGCGGAAATTATTTGGGAGAATTGTCGATGAATGAGTATACATATGACAGTATATGTGTTGGACAGACAGAGAGCTTTCGGGTTCAGATAAGGGCGGATATGGAAGACGAGTTCCGTAGATTGACAGGAGATACAAATCCGCTCCATCAAAGTGATGATTTCGCGAGAAAAGCAGGAAAAGGACAATTCAAGGGACATGTGGTTTTTGGTATGCTGACAGCGTCATTTTATTCTACATTGGCTGGCGTCTACCTGCCTGGAAAAAACAGCCTGATTCATAGTCTGGAGATTGATTTTTTAAAACCGGTTTATGTAGGTGACTGGCTAACTATAACAGGCGAGGTTATTGCGACGCAGAAGGATTTAAAGTTGATTATTGTCAAAGCAGTGATAACAAATCAGGAAAACCAGAAAGTATCAAAAGCAAAAATGAAAATACTCGTAATGATGTAGGAGGAATTAGTAATGACAAGAGAAAAGGTATATGAAAGGCTTAATAAGGTATTTAGGGACGTTTTTGACGATGAAAGCATTGTTGTGAATGATGAAACCACAGCAGATGATATTGAGGATTGGGATTCGTTTGAACACATAAATCTGGTAGTGGCTGTTGAGGAGGAATTTTCTTTTAAAATTCCGATGGGAAAAGTAATTACAATGAAAAATGTGGGAGAAATGGTAGATATCATATTAGAACTGGGGAAATAAGTATAACAGGAAGAATAATTATGTCGATTGTATCGTTTGGGTTTCTGATTTTTATAGTAATGGGTATGATTATATATTATGTACTGCCGAAGTCATGGCAGTGGGTGGAATTGCTCGTCCTGAGTATATTGTTTTATCTCATGGCGGCGGTTCCGTATACAATAATTTATTTAGTCATATCCACTGCTGTTGCATATCTGGCAACAAATCTCGTTTCTAATATAAAGTTTCAGGCACAGAAACGAAAGAAAATTGTAATTGGAGCGGGAGTGGCTGCAATAGCAGTTAATGTAATATTGTGGTTTGCACTTAAAGGTGCAGATATTTGGGGAGGACTATTTTTCGGACAGGCAAGTTCTTTTGTACTGGCTTTGCCGGCAGCATTGGGAATGGGTTACTATACGCTTCAAATTATCGGATATATTTTAGATTGTTACATGGGGAATATTGTTCCACAGAAAAATCCGTTAAAGTTGTTTCTATTTGTCTGCTTTTTCCCCCAGCTAATTACGGGACCAATCAGCAGATACAGCCAACTGGAAGGTCTGTATGAAAGACATGAGTTGTCGTATGAGAATATAACACATGGCGCGCAGAGGATTTTATGGGGATTTTTAAAGAAATTGGTTTTGGCAGAGAGGGTTGGCATTTTTGTAAATGCAGTATGGGGTACGCAGGATATAGGGTCAATATATCTATGGATGGCATTTCTTTTATATCCAATTCAAATGTACGCAGATTTTTCCGGATGCATGGACATCGCTTTGGGTACAGCGGAATGTTTCGGAATCAGGCTTCCGGAAAATTTTAATAATCCTTTTTTCTCACGCACTATACAGGAATTTTGGCAGCGTTGGCATATTACGCTGGGGACTTGGGCGAAGGATTATGTTTTGTATCCCCTGCTAAAGTCTAAAGGAATGATTGGTCTTAATAAATTCGCAAAAAAGAAACTGGGTAAAAAAATCGGAAAATTTGTCACAACTTCATTAGGCATGTTTGTTTTATGGACTGTCATGGGTGTTTGGCATGGCGGTATAAAGTATATTATCGGGGTTAGCTTTTGGTATTGGCTGTTACTGATGCTTGGTGAATTGTGCGCTCCAGCTCTGAAAAGACTTAACAGATTTTTCAAAATCAATGAGGAGAGTTTTAGCTGGCATTTATTTCAATCTGTAAGGACATACATTATATATGCCGTAGGAGCTGTCTTCTTTCGAGCTGTTGATGTGAAACAGGCGCTTTCTTTTCTGAAAGGCATCTTTGGAGCAATTTTGAAACACCAGATACATTTGGGCGTGTTATTTGATCCAAATATAACGATGGGATTGAACGAACAGGATTGGAGTATAATTTTGATCTCATTGGTACTCCTTGCTTTGGTTGGCATTATGCGTGAAAAAGCTATTTATGCTCGGTATTGGGTGGACAGGCAAATTCTTCCTTTTCGTTGGTTTATCTGGCTTGCAATGTTTTTGTATGTAATTATCTACGGAAAGTATGGAGCTGAGTATAATGCGGTAAATTTCATCTATCAGGCGTTTTAAGAAGTATCTTAAAGAGGGGGAATATATGAAAAAAAGAGATTTGTTGAAGATGATCGTATTTCTGGCTATGGCAGCATTCCTCTTATCGTTCTGCTCTAAGATCGCCTTTTTGAATCTGCGAGGATTTAATGACCATGAGGCTTTTTATGATTGTGCAGAGGACACAGTAGATGTGATCTTCATCGGAGGCAGCATGTCTTATGCCGCATTTTGCCCGGCGGAATTGTATGACCATTGGGGCATAAGCAGTTACAATTTTGGAACATCTAATCAGTCCATGCTTGCAGGGTATATCTGGGCACAGGAGGCGTATGAACACCAGAATTATAAGGTGATTGTCTCAGAGGCCATGGCTATTCCGATGTCGCATGGGGAAATAGCGACAGACATTCGGTCTCTTTTCAGCATGGGAATCAATCATAATTACTTAAAACTTGCAGCGGTATACAAGAGAAACAGTTATAAGGTGCTTTTTCCTATTTTGGTTCTTCATGATGGCTGGGAAATTTCGGAGAAAACTTTCAGGGAGGTAGGCAATGCGAATAATCAGTATCTAAGGGGATTTGTTCCGTTGTTCAGCAGAGCTGGAGAAGAGTATCAGTCTTCTATTTTGTTTGGAGATGAGACGGCGACAGAGTATATAAAGGTTCCGTATCTCGATCGGCTAAGGGAGTATTGTGACGAAAATGGGATTCAGCTAATCTTGGTGAAGACGCTTATGGCGAGCAATGAAGTAAATAATTGGAACGATGGATATCATAATGTTGTGCAGGCATATGCAGATCAATACAATATCCCGTTTATTGATTTCAACACTCAAGAATATATGGATGCTGCAGATTTGATTATTTCGGAAGATGTGGCTGCAGATTTGAGGCATATGAGTTACAGCGGTGCGCAGAAAGCGACTGATTTTTTGGGTGAATATATTATGCAGTTGGAGGGTACAAGGATAAATCTATATGATGATCCGGGCTTTGACGACGAAACATTGGAAAAATATTATTCGATTATGCAGGAAGTGCAAAATGAATAGAGCCAATTTTACTATATTTATTATAATGAGGACATTGAATAAAAGTTATTGCGTCTAAGCGGAACGAGATGGTATATTTTATTTTTATAAATGAGTGTAAATACTGTAAATATGCGTATGGTTTATCACAACATATTTGTGGATCGCTAGAACTTGAAAATGGAATAAATTTTAATGTAAACGCAGAAAGTAACATTGCCTTGGCTGAAGAATTTTCTGCGTTTTTTGTTATTAAGTTGTATTTTTCGGAGCTTACCCTTATAATAAAGTTGGATGGCGAGGCGGCGGGAGTCCGAAAAAGGAACGGGGACTCTTGTGACAGAGGGAGAACTCTATGGAGAAGAAAAATCTAACGCACCTGTCCTGGAGCATATCCAGAACTTCATCGGGTACGGCAGGAAGTTTTTTAAAGTCTTACGAATTGATGGAAAATGTGAAATATTATTATAAAGTATCTAATTTCGACACCGTCAGGGGTGTATACGGACACGAGAGCGTAAATGAGATCGTGGCGCAGAATGTGGCGGATATTTTGAACATTCCGCATTTGTGTTATGAGCTGGTTCATGCGGATATACAGGTTAATGGGAGGATATATGAAACCTGGCTGACGAAATCCCGGGATTTTAAAAAGCTGGGAGAACATAAGCTGACATTTGAGACTTACTATGAAATGGCCGGGCTGGAGCAGGAAAGTGTGTGGGATTTTATCGTCCGGCAGGGGATGAATGAATATTTTTATGAACTCTTTTTGCTGGATTATGTGATCTGCAACAGGGATAGGCATGGCGCCAATATTGAAGTGCTTGAACAGGCGGGACACTATAGGCTCGCACCGGTCTTTGACAACGGGTTATCTCTCCTGTTTTCCTGCTATCAGGATGGCGAGGCCATGCGGCAGGCAGAACTTATGAAGGACGGGCCGGTGAATAATTGTGTTGGCAGCAAGTCTCTGACAGATAATCTGCGGCAGGTTCCGCTACAGCGGTTACGAAAAGTCAGGACGGCGGATTTTTCCTTTGAAAAGGTATTTGCGGGCCTTCAGGGTTGTGAGGAGGCTGTACCGGACTTATACTGGGAAAGGATACTTGCGATGCTGCGGGAAAGGGTGGGATACATTGAGACGATTTGCGATTAAAGAAGAAGACAGCGAATATCCTCTTTGGGCAGTACTCACTTATGATGAGGAACAGGATGTCTATGGGGGGGAGATTCCGAAAGACATCGACCCAGATCATTTGCCGGCCATCTTTGGCATTCTGGCCCGAAAAGGCATCTATACGGTGGAAGACAAGTGGGCCAGACGTTTTGTGAAAGAGCGGGTAGTTCCGCCGGAGCGGCAGAATATTGGCATGATCATGCGGGATGTGGGGATGACTTATTACCATGAATTTCCGCTGCTGCTGTATACCGGAGGGCGATGCTGCATGGATGAATTTTATCTGGAGGAGATCACCGGATAGGGGGAACGATATGTTTGGATTGTTTGGGAGCAATAAGAAAAAAACGGGAGAGATAGACGCCCAGCTAAGCATCGTGGCCAACAGTCTGGCGAACAATTATAAGGACGCAGCCAGAGACGGGCTTAAGGAGGCGAAGAGGCTGTTCGAGGCGCTGGAGGGAGAGCTGCCGGAGCGGGAGCGAAAGCGGATCAGCCAGCAGATAGACAGTTTTCAGGAACAGATGAAGGGCTATTCCCACTACAATCATATTGGGTGGTAGGAAGATATGCCAGGCTTTACTGCGAAAGGAAAAATGCGATGAGACTGATCATTGTGCGACACGGAGACCCGGACTATGAACACGACACACTGACTGAAATGGGCTGGCGGGAGGCGGCGCTTTTGGCAGACAGGCTATCCAGGCTGGAGGTAAAGGAGTTCTATGTGTCTCCGTTGGGCCGGGCCAAGGCTACGGCCTCCCTCACACTGGAAAAAATGGGGCGGACGGCGGTGGAATGTCCCTGGCTGAGAGAGTTCGCGCCCCAGATCATGCGTCCGGATGTGCCGGATCACCCCATGATCTCCTGGGACTGGCTGCCCCAAGACTGGACGGAGGTGGACGAGTTTTACCGCCGCGATCTGTGGAGTACGCCGCCTGTGATGCGGGAGGCTGTGGCCACGGACCCGGTCACCGGTGAGATGCGGGTGGGTATACAGGAGGAATACGACTGGGTGGTGCGGGGATTTGATCAGGTGCTGGCGGAGCATGGCTATCAGCGCAAGGGGGGAATTTACCGCACGAGACAGTCCAATCAGGACACGCTGGTATTTTTCTGCCATTTTGGCGTAGAATGTGTATTGTTGAGTCACTTGCTGGGCATATCGCCCATGGTGCTGTGGCATGGTACGGCGGCGGCTCCCACGGCGGTGACGATCCTCTATACGGAGGAGCGCAGACGGGGAAAGGCGGCTTTTCGCATGACCTGTTTCGGGGATATTTCCCATCTGTATGAGGCGGGTGAGGAGCCTTCTTTTTCCGCTCGGTTCTGTGAGACATACGACAGCCACAGGCGGCACGACTGAAAACCATGGGGCAGGAAAACCGGCCGGGCAGTGGAAAACAGCAGTGACATATGAGGAAGAACCACATATATTGATGATAAGATGATTTTGAAAGCAGGGGCATTTTCCGGGGTCCGCCATGCTATGTCAGCCGCCTGGCTGCGGCGTAAGGGCGCGGTGAATCATGGATGTGAGCGGTGAATAGATGAGAGAGATCGTACGGATAGCTACAGGATTGTTGATTCCCTTTGTCGGGACCACGTTGGGCGCAGCCATGGTGTTCCTGATGAAGAATGAAATGAATAGAAAGCTGGAGAAATTGCTTTTGGGATTTGCCGCCGGGGTGATGATCGCGGCATCTGTGTGGTCGCTGCTGATCCCCGGTATCGAGATGGCTGAGCAGCAGGGAAAGATCGCCTGGATACCGGCCACGGTGGGTTTTCTGCTGGGCATGTTCTTTTTGCTGGCGCTGGACAGTCTGATCCCCCATCTGCATTTGGACAGCAACAAACCGGAGGGGGTAAAGACAGGTATGGGAAAGACGGCCATGCTGGTCTTTGCCGTGACGCTGCACAATCTGCCGGAAGGTATGGCGGTGGGGGTGACCTTTGCCGGAGCCATGATGGGAAACACCGGTATCACCATGGCGGGGGCCTTTGCCCTGGCCGTGGGAATTGCCATACAGAATTTTCCTGAGGGAGCCATTATCTCCATGCCCCTTAAGAGCAGCGGGCAGGGGATTTCTAAGAGCAGGGCGTTCTGTTACGGTATGTTGTCCGGGCTGGTGGAGCCTGTGGGCGCGGTGATCACGATCCTGCTTACCAATCTGGTAGTGCCTTTTTTACCCTATCTGTTGTCTTTCGCGGCGGGAGCCATGATCTATGTGGTGGTGGAGGAGCTGATTCCGGAGTCCCAGTCCGGGGAGCACACCAATATCGGCACCATCGGCGTAGCCATGGGCTTTACACTGATGATGATACTGGACGTGGCTCTGGGATAAGTAGGCGGATACTGTGTAGGCCAGCCCGATGCCCCGTCTCGGGTAACGGGACATTATGTTGGACAGAATAAAGAAAACGGAGTACATAGATGGATAAAACAGAGGATACATTGCTGTTGGTGGACGGACACAATCTGCTGTTTCAGATGTTCTATGGGATGCCGGCCCGGATCGTGGGCCGGGACGGAAAGGCCATACAGGGTACCTTGGGCTTTGTGGGAGCGCTGTTTAAGATCCTCCGGCGGGTATCCCCCAGCCATGTGGCGGTGATCTTTGACGGGGAACACGAAAACCCGAGAAGAGAGCTGGCGCCGGACTATAAGGGAAACCGCCCGGATTATAGCCAGGTGGCAGAGGAGGATAATCCTTTCTCCCAATTGCCGGACGTATACCGGGCGCTGGATCACATGGGGATGGCCCACTGGGAGACTTGCAGGTATGAGGCGGATGACGAGATCGCCGCGTATGTGTACACTTATGGCAACGGTTCGGAGGGGCTGCGGATCGTGATCTCCTCTTTTGACAGTGATTTTTTTCAACTGATAGGAGAAAACGTGTCGGTGCTGCGTTACAGAGGGGAGAAGACCGTGCTGTGTGACGCGGCCTATATCCGGGAAAAGCTGGGAATCGAGCCGTGGCAGTACGCGGATTACAAGGCGCTGACAGGGGATAAGGCGGACAACATAGCGGGCGTCCCCGGCGTAGGCCCCAAGACGGCGGCCGCTCTGCTGAGACAGTTTGGCAGTCTGGAGCGATTGCTGGCTCACAGGGAGGAGATTGGGAAAACCTCTCTGCAAAAGGCACTCACAGAGGGGGAGGTGGATCTGCGCCGCAGTTACCGGCTGATACGACTGGACGCGAGAGCGCCCATTGCGCGGACGCCGGAGGAACTTAGCTGGAGGGATCCGGGAATGACTACGACGGAAGTACTTAAAGGTATCGGGTTAAAATAGTTTATGACAGGAGCGCGGTTACAGCGGCACACAGGAGAGAAGAACCATGATCTATTTATCGCATTTTACATTTCCCACCGGCGAGCAGGAGTCCGATTTTTTCTGGGGAGAAAAGAGAACCTGCTACGACTCATACTATCCTTTTCAGATCCTTTCCCGGCGCAATCTGCGGATGCTGGATTTTGAGCCCGTGACGATCCTCTATGGGGGCAACGGCTCCGGTAAGACCACGGCGTTGAATGTGATCGGGGAGACGCTGGGGCTTAAGCGGGACACACTGTACAACCGCAGCAATTTTTTTGAAACCTATACAAAAATGTGCGATTATGAGACGCCGCAGCCCGTCCCGAAACACAGCAGGATCATCACCAGCGACGATGTGTTTGACTATATGCTGAATCTGCGGTCGCTGAACCAGGGAATAGACCGCAGGAGGGAGGACATGTTTGAAGAGTATCTGGATAACAGATATTCTCATTTTCAGATGCGCTCCCTGGAGGACTACGAACAGCTCAAAAAAGTGGTATCCGCCCGGGGGAAGACCCAATCTAAATATGTGCGGGCCAATCTGATGGACAATGTGCGGGAGCATTCCAACGGGGAGAGCGCTTTTCTATATTTTTCGGAGAAAATACAGGAGAATGGGCTGTATCTGCTGGATGAGCCGGAGAACAGTTTATCCCCGGAGAGACAGCAGGAACTGCTGCGTTTTCTGGAGGACTCTGCCCGGTTTTTCGGCTGTCAGTTTATCATAGCGACCCATTCGCCCTTTTTGCTTTCCATGAAGGGGGCTAAGATATATGATATGGACGAGGACCCGGTGGATGTGAAACGCTGGACGGAGCTTGGCAATGTGCGGGCGTATTATACTTTTTTTAAGGAACATGAGATAGAGTTTTGATTCAATAGAAAAGGTATTACATAATATTGACAATGTAAGACATAATATATATAATATATGGTGAAAGAGGTGATCGTATGGCACAGGCGATGTTAAGTGTGAGGCTGGATAGCGATGATAAGAAAGGATTTGAGGAGTTTTGTGAGCAGACAGGCATGAATGTGTCGGTGGCGATCAATATGTTTATAAAAAACGTATTGCGGGAGCAGAAATTGCCATTTGAAGTGAAGGCGGATCCATTTTACAGTGCGGTCAACATGCGAAGGCTGAAAAAAGCGGTTTCTGACATTGAGGCAGGGCGTGTGACAGAACATGATTTGATCGAGGTAGAAGATGATTAAAAAATGGCAGGATGAGGCGTGGGAGGATTATTTATATTGGCAGAGTCAGGACAAAAAAACTCTCAGGCGGATAAATAAACTGATTCAGGATATTGAGCGGAATGGTTATTGCGGGATCGGAAAACCGGAACCTCTGACTGGTGACTTGCAGGGGTATTGGAGTGTCAGAATAGATGAGAGTAATCGTATTGTATTTAGAATAAATAGCGGCGAACTTGAGATTGCGCAATGCGGATCTCATTATCGGGATAAATAGACTTAAAGCAATAATATGGATCAGTGAAATAATGGCTCCGGGGCAGAATGAGTAATTCGGTCCCGGAGCTTTGTGTCAGTCTTAATGCCTATGCTTTATCACCTAAGATCTGGAAGGAGACCGTCACCACAAACAGATCCGCGTTGGTTTCCCAGCTGAAACTTCCGCCGCAGGCCTCGGTAAAGCTCTGGGCGATGGAGAGTCCCAGACCGCTGCCGCCGTCGGTGCGGCTTAAGTCTCCACGGGTAAAGCGCTCCGTGAAATCTTTGTTTTTATCCAGCTCCTGATGGGAGGTGTTCTTTACACTGGCCACCGCCATGTGCCCGTCGGCCTGCAGGGTAACAAACACTCTGGAGCCGTCCAAAGAGTACTGGATGGCGTTCTGGAACAGGTTCTGGAACACCCGGTACATCCGCTGTCCGTCCGCCATGATCATCACAGGCGCATCGGGGATCTCCGTGCGGAAAGAGACTTTGCTGCCCGCGATCTGTTCCTCCATATCTGCCAGAGTCTGACGCAGCAGCTTGCCGAAGTCCAGTTCCTCCATATGCATGGGCAGCTCGCCGGAGGCGGCCTTGCTCACGGCAAATACGTCCGACACCATGTTTTTCAGCCGCTGGGATTTTTCGTCCAGGATCTTCACATAGTCCCGCACATGTTCCGGCAGATCCTTTTCTTCCTTGAGGAACTGCACATAGCTGATGATGGAAGTCAGCGGTGTCTTGATATCGTGGGATACGTTGGCGATCAGTTCCACCTTCATGCGTTCGCTCTTCATCTGTTCGTCCACCGCGCTTGCCATGCCGTGACGGATATCCTCAAGATCGGTCATAGTGCCTTCCAGATCGTGGCCTGCAAGGGGAGCCGCCCCGCCTGCGGTTTCCCGCGTTTCGTAGTCGCCGTTTCGGATATCCCGGATGCGGTCTGACAATAGTTCCAGATCTTTGGCAGTCTCCATATTTTTAACACCGATCCGGTATTGCAGGATCAGGAATCCCACCAGGATCAGGAAGAACAGACTGCCCATGCCCCAGACTACGCCGTCGTTTCCGCGGCCCTGGGCAAAGCCGATGATACCTCCCGCCAGCATCAGCACGCCGAAGAGGGCGGCGGCGATAAAGGCGGCGGCATTTCTGTGAGCCGTTTTTACGGACAGGGGGTTGCCCAACTCTCCGGCGGTAAAAGCCCGGTGCAGCTTGGCTGTCAGGCTGTGCTGCCATACCTTTTTATTGTGTCGCAGATCGTTTGCCGCCAGATAGACCAGCCAGAATAATATGAGCCATGTCCAGGCCGGAAGATCGCGGACAGCCCAGCCCACGGAGGATAGGGCATAGGAGAAATCATACCCATACTCGCCGTCCAGCCAGTAGGTTGCCTGTTCTATTATGTCTCCATAGCCGTAGTTCTGTATGAGCCATCTGATGCCGCCGAGAAAAGTCGGGCACAGCACCAATATCCCGATCGCTATTTTGCCCTCAAACCATATTTTCCCGGTAAAGCGGGCGATATCCTCCCTGGCCTCCCGTCGGGGCTTTCGGCCCCAAAACGCCGCCAGCAGCAGTACCAGCCCTATCGCCAGGCAGGTCAGATACCGAACGATCAGATCCCTTCGGGCCGTGAAGTTATATTGCAGCCAGTACAGGGTATTTTCCATCTGCCGGTAGCCGTCCCTGCCATAGACACTCTCCGAATACAGCACCGGCTCCCTGGCGGCAGCTATATAGATGACAGCCTTTTTCTGATCCTCATCCACGGTAAAGTTGCGGTAGCCCGGCACATACCAGTCGCTGTTCTCCCTGTAGTATCCGTCTCCATAGACATCCAATTCCTTACCGTCCTTGAAGATGCGCACCTTGCCCTCCGCGTATTGCAGCAGGAAATTGTAACCCTCCGGGGCCGTCAGCTGTCCGTCTGTGGGCAGCAGCTCCGAGTTGGAGTAGAGGACCTTGCCGTCATAGGCTATGGAATAGAGAAGATTTTGGTCCTTTTTGATGCTGTCGTGATACCTTTGGGCGATCTTTCTGCACTGCTGCGCCCGTTCCTCGTCCGTGAGGGGATCTTTCCGGTCCTGCCAGTCGCTGTCCCAGCCGTTGCCGTAGATCTCCTGGCTGTGCAGCCAGTCCTCCCATTCCGCTCTCTCTTCTTCGGACATCCCTTCCCAGGGCACAAGCTGTTCCTGGATGACTGTATCGGTGCCTTCTGCAATACTGGTTGTCGCGCCGTAGCCGTAATAATCGTAATAATCATAGTAATCATAATAGCTGCCGCCAAACGAGTCTGTAGCCATGGCGAGAAAGTCTTCCAGACGGCCGGAGATATACCCCCGGAATCGGCCGCTCTGTTGATAATCGGCCTGCAATACCTGATCCGGGTGTCTTGGCCAGTCTCCCGGCAGATTTTGCAGGAGAGAGACGGCGCTGCCCAGGGTCAGGCTGGCTCCCGCGAAGAAGATCAAAACACTAATTCCTTTTTTCCTGTTTTTCCATTTTGTATCCAATGCCCCACACCACCTTTATATATTCTGGCTCTTTCGGATTCAGCTCCACTTTTTCCCGGATGCGGCGGATATGCACCATGACGGTGTTCTCCGACGCAAAGGCGTCTTCGTCCCACACCCGGCGGTAGATCTCTTCGGCGGGGAATACCCGCCCCGGATTGCGCATGAAAAGATCAATGATTTTGGTCTCCGTCGCAGTGAGTTTCACGGGCTCTCCGTCCGCGTAGAGGGTTTTTTCCTCCGTGCGGTACAAAAGCCGTCCGTTCCGCAGCTCCCCCGCGCAGTTCCCGGCGTTGATGTCTCCCAGCATGGTATAGCGGCGGAGCTGGCTTTTTACCCGGGCTGCCAGCTCCTGGGGATTGTAGGGTTTGGTGACATAGTCGTCGGCCCCCATGGAAAGCCCCAACACCTTGTCGGTATCCTCGCTTTTGGCGGAGAGGACGATAATGGGAATGTTCTGTTTCTCCCGGATGCGCATCACCGCCGAAAGCCCGTCCAGCTTTGGCATCATCACATCGATGAGTACCAGCCGTATCTGACGGGTGGAGAGGATGTCCAGCGCCTGTAGCCCGTCGTAGGCTTTCAGTACCTCGTATCCCTCTCCCTCCAGCAGTATGCCGATAGCTTTTACAATCTCTCTGTCGTCATCCACGACCAATACGCAATCGCCCATGTCGTCCCTTTCCGCAGTCCCGGACTTTAAGGGGGCCACAGATTGCTCTGCGGCGATTTACCTGTTCCGGGACATGCTGCGCATTCTGTACCGCTCTGAAAAAAGTGTACCTGTTCTCTTGAGCTGGTATCAGAATAATGCATATTATTTACAAAAAAGTTGGGGTGTTTCTTACAAGTTTCTTACAATGCTTTTCTATTCTATTCTTTTTTTCGCAGAATGGCAAGGGCGACCTGGGCGCTGTGAGACTTTTCCAGACCGGAGTGATGTCTGGGGGAATATTGCGATATAAGTTCGGAAAGAAAAATTGACAGAGGCCGGGCGTACAGCTATAATAAAATGTACAAACTATCAAAAACCCAAACAGGAGGGCACTATGGAATTAAAGGACAAGGTAGCGATTGTGACAGGGGGCAGCCGTGGCATCGGCTTTGCCACAGTGAGAGCATTTTTACGGGAGGGCGCGGCGGTGGTGCTGTGCGCCAGCAGGCAGGAGACGGCGGACAAGGCTGTGGCTCAGCTTAAGGAAGAGTTTCCCCAGGCGAAGGTGGAGGGTATCTGGCCTGATCTTAGCAGTTTTGGGGAGGTAAAGGCGGCCTTTGATAAGGTGGCGGAGCAGTACGGCAGGGTGGATATCCTGGTGAACAATGCGGGAGCTTCCGACAGCACGCCATTTTCCGACTACACGGAGGAGATTTTCGACAAGGTGATGGATCTGAATGTGAAAGGCACTTATAACTGCTCCAGAGCGGCGTCCGATATCATGGTAAAAAATGGGAGCGGCGTGATCCTCAATACTTCTTCCATGGTCAGCCTGACGGGACAACCCAGCGGTGTGGCCTATCCCACTTCCAAGTTTGCTGTGAACGGATTTACCGTCTCTCTGGCCAGGGAATTGGGCCCTAAGGGCATTCGTGTGAACGCGGTGGCCCCCGGTATCACGGAGACGGATATGATGAAGGCCGTGCCCAAGGAAGTGATCGATCCCATGATCGCCCGTATCCCCCTGCGCCGTCTGGGGCAGCCGGAGGATATCGCCAACGCCTTTGTGTTCCTGGCATCGGAGAAGGCATCCTACATCTCAGGCGTAGTGCTGAGCGTGGACGGAATGATGCGGACTTGAGGACGGCCTGCACGATCGGGTTTTCATCAGTCGCAGCGTCTGACTTATCCGGTTTGATCCATAAGAGAACACCCGGCCATCATAGGGAATGGCCGGGCGTTTTTTTGAATACAGATACTATAATTTTCTTTTTGACCGTTCGGTGTATTTTTCCTCGCAGTATTTACAGCGGTACACTTCCTTCTCCGGGTCCGCCAGGTAAAAGATATGGGGCAGTTCCTGCTCGATGGAAGTGATGCAGCGGGGATTGTGGCAGTGAATGACATTTTTGATCTGCTGCGGCAGCACCAGGTCTTTCTTATCCACGATCTCCCCGTCCTTGATCACGTTGACTGTGATATTGTGGTCGATATAGGCCAGTACGTCCAGGTCGAGCATGTCTATGTCGCATTCCACTTTCAGAATGTCCTTTTTACCCATTTTGTTGCTGCGGGCATTTTTGATGATGGCCACCGTGCAGTCCAGCTTGTCCAGTCCCAGATGTTCATAGATGGACAGGCTTTTTCCGGCCTTGATATGATCCAGTACAAATCCTTCTTCGATCTTTCCTACATTTAACATAGTACTCCTTTCTGTGGCTCACGCCAGCTCAAGCAGTGTCAGGATCAGAGCCATGCGCACATACACGCCGTACTGCACCTGCTTAAAGTAGGCGGCTCTGGGGTCCTTATCCACCTCCACCGAGATCTCATTGACACGGGGCAGGGGATGAAGCACCAGCATATCCGGTCTGGCAAGTTCCATCTTTGCCGTGTCCAGAATATAGAAATCTTTCAGACGTATATAGTCCTCCTCATTAAAAAAGCGCTCCTTCTGTACCCGGGTCATGTACAGCAGATCCAGGCGGGGCATAACGTCCTCCAGGCTTGTGACCTCCTCGTAGGGGATGTCCCTGTCCTTGAGCATCTCCGTGATATAGTCGGGCACCCGCAGCTCTTCCGGGGAGATGAATATAAAGCGGATATCCGCATAGCGCACCAGGGCATGGATCAGGGAGTGTACGGTGCGGCCGAATTTCAGGTCGCCGCACAGGCCGATGGTAAAGCCGCCCAGAGTGCCTTTTAAGCTGCGTATTGTCAGCAGGTCCGTCAAAGTTTGGGTGGGGTGCTGGTGGCCGCCGTCCCCGGCGTTGATCACCGGGATCAGGGAATGCTCCATGGCCACCATGGGGGCGCCTTCCTTGGGATGGCGCATGGCGCAGATATCTGCGTAACAGGAGATGACCCGTATGGTGTCGGACACGCTCTCGCCCTTGGCGGCGGAGGAGGAGCCGGCGTCCGAAAAGCCGATGACTCTGCCGCCCAGCCGGGTCATGGCGGATTCAAAACTCAGGCGCGTGCGGGTGCTGGGTTCGTAAAAACAGGTGGCCAGGATCCTGCCGTCGCAGGCATGGGCGTATTTTTCCTTGTTGCGTTCAATGTCACCGGCCAGATCAAAGAGCCGGTCCAGTTCCTGGGTGGTAAAATCCAGGGGACTCATCAGATGTCTCATATCGCTTAACCTCCTAATTAAATCGCTGCGCGATGGCTCTAAAGGGCAAAGCCTCTTCGGCGCACTTCGCCTTGTAAATCGCTGCGCGATGGCTCTAAAGGGCAAAATCTCTTTGTGTGCCTTTGTTCCTTAAAGAAAAGTCGAAGAGAAAAACTCTTCGACTTTTATATTACGACATATAAGTGACCAATTCCTCCACGCTCTTACGTTTGGGTGCAACGGGGGATTCCGCGGGGTAACCTACGGGAATAACGGCCACCACCTCTCTGTCTTCGGGGACATTTAACAGAGCGGCTATCTTATCATCATCTATAATTCCCATGATGACAGTGCCGAGACCCTTGTCATAGGCGGCCAGACAGAACGCCTCGCTGGCAACTCCCGCATCAAACATCTGCCAGCCATCGCCCCGGTGGGTGGAATAGGAGCCGTCGCGCTCAAAGCCGCTGCGCTTTTTGATAACAGTGACTACTATGGCCATGGGCGCCTGATCGATGATGACGCCGTTGCCCGCGTAACCGGAAGTGCATTTGGCTACCTCCGCTTTCAGATTGCCCTCCACGGCGATATATCTGACGATCTGTGTATGTTTCCAACTGGGAGCGTAGGACGCGGCCTCCACCACTTCGTCGATCAGCTGGTGGGAGACGGGCTGGTCTGTGTAGGCGCGTATGCTCCTGCGTCCCATAATACATTCTCTGGCGTTCATAAAGCTACCTCCTTTATTGTCTCATTTTTTCCATTTTAACACAACACGCGGGAGGAAGCAAAGAGTTTTTGCGGCGGATTCCATTATACAGTTGCGGGCCTGCTCCAATTGTGGTAGTATAAATGCAGGATCGACATAAGAGGAGGGAAACATGGGATTACTGGATAGGATAGTTCACAGAGTGGTGAATACTGTGGTGGATGCCGCAGTAGATAATGTTATGGATTCGGTATTGGGCAGGAAAGAACCGGCAGCCGCCGACGGCACGGTAAAAACGCTGAGTACCGAACAGGAGAACAGGGAGGAGACAAAGCAGGAGAATTGCAGTGGAGAGCGTCTGCTGCGCCAGCGGATCGAAGAGATTGCCGCCAGGGAACTGCCGGAGTATGAGTTGCGGCAGAAGGTATCTTCCAGTGAAGTGAACGCGCCGGAGGGGGCGAGGGAGTTTTTTGACTATGGATTTTACCGAGACGGCCGTCTGGTGGCAGTGATCATGATCTTGATGAACAATAATGCGTACAGGTATGTCGCGGTACGCCGCGCCCAGCGCGGTTGCCGAGAGCAGCAGGTGGTATATATGAACTTCATGGCCTATATGATGAACCGGCCGGAGTATATCTCACAGCGGCTCAAGGCCAATCTGTCCTAGTGTGCTGAAACACGGCATTGACTCTTTTTTGGGTGCGCCAGACAGACATTGAGAAAGCATACATAGAGAGAGGGAAATGCGGCACAGGCCGCGCCCGCGGCGGGCAAAGCCTGTCCCATACGCGCAGAAGGTGTGTATCCGGGGTACCCGGGGTCTTGCGGGCGGCGGGGGCAGGTTCCGTTCAGTGTGAATAAGCATGGCTTATTCTTTCAAAGCTTTTTCCCTCTCTTTTTTTTAATAGATTGGGTGTTTTATGGGAACTAATATTATGGAGATGGCCGCCACTCAGGAAAGTTGGCTGGCCTTTTTAAATGAGAAGAAAGAGCGGCAGCACCTGGGATGCCGAGAGGAGGAACAGATCAGGGAGTTTATTGACCGCGAGGGGTATCTGCCGCTGATCAGGGCCTGCAGGGAGGGTATTTTTCCGGCCGGCCTGCCCTCCAGGCGCATTATCAGTAAGGAGGGCAGCAGTAAAACCAGAGTGGTGTATACCTTTCCCGGAGACGAGGGAATCTTTTTGAAATATATAGCCCATGGCCTGAATCGGTATGAGGACATCCTTTCGGACAACTGCTATGCCTTCCGCTGCCGGGTGGGTGTGAAAGAGGCCGTCCGGCGTCTGCAAAGGGACAGGCGGGCACAGGAAGGGTGGTGCCTGAAGATTGATATAAGCAATTATTTTAACTCCATAGATGTGGTGCGCCTGCTGCCCATGCTGTCCTTTTTGCGTGAGGAAGACCCGGAGATCCATACGTTGCTGACGCGGATGCTCACCCAGGAGTGGGTGCTTGTGGGAGATAAGCCGGTTCGGGAACTCCATGGAGCCATGGCGGGAATGCCTCTCTCCCCCTTTCTTGCCAATCTGTACCTTGCCGGGATAGACCGTTTTTACGAGGAAGAAGGAATGCTGTATCTGCGGTATTCCGATGACATACTGCTCTTTGCGGAGAGCAGGGAGGAATTGCTGTGCAGGAAAGACCAGCTATATGGGATGCTGGCATCGCTGGGACTGACAGTGAATCCGGACAAGGTCAGCGTCACAGGGCCGGGGGAGGAATTTGATTTTCTGGGATTCGCTTTCAGGCCGGGGGAGATCGATCTGTCGGCCAATACGCTGCGTAAGGCCAAGGCAAAGATTCGGCGAAAGAGTGATGCTCTGCGTCGTTGGCAGCGAAAAAAGGGCCTGGATCCCCAAAAAGCCGCCGTGGGTCTGATTCATGTCATGAATCGGAAATTTTTTGGTTACGACGACCCTCTGGAGGAGGGGGACGACGGGGTGGATGAGTTTACCTGGAGCCGCTGGTTTTTTCCGTTGCTGACCACGGACCGTGGCTTAAGGGAGGTAGACCGTTTCCTGCAGGAGTATATTCGCTATACCGTCAGTGGGCGGCATTATAAAGGCAATTACCGGATCCCCTATGAACAGCTGCGGCAGTGGGGATATGTGAGCCTGGTGCATGAATACTATCGGATCAGACGTTAAAGCGCCGCGTAGAAAAAAGAGACTGTAAAAACCGGAAACAGGATTGCTTTTTTAAAATTTTTCGAGTATATTGTAGATAGATTTCTAAAAAGAAACAGGGAGGACGAGGCATATGGAATTTGTGGAAAGAAAACGCTGGCTGTTTTTCGGATTACCCTTTACTTTTACAAAGTATATAATTAAGGAGGATATGATCACCATCGACGCGGGGCTGCTCAAGACCGTGGAGAATGACTGTTATATGTATAAGGTGCAGGACGTGCAGCTCACCGCCACCCTGGCGGAAAAGATGTTCCGCCTGGGAACCGTGACCTGTTTTACCGGGGACACCACCGATCCCAAGCTGGAACTGATACACATTAAGAATGCCCGGGCCGTGAAGGACTTTATTCTGGAGATGTCTGAGAAGGCCAGGCTGAAGAGGCGCACTGTGAACATGTTGGATATCGGTTCCGGGGATATGGCGGACGTTGATGATGTGCAGTAGGATACGACGGGGATAGTGTCTGTTCGGATAAGAGAGAAGTCAGGCGGGGAGGGGTAGAAACAGAGCCGGCAGGGCGGGTTTCTCACCCTTCCTCCGGCTTTGTCAGCAGCTTTTCAAACAGCAGTCCCGCTCCGAACCAGTAGGGAGCGTAGTCCAGCCGGATGACCCGATTGATGTTCCACTTGGATCGGCTGTAATCCCAGGGACAGAGAGATTTGCGTTTCAGCAGCATCCCGCTGATGAACTCCATGGAAAAGATCATGGATGTATAGGTGAGCCCCCGGACGATCAGGGGTTTTTTCTTCATAAAGCGGAATACGGGAGCCAGCAGGGCCGCACAGCCATAGATGGGAAACATCCATACAGAGGTGCTGCCCTCAAGGGAAAACTGCCTGCGGCGTATTCTGCTCAGGGCGGTGAAGATAATCTCCATACACCAGCCCAGTATGCCGCAGTGAACAAAGTTGTTTAAAAATTTGTGCATGACTGATACCGATCCTTTCGAGGGGACAGCGGCCCTAAGGCCGGTCATTGTTAAGACGTCGGTGTTAGTATGGACGTTTTGCGGACAGAATATCCGTGATATCCCCGCAAAATTTGTTCCCGCATGCAATGAGTCAAGCGGCAGTGCCTGCGCGGACAGTTTACGGATGCCGCAAGTGTCAAATACCCCGCAGCATTTGATTTTAGGCGATATCGCGGACAAATATGCGACCGGCGCGGGCCGGTATGCGAAGAGAGGGAACATGAAATATCAGGAAGTATTGGATTATATGGATTCTTTAAAAAGCTATGGCATCGTGCCAGGGCTTGACAGCGTCAGGGAACTCTGCAGGCGGCTGGGGGATCCACAGGAAGGGCTAAAGTTTGTCCATGTGGCGGGAACTAATGGGAAGGGGTCGGTGCTGGCCTATGTGTCCACTGTGCTTAAATGTGCGGGATACCGGGTGGGAAGGTATATCTCACCTACGATCCGGGATTACAGGGAACGTTTTCAGATAGACGGCCGTATGATCACCCAAAAAGATCTGTGCGCCCTTGCCCAGGAGGTAAAAGGGGCCTGCGACGCCATGAAGTCGGAGGGTCTGCCCCATCCCACGCCCTTCGAGGTGGAGACGGCTCTGAGTTTTCTGTATTTTAACCGAAAAAAGTGTGATCTGGTGGTATTGGAGACCGGTATGGGCGGGCGGCTCGACGCTACCAATGTGATCGGCAATACCCTGGTGGCGGTGCTGACTTCCATAAGCATGGATCACATGCAGTATCTGGGAAATACGCTGGCCGCCATTGCCGGGGAGAAGGCGGGCATATTGAAACCGGGCTGCAGGGCGGTGTCCGCGGAGCAGGAGCCGGAGGCCATGGAGGTGATTCGGGCCAGAGCGGAGCAGATGGGGATATCGCTTACCGTGGCGGAGAAAAAGCTGACAGGGCGGGTACGGTACGGACTGGAAAAACAGCGTTTGGACTATGACGGCATGAAGGATCTGGAGATTACCTTGGCGGGGCGATACCAGATCGGGAACGCAGCGTTGGCCGTGGAGACATGCAGGGCTCTGCGGGAGTGCGGCTATGATATACCGGAAAAAGCCCTGCGGCAGGGACTGCGTGAAACCCGCTGGCCGGGCCGTTTTACCGTTCTGAGCCGCAGGCCCCTCTTTGTGGCGGACGGAGCGCACAATGAGGACGCGGCAAGAGAGTTGGCGGAGTCGGTTGAATTGTATTTTACAGACAGGCGCATCATCTATATAATGGGGATATTAAAAGATAAAGAATATGAAAAGATCATAGAACTTACGGCGCGCTATGCCGACCAGATCCTCACGGTGACGCCGCCGGGCAATCCCCGGGCCATGAGCAGTTACGAACTGGCGCAGGAGGCAGCCAGGTCACATCCCCGGGTGACCGCCACGGACAGCCTGGAGGAGGCGGTGGAGCTCAGCTATCTGCTGGCGGGGAAAGAGGATGTGATCCTGGCATTTGGCTCTCTGTCTTATATGGGGAGACTTATGGAGATCATGGAAGAGCGGGAGCGCAACGGAAAAAGCGGAAGGCATGACGGAAAGGGCTGACAGATATGATAGATCAGGAGAAAATAAAGCAGGGAGTAAGGCTGCTGTTAGAGGGAATCGGCGAGGATGTCTCCAGAGAGGGCCTGGCGGACACCCCCGACAGGGTGGCCAGGATGTATGAGGAGATCTTTTGCGGTATGGAGGAGGACGCGGGTGAGCATCTGTCCAAAGTGTTTGCCACGGAGAATGCGGGCGTGGTGCTGGAGAAGGACATTGTCTTTCATTCCACCTGTGAGCACCATATGATGCCTTTTTACGGCAAGGCCCATATAGCCTATCTGCCTCAGGGTAAAGTGGTGGGACTGAGTAAGCTGGCCCGGACGGTGGAGGTCTATGCCCGCAGGCTCCAGATCCAGGAGCGGATGACGGGGCAGATTGCGGACGCCGTCATGGAGCATCTTCAGCCCCGGGGCGTTATGGTGATCCTGGAGGCGGAGCATATGTGTATGACTATGCGGGGGGTCAAAAAGCCCGGAACGGGCACCGTGACCGTAGCCGTGCGGGGAGCCTTTGAGGACAGTGCGCTGCAGGAGCAGGTCTGGCATATGCTGCGGCTGTAGATGCATGGGATGAGAACCGGAACAATGGGGGAGCGCGGATGGAGCGTGTAAACAGGATACTGAGAAATCAGATCTTTTTAGAACATTTGCGGGAAAATGAGGCGGCAGAAGAGGGGCGTATCTTCTGCCATCATAATATGGAGCATTTTCTGGATGTGGCCCGGATCGCCATGATCTTCAACCTTCAGGAAGGATTGGGCATACCGCGGGATATGATATATGGGGCGGCGCTGTTGCATGATATCGGGCGGCATGAGCAGTATGAGACAGGGACTCCCCATGAGGCAGCAAGCGCCCGGATCGCCCCGGGCATTCTGGCGGATTGCGGATACAGCCGGGAGGAGATCGGAGAGATCGCGGAGGCTATCGCTCTGCACCGGGACAGCGAAACGGGACAGAGGGCGGATCTGGCCGGGATACTGTACCGGGCGGACAAGGCCAGCAGGGCCTGCTTTTGCTGCAAGGCGGAAGGGCAGTGCAACTGGAGCCGGGAGCGGAAGAATCTGGAACTGCTGTGGTAGGGAGAGCATGTGGGAAGTGGAAAGAAATGCATATGGAAGAGAGGGATGGAATATGAGGATAGGCAGCAGGGATTTTGACGTTAGGAACCAGACCTATGTGATGGGTATACTGAATGTGACCCCGGATTCCTTTTCCGACGGGGGAAAATGGAACAGCATGGACCGCGCGCTGAAACATGTGGAGGAAATGCTGGCGGAGGGTATGGATATTCTGGATATCGGCGGGGAGTCCACCAGGCCGGGATCCGATTACAGTATGCCGGAACAGGAAGAGATGGAGCGGGTGCTGCCCTGTATCGAGGCGGTGAAGGCCCGCTTTGATGTGCCCATCTCTCTGGACACCTATAAAAGCCGGGTGGCGGAGGCGGGGATCGCCGTCGGTGTGGATCTGATCAACGATATATGGGGCCTGAAATGGGACCCGGATATGGGCAGGGTGATCGCGGAGCACGGCGTGGCCTGCTGTCTGATGCATAACCGCCGTGCGGTTGTACGGGAAGGGGACGGTGAAAACGCGGAGAACCGATTTGGCTATCAAAACTTTTTGGAGGATGTTAAGGCGGATCTGGCTGAATCGGCAGAGCTGGCCCGTCAGGCCGGAATCTCCAGAGAGCAGATTATATTGGACCCCGGAGTGGGTTTTGCCAAGAGCTATGAGCAGAATCTGGCGATCCTGGGCCGCCTGGATTCTCTGCAATCTCTGGGATATCCCATACTGCTGGGAACCAGCCGCAAATCGGTGGTGGGACTGACGCTGAATCTGCCGGTGACGGAGCGGCTGGAGGGAACGCTGGCGACCACGGTGCTGGGTGTGCTGAAAGGCTGCGCTTTTGTCCGGGTCCATGATGTGAAAGAGAACGTGCGGGCCATCCGCATGACAAGGGCCATCCTGGGAGCGGAGCGCTGAATGTCTTGAGGAATCGAGGACTGGCGAAGTGAATCGCTGTATGAGGAGCATAACAGCAGGAGGAAGAGGGATGTATCAGAGGAGAGAATGGGACGAGATACATATAGACAATCTGGAAGTTTACGCCCACCATGGGGTCTTTCCCGAGGAAAAGGAGAAGGGTCAGCCCTTTTATGTGAATATGGTGCTGTATACGGATACCAGAGCCGCCGGGCAGCGGGATGAGTTGACTCTGTCCACCCACTATGGGGAGGTATGCCACCTGGTGACAGAGTGGATGCAGCAGCACACCTATGATCTGATCGAGACGGTGGCGGAGACGGCGGCGGAGCAGCTACTGCTGCGTTATCCGCTGGTACAGGCGGTGGATGTGGAGATCCGCAAGCCCCAGGCCCCTATCGGACTGCCCTTTGAGAGCGTGTCGGTGAAGATTCACAGGGGCTGGCACCGGGTATATATCGCCCTGGGTTCCAACATGGGAGACAGAAAAAAGTATTTACAGGCAGGTGTGGACGCCATGAAGAAAAGAGAGGATATCCGTCTGCAAAAAGTATCCTCCTGGCGGCAGACAGCTCCTTACGGCGGCGTGGAGCAGGAGGACTTTTTAAACGGTGTGATGGAGATACGGACATTGCTGACACCCCAGGAACTGCTGGAGTATCTGCATGAGATAGAGCAGAAAGCGGACAGAAAGAGAGAGATACACTGGGGGCCCAGAACGCTGGATCTGGATATCCTGCTGTATGACGATCTGGTGATGGAATCAGAGGAACTTATCATTCCCCATGTGGATATGCAGAATCGGGACTTTGTGCTGGGGCCTATGACGGAAATCGCCTGCTGGGTACGTCACCCGCTGTTGGGATTGACCATGGGGGAACTGTATGCCCGGCTGACATCCGCCAGAGAGCGGAAAAAGGGCATGTAGGCCCAGGCCCGGGAGACGGGAAGGAATCTACGAAACAGGGAGAATGCGTCGGAGAAGTCTTAGGGCAAAGCGGGCGCACAATCCGGTGAACAGTCCGGTGACTGCGCCGCTGACCAGCAGATAGGGCAGATACACCAAAACCCCTGGCACGGCCGTTATCAGCAGGGCGGCCAAAAGCTGTCCCACATTATGAAAAATACCGCCCAGGATGCTTGTCAGCTCGGGGAAACGTTTATGCAGCAGACGGCTGGAGCAAACCATGGCGGTAAAGCAGAGCAATCCGCCGCAGAGACTGTAAAACAGGCTCATGGCCTGTCCGAAGAGCAGGGCTGACAGCATGATACGCGCAAGCAGTACGGTGGCCGCGTCCCTGGCGCTGTAGAGATGGAGTACCAGCAGGGTTATGATATTGGCAAGCCCCAGCTTAATGCCGGGGATGGGCACTATGGGGGGCAGCAGGCTTTCCGCATAATAGATAGCCAGCGCCAGAGTGGCAAACAATGCCAGAGATGTGAGCTTGCGGGTGCGCATGGGATCCTCCTCGGTCTTCCACCGCCCGGCGTGAGTGGGGCGGCTCGGAAAATACATTGTCAGTAGGCGACGGCGTCCGGAGCAGTGTCATTATCGGGCTTTAGCTCGATCACCAGCCGGTGGGGCAGACAGGTGATGGGCAGCAGGGAATCGGTAATGCGTCCTTGCAGGATACAGAGTTTGTCCGGGCAGTCCGCCTCCACAATGGCGATCCCGCCGGGGGAAACCTCTATGATATTACGCCCCCCGTCCGCAGCGTCCACGGTAAAGCGGTAGCTCTCCCGCACCTGCTCCAGGGGGATGGACTGCAGGAGCTGTCCGTCCTGATAGACATAGGCGGTATAGGATACGTCCGGGTCCCGGGCGGCGCGGCTTTGAAAAAGCAGATATATGGCGCAGCCAGCCAGCAGTACGGCAATGCCGCAGGCCAGCAGACAGGCCCTTTTGGACAGGGTACTCATAGGTTCTTTCCTTTCCGTAAATCTATAACAAATTCATTTCTCAAAACTATTTTCATTCAATTGGCGCAGCGCACGGTGGGAAAAGTAGTTTTATAAATATAGGTTCGTATTTCAGTATAGCAAAAATTGGAGAAATATAAAATAATATTTTCGCCTTTTTCGGTAGGACGTCCTTGTTATAGGCAGATGGATTAGTATAGAAGAAGGAGTAGTCGATATGACATTCTTTGCAAAACGTATGACCGTAAACCAGACAGAGGAAATAACAAATTTCCGATTCTATAGAGTACTATTGCTGACGATAGGGGCGATTCTGATCCTGACCGGCTGCGGCGGCAGATCGGAGCAGTACGGCAGTGTGGATACGGCGATGGGCACTGTGGTGTCGCAAACACTGTATGTACGCGGGGACAGAGAGGAGGCAGCGTCCGAAACGGCCGCCGTCATGGATTTGCTGACAGGACTGGAGCGGCAGGAATTGTCCTGGCGGATCGAGGAATCGGAAGTGGCCCGGATCAATGCGCTGTCTGAGGAAGAGGCGGCGAAAAAGATAAGTCAGGGGCAGGCGAGTACCCCAAAAGAAGGGATGGCGGTTCCCATATCTTCCGCCATGGGGCAGATATTACAGCAGATCTGGCAGGTGTCCGCAGACAGCCGGGGCGCGCTGGATGTGACGCTGGGCAGGTTGAGCCGCCTGTGGAATCTGGATGCGCTGGCCGTGGAGACGGTGGAAATAACCGTTCCCACACAGGAACAGATACGGACTGCCCTGGAGGACACAGGTTACGGGCGGGTGAGGATCTCGCCGGGAACTCTGGAACTTCCGCCGGGGATGCAGCTGGATCTGGGAGCGGTGGGAAAAGGCATTGCCTGCGACCGCGTCGGCGAATATCTGCGCAGCCGGTCCCGGATCACCGGAGCGGTGGTGGCGGTGGGCGGCAGCGTGATCACCTATGGGCAGAAACCGGACGGCAGTCCCTGGAAGGTGGCGATCACCCATCCCCGTGAAGAGGGGAAGTATCTGGGGATTCTGTCTCTGACGGGGGAACACTATATCTCCACTTCCGGCGATTATGAGCGTTATGTTATGGTGGACGGAGTGCGGTATCATCATATTTTTGACCCCTCTACCGGCGCTCCCGCCCGCAGCGGCCTGTGCAGTGTCACCATTGTCTGCGACAGCGGCCTGCTGGCGGATGCCCTGTCCACAGCCTGTTTTGTGCTGGGGCCGCAGCAGGGGCTGGCTTTGGCGGAGACTTACGGTGCCCAGGCTCTGCTGGTGGAGGAGGACGGGACGGTGCATATGACGGACGGAATGAGGGATATGTATACTGCGGAATAAAGGGGAGCATGAACGGAACGTGAATTTATGCATGGGAACAGGATAATAGTCTCGATGAAATTATTGACAGAAACGCAAATTATATAATAAAATGTAGTTATAAATATATAAGAGGAGGGGAAGTTATGTGGGGGAATCTGGGAGTGATTATGGCGGTATCATTTGAATCTATGGACACGAATACCCTTGCCATAATAATTGTTATTGCGCTTGCTGTCGTCACTGCTGCCGTAATTTTTGTGGCAGATCTCATACATAAACAAAAGGGCAGGGACAGTCTGGCGAAAAAGCGGATCGGGGAGATCGTGGAGCAGGCGATTCCGGAAGGGGAAAGGGTGACGGCTGCCTTCGCGGACTGGCTGACCGTGGACAACGATTACAAGGCAGGCCGCCGTACTACGCGTTACTGGCAGTTTGCCATAGGTTTTAACGACAGCCGCATATATATCATTCCGGTTACGATCTATGACAATGAAACAATTAAACCTAAAGAATGTATATGTGTGGAGCGCAGTCAGCTGGGTCTGGTAAACGGTAAAGAAAACGGAAAATGGATGGAACTGTATACAAAAGAGCAGAAGAAGATCTGTACGCTTAAGGTGGAGGCTTACTATACCAAGGGGTTAGGGGGCAGTCAGCTTGTGGATATCGCTCAGCCGGAGGCCGCCGCAGAGTTTAAAAAGCTGATCCGCCTGTGGCTTAAGGTGGTGAACGATACCAATGGTGTAAAGGCGACAGGTTATTATAACAACGCCCAGGCCCTGGATCTGAAAACCCAGAACAGCGATCCTGAGAATAAGGGAATGGCGGCCAGCGCCCAAAGCAAGCGCAGATTGTAGACCTGTTGCGGAGAGCGGAAGGGTGTTGTCCGTGAAGGGGTTCTGTTTGGCAAACAGAAGGCAAAACAAACAGAAGGCAAATAAAAGGTAAATAGAAAGTATATAGAAGGCAGTAAAAAGAGGCTCTGTGAAAGGAGCCCCTTTTTATGTTATAGGAAATTCCTCCTAGCTGGTGGAAGACTAAACAAAATAGCCC
>CAZGVI010000017.1:0-73450 GCA_964529395.1 uncultured Acetatifactor sp.
CGTATAGTCAAGAGGTCTTGCGCTGCGGTAAACCAGCTTTCTTAATCTCAAAAATTCATCAAGGGATAATTTTTTCAATGCCATTGCTTCCGTCTCCTTTTCATATTTCCGACACATCAACATACTTTTTGCTAAAGTTTTGAACATTTTACAGACAGCAATGTCTTTATGTCGTCAAAATGTTCCTTACACGTGACACGATAATGAATCCACCCGCCGTCACCACAGGGATACTTGTTCTCTATATATTCCCGGGTATATTTTTGGAGTTGATCATAAACTGCTTGATATTGCTTGTCCGATAACCGCATCATGACAGTAAAAGCATTGTCTTCCGCAAAAATATTGCATATAAGCTTGTTTTTCTTTTTATGAGCCACTCCCCAGCCATATCTGTTGCCATAAGGGAAAACAACCGTTTTCTCTGTATGAAACGCAGATTCCAGCCATTCGTTAAGCCAAGAAAACCTTTCCGCATTTTTACCGCAAAATTCGGTCATTGTTTCTATGGTAGGCATTTCCTGTTTGTTAAGCATTCTCTCGTACATAACTGTCCTCCGATTCACTGGCGCCTACTTCCTGCCGCCCAGCTCCATCAATTTAAAATAATGAGGAATATCCTCTGCTACGGGATGTATTCTAAAGGGCGCGCCACAGCATCCGCAATGCCATTTTTCTTCCTGTTCAAACACATATTTTACTCCGGATCTGCAAGTTCCGCTCCTACGGTTCTGACAGCCGATATCGCTGCAGCGGAACATCTCTATTATACGTTCGGGACATTCGCTCAGATACGCCAGGCATTTCTGGGCATTCCGGATTCTCAGTTCCAGATACAGGTTTCCCTCATAGGAGGTCAACGCATAATCGTATGCCGACGATTTCCCCCGATAATACCGGACGGACGGGCCTTCATTTGGATCTCCCTTCTTCCTTACAACTCCATATTCTGTAAGTATTTTATCCAAAACCGCGATCACTTCTCTGTCTGCCGCGTCATGCATTTTGTCGGCTACATAATCGCAGTCCTCCGCAAGACTGCATGTATAGGGATCCTCGGCCAAGACCTTATGATTCCATCCGATAAACGCATTGCTAAAGGCTGTCAGATTTGAATAATAATTTTTTACATCCCTAAGCTGCGTATTTTTCACCTTTTTTGCTACAGCGGAAAGGACTGCCAGGACATTGCGGTTATCCGGATAATCAATTTGAAGAAACTCTCCTGATGACAAATTATACTTTTTTATGCCGCCAAGCACAAAACCGTAATCACATAAGGTTTCCAACAGTAGATTTGTCTTCTTTGCTTTATTCATTTTTCGGACTTCCGAAGTGGCTGTAATAAATACATTTTCCTTAAAATTGCCGCATGCAAACAGCCAGAACATGAGATAGAACAGCTGCCACGGTGCGCTCCTCGCTTCTCTGGCCTGATTGGAAAAATAATCATATTCATCCTCTTTGTACAACGGCAGTCCAAACCTTTGCGGAGCGTCCGCCATATCCGTGTACATTTGATAAAACATCCCGCCTATCTCCCGAAACGCATTTTCAAATTCCTCGTGGGAAATCCATTGTAAAAAGTCAGGATGTATTTCTATTTTATCCGGAATATCTACCAGTTCATTGCGGCGTATCCTGGCCCATTTGCTGATTAAAAGCGCATCACTCATATCGTCGCCTCCTATGGCTGATCTGCTCAAGTACTGTCATACGATACCTCCATACCTTCTGTTTTTCTCATTACACTGTCCTTTTCTACTTTTCTTACCCCTATATCTGTTGCTGGAATTAATTATACCTCGATTTTGTGCGCCTCAGCGCACATTCTATTCAGTAGAGTTAAATGCGGAGCATTTTACTCATTGTACCTCGATTTCGTGCGCCTCGGCGCACATTCTGTTCAGTAGAGTTAAATGCGGAGCATTTTATTTATTGTACCATAGATACTATGACATCCTGTGTCATGTTTTAAAAAATTTTAACATGCTCTTTTCCAACCGCACGCAAACAGCTCCGGGCAGAAAGGATCATCCGCCCGGAACGTTCTGAATTGACCACTGTGAGATAAGTTTCATTTTAATTTCCTGAACTCTTGTAAAACTGGATGCTATACCGCCAGAAACCGTAAGACGCCAGATACAGGCAGATGCCCACGACGGGGGTAAGGTACATATAAACCGCTGGATAGCCGGCCATATCTTCCTTGCGCAGCAGATATTGGGCCGGGAAATAGTTGACGAAAGCAAAGGGAACCACATAGATCATGATAAATTGGATACCTTTGTGAAAAATGCTGACGGGATAGCCCGCAAACTTCCGCATATTCCAGTAGAGGAGATTTTTCAGGCTGTTTGTCTCCAGCAGATAGATATTCAGGGTTGCCAGGAACAGAAAGATCGCCCCCTGGATCAGGACGCCGCCTATGATTGCCGCAATGTAATAAGCCACTGTGCCCACGCTCCAGGCGATCCCCACATTTCCCGCCGTGATTACAAACAGTACGATCCCCAGGCCGCCGTGTCCGATAGCGGCAAACCAGTCCACATTGGAAAAAATAAGCTGGAAGAGAAGTCCCCTCGGGCGCAAAATAAGACGGTCAAAGCCGCCGCTGCGGACAGTTTTTCCAAAGTCCCGCGATCCGGTAAAGAAAATGATGAGAATCCCGTATGTCAAAAACAGCAGGCTGAATAAAAACAGCAATTCGTAAATATTCCAGCCGTTTAAGGTATCAAACTTCAGCAAGGTGAAATAGATTACAATGATTCCCGTGGTCTCTCTGAGAAAAACAGCCAGCGAGAGGAGAACCGCATTGGCCCTGTACTGGAACCAGGATTTCATAACGGTTCTGGTGTAGACCCCCGCCAGATAAAAGGTATCGTTTTTCATACTCTGTCATCCTCCCTGCACAATAAGCTTTTTCTGTCCCTTTTTCCAGAGCAGCATCCCGACGGAAAACAGCGCGACAATCCAGAAAAACTGCACCAAAAAACCCCACAGGATTTCCGGGAGAGACAGTTGCCCCAGATAAATCTGTACCGGCGTGAAATAGATGGAGGAAAAGGGCGTAAAACGGATTATCCCCCGCATCCAGTCCGGCATAAACCAGAGCGGGATCATCGACCCGGACAGCACATTGACGAACACATTTTTGATCGTCATGACGCTCCATACATTGATGAGCCAAAAGGAGAGCATCTGCATCGCAAAACTGATCGTCCATAAAACGCCGTAACCGAGCAGGGCGCTGCCTATGAACAGCAGCAGCATAGGAAACGCTGCCGGCGCCGCAATCTTATGGAAAAGCATGGTGACTGCCAACGCTGGAACAAAATGAAACAGCAGCTGGAACAGGGTGTGCCCCAGATTGTCCGCCAACATTCTTCCGTGGATGTTCACCGGCAGCAGCAGCTCCGTGGCAATACTGCCGTTTTGAATGCGGTCCGGAAGATAGTAATCGTTCACAAAAAATATGGACTCCAACCCAAGCGACAGGATAAAGCTTGTGGTCACCATGGTGAGGGTAATGCCGTCCACCTCCGTTCTTGTGCCGTACAGAGCCCGGTAAATCTCCCAAAAGATAAAAATACGGAGAACCGTACTGAAAATTCCCATAAAGTGATCGAAACGATAGGCGCTCCGCCCCAAAAAACTTTTTTTGGCAAAGGCAAAATAAGGGGAAAACTTTGTCATCGGGCCACCTCCCCGCCGTATATTTTACGGATCAGTCCCTCGATCTCAGGCTCTGAAACCGTAAGGTCACGGATCGCGTAATCGGCCAACAGGGAACTCATCAGGGAGTCGATCTGCACTTCTCTGCTCTCGAACAGAAAGCGCTTTTTCCGTCCGCCCGGCGCGTCAAGCTCTTTGATCTCCACATGTTCCATAGGCGCCACCGTGCAGTCCCCGGCAAACTCCACATCCACCTGTCTCGTGGTTCCATAAGCCTGGCGGATGCCGGAGAGGAGTCCGTCGTACACCTTGCAGCCCTTATCTATGATGATCAGACGTTTGCAGGTTTTCTCAATATCCTGCATATCATGGGTGGTAAAGAGCATGGTCACCCGGTCTTTGGCATTCAGCTCGCAGAGGAAATTCCGGATGGTTTCTTTCCCCACCACGTCCACGCCTATGGTGGGTTCGTCGAAAAAGACGATCCGGGGCGAGTGCAAAAGCGCCGCCACGATGTCTGCCCGCATCCGCTGCCCCAGGGAAAGCTGACGCACTGGCTGGTTGATAAAACCGGACATATCCAACATCTCCGTAAAGCGATTTAAGTTGCTCCGGTAGACTTCTTCCGGTATACGGTAGATTGCCTTTAACAGCTCAAAGCTGTCGATGACTGGCAGATCCCACTGGAGCTGAGACTTCTGACCAAATACGACGCCGATGTGTCCCACATATTCCCTGCGCTGTCTGTACGGGATATATCCCTCCACCCGCACGCTCCCGCTGTCCGGATACAGAATACCGGACAGCATCTTGATGGTGGTGGACTTTCCCGCGCCGTTGGGGCCGATAAAGCCAACCATCTCTCCCTGTTCAATGGAAAAGCTGATATTGTTTACAGCCTGCTTTTTCTCATATTTGGGAGCCACCAGATTAGCCAGCATGCCCGGAATGCCCGCCGAACGTTTGCTCACCCGAAAGGTTTTGCTCACCTCGTTTACTTCAATTAGGCTCATACTTCTCCCCCTCCGTATTAGTTCTTGTCAAGTGTCATTGTGCGGATTCTTTTGTTTCAGTTGGCTTTCGCGAATCGCCTCCGCAAGCCCGGATTTGCGCGTGGTCACCGCCGTAATGGTGGTCTGCGCCAGGATATGGCCCAGCAGCTCCGCAGACGTGACATAATTGGAATTATAAGTCAATTTCAATTTATTCTGCCGCAGCGCATAGCGCGCTATGGGCAGATCCTCCAGATCCGGCAGTTTCCCGGAAAAACTTATTTCCATCTCCTCCACAGGCGCAAAATGTTTCAGCAAAAGCTCTCTGTCCCCGTAATAGCGCAGGGTTCCGTGGTCTAACAGGACAATTCTATCACAGAGGGCGGAGATTTCCTCCATATTGTGGGAACTGATCACAAGGGTGGTTCCCTCTCCCTGCCTCTGGAGCAATAACTCCCGCAGACTGTCTTTGGCCGTCTGATCCAAGCCCTCGGTGACTTCATCCAGCAGCAATAGTCTGGGGCGCGCCAGCAAAACAGCGCCCAGCTCCGCCCGACGCCTCTGCCCGAGAGAAAGCTGTCTCACCGGTTCCTTCGCAAAAGAACCAAAGTCCAACCGATCCGCCAGTGCGGCATATTCTCTGTCAAAAACAGTCTCTTCGATCCGCCGGAATATCTTTATATCCCCGAAATTGCTCTCCACAGTGTCCGTTTCCTGAAAAAAGGGGACATCAGCAAAGAATACTCCTGTCACATTTCCCAATTTCCGCCGGTTCCTGTCGGGAATAAGTTTCATGGTATGGACACATCCCTCCGTCGGCCGCAGCAAGCCGCAAACCAGCTTTAAAAATGTCGTTTTACCGCAGCCAGAGGGGCCGATCAGACCCACCGCGGCTCCCTGGGGAATATGAACGCTAATATCAGACAATATAAACTTACTGACATGCTCAAAAAAAATCATAGAGTTTTCCTCATTTACAAAATACCCCCTGCATCTGCAAAATGCAAGGGGATGGGATATACGGGGCCTATTGTGGGATAAACACCCGGGAGCAGAAAAAACCTTCCTTTTCATAGAAATCGCAGATACCGTCGTAAGCGGCGACGATCTCCCGGATCTGACCAATGCCGATCCCGTGCTGCTCTCCGTCTTCCTTGGTGGAACGCAGCCCGGGGTTTTCCGCCAATACGGATCTCCCGATCCTGTTCTTGATGCTGATGGCGTCATATCCCCGTTCCTGAAATATATGGAGCAGCAGTTCCCCATCGGGTTCGTCTCTGCTGGCCTCGATGGAGTTGTCAAGCAGATTGGTCAGCAGCGCGGAAAAGTCTATGCTGCGCATTCTGGAAAAAGAAAGCGTCTCAATCTCCGCCCGCACCGCTATCTTATAACTTCTGGCAAGCTCCAGTTTTTCATTCAGAATATGATTCAGCAGGGCATTTCCGGTTTCCACATAGCTGTGCATCGTGTTCAGCTTATCCAATATCTCTGAAGTGTATGTCTTCGCGGCATCATAATCGCCGCTGTTCAGATAGGAGGCGATCACCATGAGGTGATTTTTCATATCATGCTTTAGCTGGCGCACGCCCTGATGCAGAGCGCGGATATCCCCTTCCTGTTTACGGGAGTACGCCACCTCCTCTTTTTGCATGGCCAGCTGATACTCCAATTCGGATTTTTGCGCCAAAAGATGCAGGTACTTTTCCTCCTGCACGGCCATTTCCTTTTGTAGTTGACAGTATCGTTTCATGTTCTCATATACCTCAGCAGCTGTTCTCTTGCGGTTTTTGCATAGTTTTGCCCGATGGGAAGTACCGTGCCGTCACAGAGCCTGGCCTGTTCCGCCCCCAGGAGCCTGACCGCCGCCTGATTGACCAGAAATCCCTTGTGGATACGTATAAAACCTCCTGCCGCCAGCGCGTTTTCCACTGCGGTGATGGTACTCCGAAAACGGTATTGCCCTGTTTTCGCATACAGTTTCAGATAATTCCCGTCGGCCTCAAAATATAAAAGATCGGATTGGAAAAGGCATACCTGTTTTCCCTCCGCCCGAAAACAAAAATGCTTTTCCCGGTGTTCCAGCTCCTGTACGCAGTCCGCAAGCGCGGCTCCTATCTCCTCATCCAGACGGCTTTTGCGAAGAAAAGCAAAGGGGTGGTACTGAAAACTGTCGTACACCAACTCGTCATGGCAGGTCACAAACAAAAGGAGCGGCCGCCTTACTCCTGCCCCCGCCGCAAGGCTCCCCGCGATCTCCAATCCCGTTATGTCCGGCATATCAATGTCCAGCAGAAGGATATCACAGGGCTCTGTCTCCAGACAGTCCAGGAGTTCCCGGCCGGAAGAAAAAGTCTGAACATCACTGTCCGGCCGACACGCCGTAATCTTGCTGGCAATATCCCACAGCATCTGTGGCTCGTCATCACATATAAATATCCGCATATGCATTCCTCTGTTTAAAACCGTGCCCACTCTCCGCAAGCGCGCAGGCCTGGTGATCCGTACAGACTAATTGTGCATGGTTTCCCCGAAAATGTCAAGGTCAGGCAAAAAATGCCCGGCCCTCAGCGAATGCTGGTGGCCGGACGTCTTACACAATGATCTTTACGGCTATTTTTTCCGAATCGGGAAATACACCTCCGTCTCCCAGTCCTCCGGGGAGAGGGAGTCGAACTGTGTCTTGATATACAGTTCAAACGGCGCTCCGGCATACTCGTATCCGTTCTCAATGATCCAGGACACCACTGCGCCGTAGGCCTCGGAAAGGGTGGAGTATCCGCCCCTGTGCAGAGTCATCGCACACTCACAGGGCTCCATGACCGCATCCGCCTTCTCTTTTTCCCGGATGCCGATAAATACTTCCACATCCGAGGATTCATGATTGAACTCCTCATCATGGTATCTGGCTCCGGTGGCCCCGGTGGGCGTGACATGTTCCTTCGGAACACGCTCATACAGAGTGCCGTAATATTTGCCGAATTCATCCACTCCCATTTGGGCCCGAACCGCCAGAACGTTCATCTGCGGGGATTTCCTGACCTCAATGGTATAGCCTTTCTGGTATGTCATAATATCACCTGTCCTTTCAAATACAGAAATATGGGTCTGAAGTTCGTTCAGGATAATGGCCATCTCCTGCTGCTCGCGCTTCAGCCTGTCCTTTTGCCGCCTCAACTCGCCTGCGAGTTCCTTATTATCCGAAACGGTGAGCAGACGCTGGATCTCCTCCAGAGAAAATCCGTAGCGTTTCAGACGCTGGATATAGTTCATCCTGTCGATCTGCCGCGTCTCATAATAGCGATAGCCTGTCAGCCGGTCCACCTGCGCCGGAACCAGCAAACCGATCTTGTCATAGTGATGCAGTGTCTTGACGCTGACCTGGCATATCCTTGAAAATTCTCCGATCTGCAGCATCCTCTCATACCTCCTTCGTGATGATAGATTCGAATCTATAGTCAGTTTACATTCTGACCTAAGGGGAGAGTCAATACCCTTTTCACAATTTCCGCGCAAAAAATCTGCCAGCCGCAAAAGGTGCAAATACCCACCCTTGAACAGCTGGCAGAAAAGGGTCTGCCCGGATAAATCTTATACCCCGACTTGTTTGCATATATCCCGCAGGCAGCATCTGTCGCAATAGGGCTTGGTACGGGCAGTGCAGACCTCCCGGCCATGATTTACCAGCCGATGGCAGAAATCACTGCCCTCCTTCGGGGGAATGATCTTCCACAACTCCCTTTCCACCTTGGCGGGTTCCTTGATACCGTCCACCAGTCCCATGCGGTTCACCAGCCGGATACAGTGGGTGTCCGTGACAATGGCGGGCTTGCCGAACACATCCCCCATGATCAGGTTGGCGCTCTTTCTGCCCACTCCCGGCAGGGACAACAATTTGTCAAAATCATCCGGCACTCTGCCGCCGTATTCATCCCGCAGCATCTTCATACAGGCGCTGATATCCCTGGCTTTGCTGTTGCCCAGGCCGCAGGGATGCACGATCTTCTCGATCTCTTCCACGGGAGCCTGCGCCAAAGCCTCCACATCCGGGAATCTTTCATAAAGCTTTTCCACTACCACATTGACCCGGGCATCGGTACATTGGGCTGCCAGCCGCACACTCACCAGCAGTTTCCACGCCTGGTCGTAATCCAGAGAGCATTGTGCCTGGGGATATTCCTCCTTGAGTCTTTCAATGATTGCCAATGCCCGTTGCTTTTTTGTCATATGTTACCTCCCTTTTCAGGTGCCTGAAAATGCTCACTGCCGACTGGATTTGAGCTGTCTCAGCTCTTCCGAAAAAATCCCATTGCATTCACCATGTCCTTGTACATGCCATACAGCGTCTCATACATTGCTATGAACTGTGGAAACACCCTGAACAGTTCCACCAGGCGCTGCGGGTCATCCTCCCCCAGAAACGTCAGCCATGCCTCCAGCAGCGTCCTGATAGGTTTATTTTGCATGGTTTCCCTGAAAATGTCAAGGGGCACCAGAACACATCTCTGCAACAGATCCATGTCCAATCCCGTGTCAAATACATGTCTGGCCCGGTGCAGATATGTATCGGGCATCGTCCGTAAGGCTTTCGGACTGTGCTCATAAAGCACGATCAGGTATACCTTTTTGATATCTCCGTAGGAGAACCCCTTTTTCTTTCTGCCTCGAATCCTCTTGTACTGCCGCAGCATCATGTCAGACAGATAGCAGGAACAGCGCGGGCCCGTAAACCTGTTACCGATCTTCTGCACCTCGATATTGGCCACGGAACCGTCCGCAAGCTCCACCACTATATCTGTCACCAGCAATGTATTCTCATCCTCCAGGCGCACACTGTCATTGGGTAAAACCTTTAAGATCCGCACTTTCTCTCCTATGACTACCTCCAGAAAAGACTCCAGCCGGGAGGGGTCGTATTCGGGATTCATTACTTCCTTAAAATACGCGTCATATAGAATATTAAATCCTTTTTTACCGGTACATCTGTCCAGATATTCCTGCCGTTGTTCCCCGCTCCATGATTCAAATATTTCACTTAGATCCTCTCTTTCCTCGATCCTGCCCAAAAGCTCCCGCTCTGACGGCAGATGTTTGAAAATGTCCCTCAGTGTCTGTTCTCATTTGATCTCTCCTCTCTCCGCGCCCCTCGCTCCGGGGTCATGCCGCATGATATGTATTTCGGTAAATACCTTTTTGTAAACAAAAAAGAGAAAACACAGATTCCACGGCGCTTGTCAATCCTTTTTGTATTATTTCACCTGTATTCCTTTAGCCAGTTCAAAATAAAATATGTACTGCTGCAATACTCCCTGACAGCCCTGATAACGGTCTGTGGGAAAGCCCTGCCCATAATGTTTCTCTATGGCTTGCCGTATGTGGGTGTCCACCGGAAATGCCTCCAGGTGGTGCAGGGCAAACAGACAGATACAGTCCGCCACCTTCTCGCCCACGCCATACAGTTTCAGCAATTCCTCTCTGGCCTCCAAGTAGGGAAACCGCATGATAGACTCCAGATCGCATTTGCCTTCCGCGACACTTCTGGCGGCGCGCACCACATACTTGCTGCGATAGCCCAGATTACACGCCATCAGGGCATCCTCATCCAGAACGGCCAATGCCTGGGGAGTGGGAAAGGCATAATATTCTTCCCCCTGAACGCTCACCAGCTTTTCCCCGTAGCTCCCGCAAATGTTTTCAATGCATCTGCGTATCCGCAGGATATTGTTCTGCTGAGAGATCAGAAAGGAAACGATCATCTCCCATAAATCCTGGCGCAGGATCCGTATCCCGCTCCCAAATTCCGCCGCCGCATTCAGGTAGCAGTCGTCTGGAGCGATCTTTCCCATATAGGAAATGTAATCCGCTTTTAAGTCAAAATATGTCTCCCAAAAACTCTCAAACTCCGTCTGCCCGCAGTAAAAGACCGTTCTCCCGTCCCGCTGCTCGGTTTCCAGATAGTGTCTGCCCGCAATCAGACTATATCTGCCCTCTCCCCGGGGATACATGCGGAAACATTGCCCGGACCGGCAGATCTGTCCCAGATCAAAATTATCGATTTCACATTCTATCATGCGTATCACTCCAAGATTTCCTTTTTTGCCCGCCCAGCCCATTTCCCATACCTTTTATGTCTCCTGCCATCTTCCGACAGTTGCAGACAATTCCCCCGTCAACTTTCCCTGATATGCTCCTACTCCTCTACCAGTTGCAGATCATAGAGCTTTTTATACAATCCGTTCTGGGCCAGCAATTCCTGATGGCTGCCGGATTCCCGAATGCGCCCATGGTGCAGGACGATGATTTTGTCTGCATGCTGGATCGTGGAGAGGCGGTGGGCCACCATGATCGTGGTACGGTCTTTCATCAGCACCGACAGAGCCTGGGTGATCAGGCTCTCTGTCTCCGTGTCGATATTGGCGGTGGCCTCGTCCAGCACCAATATCTTCGGCTCATAAGCCAGAGTCCGGGCAAAGGATATAAGCTGCCGCTGCCCCGCGGACAGGGTACTGCCCCGTTCCGTCACCGGCGCGTCATAGGTTCCGGGCATTTTCTCGATAAACGTATCCGCATGGACCGTTCGGGCCGCCCGGATAACGTCTTCCCGACTGATGGCCTCATTATCCAGAGAAATATTGCCCTTGATATCCCCTGTAAAGAGAAACACATCCTGCTGTACCTGGCCGATGGCCCGGCGCAGCACGGCCTTGTCGATCTGCCGGATATCCACGCCGTCGATCAGGATCTCTCCCTTTTGTATGTCAAAATACCGACCGATCAGATTTAAAATAGAAGTTTTGCCCGCCCCGGTAGCGCCCACAAAGGCAACCTTCTCCCCGGGATGGATCACAAAATTCACGTCCTTTAAGACATAGTCTTCCTTTTCATAGGCAAACCACACATGTTTAAATTCGATACGACCCTGAATATTCACTTCCATGGGCTCGGGCGGATTTACGATCTGCGGCTCCTCATCCAGTATGGAGAATATCTTCTCCGCGGAGGCCAGGGAGGACTGCAGCGTACCAAACTGCTCCGCCAGCTCCTGAATCGGCTCAAAGAAGGAGCTGATGTAAGTGATGAACACAAACAACGTGCCCAGAGACAGCGTGCCGCCCAGCACCGAGTAGCTGCCGGTTCCGATGACGATGACCATGGCGATGATGGACAAAAAATAAATACTGGGGCGGAAGATGGCAAAGGTCATGACTTCCCGCCAGTTGGCGCGGAACAACTCCCGGGACTTATTCTCAAACTCCCTGTATTTTTCCTGTTCCCGCACAAACACCTGGATCAGCCGCATGCCGGAAATGTGTTCCGACAAAAAGGTGTTCAGCTCCGTGATCTTATTGCGGGTGATCTGGTAAGCCTTGCGGGAATAGAACCGGAACACAAAGGTGAGTACCCCCACCACCGGCAGCAGCGCAAAGGACACCAGAGCCATCCGCACACTGATGGACAGCATCACCAGCGCGTAGCCCAGGATCTTCACCACATTTTTAAAGAGACGGACCAATATGGTGGTAAACAGCTCGTTCACCGCCTCGGTGTCGTTGCTGACCCGGGTCACCAGCTTGCCCACCGGCGTGGTATTAAAAAAGCTCAGCGACAGGCTGTGTATATGGGAAAATACCTGTTCTCTCATGCGGAAGATGATATTCTGTCCCATCTTTTGCAGCATCCAGGTATCCGCCGCATTCAGTACAAAGCCCAGAACCATCATCAGCAGATACAGACCCGCCGCATACAGGATCCCTGTGAAATCATAGCGGCGCAGAGCCTTCAGCTGCTCCCTGTCAAGACAGGGAGCTCCTGCGTCCACATAAGATTTGATCAGCTCCGGCCTGCCCTCGGTCAGCGCCTCGCTCTCCGCGGCGGTCAGCCCCTCCGCCATGTAGTATTTGTCCTCATAGAGAAAGAGCTGGTAATACATATGGTTGCCCAGGTTCTGCGCCGCGTCTGTGTCCTCGCTGTCCCGTACCAGCCAGATATCCCCATAGGGCACCGCTCCCTCCGTTTCCTGTGTCGTTTCCAGAAAAGGCTTATAATATCCGTTGATGTGGTCGTCTATGGCATCTCCGATGATGATGGGACGATACAGTTCCACCACAATGATAAACAGCACCAGGATCGTGGCTGCTGTCATCGTCCATCTGTGAGGCTTAAGATATGTCAATAATCTGCGCATATTACCGAGCCTCCTTTCCCACAGCCTGCACAGGCTCCGTGTTCGGAACATGTTCCGTGTCCTGCTCAGGCTCCGTGGCCTGTACATGTTCCGTGATCCGAACATACTCCCCGGCCTGTACGCCACCATCCTGCGGATACTCTTCCTCATATTCTCTGTGCAGCGCCGCTCTCTGCTCGCCCATGGCGGCCTCTAACTGCTGCTTTTCAAACATCTCATAATAGATTCCTTTGCACTCCATCAGTTGGGCATGATTGCCCACCTCCGCAGCCCGGCCCTCCTCCAGCACCAGGATCACATCCGCATGTTGGATCGTGGAGATCCTGTGGGCGATCAGGATCGTGGTCTTGCCCCGGCGGTTCTCATGAAGATTGCGCAGCAACTGCTCCTCCGTGTCCGTATCCACGGCGGACAGCGCGTCATCCAATATCAATATGGGAGCGTCCTTCATCAGCGCTCTCGCTATGGAACTGCGCTGTTTCTGACCACCGGAAAGCGTTACGCCCCGCTCCCCCACCACCGTGTCATACCCTTCCGGAAATTCCATGATGCTGTCATGGATGCAGGCCGCTCTGGTGGCCGCTACGATCCTCTCCATGTCCTGTCCTTCCACCCCAAAAGCGATATTCGCTTTCAGCGTATCGGAAAACAGAAAATTGTCCTGAGGCACATAGGCGATCTGCTCCCGCAGGGATCTCAGAGAGATCGCATTGATATCCCTGCCGTCCAACAGGATCATGCCCTGCTCCGTGTTGTACAGATGCAGCATTAGGTTGACCAATGTGGATTTGCCGCTGCCCGTGCGTCCGATGACGGCCAGCGTCGTCCCCGCCGGCACTTCCAGACTGATATCCCGCAGATCGGGAGTGGGCGCTCCCTTGTGCGTGTAAGTCAGGTGAGAGAACGTGATCTGCCCGGTCAGAGGGCTCTCCTTCGTCTGTACAGTCCCCGGCAGATTCCGCGGATCCGGCAGGTTCCGCAGGTTCCGCAGATCCGCCGGGCTTGGCGGATCTAACAGTTCCGGTATATCCCGCACCTCCGGCTCCTGCTCCATAACAGCCTGCACGCGCTTGATGGACGCTCCGCCCTGGGCAAAGGTATTGATAGCATCACCACAGGCCAGCATGGGCCACACCAGCATATTCACATACTGATGAAAGGCCACGAAACGCCCCAGCGTGATCTCCCCCACGATTGCCAGATAGCCGCCATAGATCAGCGTCACCAGGCTGCTGATACCGATAAACACCTCCAGAAGAGGCATGACCACAGCCTGCAGGCGCACCAGATTCAGGTTCTTTTGCCTGGTCTTCTCGTTTGCCTTTGTAAAAGCCTTGAGCTGCGCCTGCTCTCTGACAAATGCCTTGATGACCCGGATACCGGAAAAGCTCTCCTGCACATAGTCTGTCAGGTCGGACACCGCCTCCTGTCGCTCCATATATCTGGCATGGATGATCTTTCCGTAATAGATCGTGCCCCCGCAGATCACCACCATGGGAATCAGCGCCAGCAATGTGAGCTTAATATTCACATACACCATCATCTGCCCGATGACCATGACTGTCATGACCGTTGCGTCAAAAGCGGAGATCACCGCCATGCCGATAGCCATGCGGATGGCATTCAGATCGCTGGTGAAACGGGTCATCAGATCACCGGTTTTATTCTCGTTGAAATAGTCCACACTCATTTTTTCCAGATGGGCAAACATATCGTCCCGCAGCTCTTTCTCTATCTTTCTGGCGGAGCCGAACAGAAAGTATCTCCAGAGAAAACGTCCCAGAGCCAGTGTCAGCCCCAGCAGGAGCAATCCCAGCAGACAGGCCTTCACCCCCGCCCAGTCCAAAGTGTGAGCCGTCAGGCCGTCCGTGATGGTTCCCGTGATCCGGGGAATATACAGGTTGGCAAAATCCACCACAAACAGGGTGATGATGCCTGCCACATAATGCCATGTGTGTCTTTTGATATACCGCATGATAAAGCGTATTTGTTCCATAATCTTTTTCCTTTGCCTGACTTTCGCCCATTGAGCTGCCCCTTGAGCCGTAGAGTTAATCATAACACAAAAAGCGCTCCAATTCCACTGAATTAGAAAAATTTTGAGGAAACGCTGCGGCACACAACAAAAAACGGCTGCAAATGCAGCCGTTCCCTGTTTTATACAACGTCGGTATACCGTCCTCACTATTTCGCCAACAGCAGCATGATCTCATTGCTCCTGGTGATGAACTTGGTCATGGCCTCCGGTGCCAGCGGCGCATGCTGGATCCGAGCCAGATCGTAGAGCTGCTCGCAGATCATCTCCACATTGTCGCCGTCCTGATGCTCCACCACATACTGCACCAGAGGATGGTTGGCATTCAATACCAGAGTCTCTCCCTCCGCGCCGAAACCTCCCATATCCATGCCGTTCATGGAATACATCTTCATCATATCCTGCATCCGTCTGCTCTCTTCAGACAAGGTGATCACGGAAGAAACCTTTTTATTCTTCAATTTTTCTACCTTGACTGTGATCTTGTCATTCTTCAAAGCCTTCTTCATGATGGCGGCTATAGCCTCTGCCTGCTCCTCCATCTCCTTCTCCGCTTTCTTGGATGTCTTGGCCTTCATGGTATCCGTCAGGTCTGCGTCGATGCGCAGGAACTTAACGCCCTCGTTTTTGGACTCCAACTGGGAGATGAAAGGCTGGTCAATATTGTGGGTCAGGATCACGGCGTCCATCTTGGCAGCCCTGAACATATTGATATACTGGCTCTGCTGCTGCTCGTCCGTCACATAGTAGATGATCTTCTCCTTCTTCTCTTCCTCTTCAGGCTCTTCCTGGGATTCTTCACCCTCGGCCGGGTTCTCCTGAGATTCTTCTGATACGATCTCAGCCTCCACCGTTTCGCCGTTCTCATCCACAGCGCTGCCGGTCTGTGCTGCCTCGCCGCTCTCATCCGCAGCACCGCCGGACTTCTCCGTCTCCTCTTCGTCCGTAGGTTTCACTTCCAGACACTCTGGCAGAGTCAGATATTTGCCGTCCAGGTTCTTGAACAGAATATAATCATTCATCTTTTCACAGAACTTGTCGTCTTTCAGGCAGCCGAACTTGATGAAAGGACTGATGTCGTCCCAGTACTTGTCGTATTCCTCCTTCTCGGTCTTGCACATGCCAGAGAGTTTGTCCGCCACTTTCTTGCTGATAAACTCGGAGATCTTCTTTACAAAGCCGTCATTCTGCAGCGCGCTCCTGGAAACGTTCAGCGGCAGATCGGGACAGTCGATGACGCCCTTGAGCAGCATCAGAAATTCCGGTATTACCTCCTTGATATTGTCCGCGATAAACACCTGATTGTTATACAGCTTGATGGTTCCCTCGATGGATTCGTACTCCATATTGATCTTGGGAAAATACAGGATACCCTTTAAATTGAAAGGATAGTCCATATTCAGATGTACCCAGAACAGAGGCTCCTTGTAATCCTGGAATACCTTGCGGTAAAAGGCCAGATATTCCTCTTTGGTACAGTCGTTGGGGTGCTTTGTCCACAGGGGCGTAGTCTCGTTGATCAGCTCGGGGCGCTTTTTGATCTTCAGTTTCTCCTCGCCGGGCTCCTCCGGCTCCTCGCCCTCCTTTGCCTCCTTGACCTCCGGGTGAATCTCCTCGATCACCTCGTCGTCCGCCAGCTTTTCGTCCACTTTAATGATCTGTGTCTCCTGACTGTTTGCCTTGGAAAGATAGATCTCCGTGGGCATAAAGGAACAGTATTTTTTCAAAACCTCACGAGCCTTGTACTCATTGCAGAACTCCAGACAGCTGTCGCTGAGGAACAGGGTGATCGTAGTTCCCACTTCCTGTCTATCCCCGTCCTCCATGGAAAACTCCGTGCCGCCGTCGCATTCCCAGTGTACCGCCGTTGCGCCCTCCTGATAGGAAAGCGTATCGATATGCACCTCGTCGGCCACCATGAACGCCGAATAAAAACCCAGTCCGAAATGTCCGATGATCTGATCCGCATTGCTCTTATCCTTGTACTTCTCGATAAAATCAGTGGCGCCGGAGAACGCGATCTGATTGATATACTCCTCCACCTCTCCGGCGGTCATACCCAGGCCGTTATCGGAAAAAGTCAGGGTCTTGTTCTCAGGATCGACTACCACATCGATTCTCGCCTTGTAATCGTCCGGCAGAGCGTACTCGCCCATCATATCCAGTTTCTTTAACTTGGTGATGGCGTCGCACCCGTTGGAAATCAGTTCCCTGTAAAAAATGTCGTGGTCATTGTATAACCACTTTTTGATGATCGGAAAAATGTTTTCGCTGTTGATTGACAAACTGCCGCTTTTCGCTGCCATACTTACCACATCCTTTTCTTAGTCTTTTTATATACTCTTTTCCCTTGCAGAGAAACGCTTTCCCTGCCGCTAATGATTAGTGTAAATCTCCGATCTCAAAATGTCAATACAAAATTAGCACTCATTTCGTATGAGTGCTAACAGCTTTTGCAAAAATGCCGTATTTTCGGCGTTTCTACGCATTTTTTATAATTCTAAAATTTTCATTAACTGTTATTTTGTCTCTGAAAATCGCTGATATGTCTCAAAAAAGTCATCTGTACGGACCTCCTCGTCATGAACCAGCGAAACCTCCTGCCACAGCTCTTCATTCATACTGCGCACCAGAGTCTCCACGAACGCGTCATACTCCCGGCCAAATGCTTCACTTCGTCTCTCCTCCACGATCTTTTGCTTATTGGCGTCCGTTTCCTCCCGGTCAAAGGTGCTGACACAGCGGATCAGATGATAGCCGCCGTCCAGCTCCACCACCTCGCTGATCTCTCCGCTTTCCAGGTTAAACGCCACCTCCTCCAGCGTGGCGTCAATCTCTCCCTTGCGAAAAGAATACCGCAGATTCTGGTCGTCACTGTATTTTGCCGCCAACTCCGCAAAATCCTCCTCCCCGTTTACCGCCTGCTCCCGAATCCCAATGATCTGTTCATAACATTCCCTCTTCATGTTTTCCGGGTAATCGATCCGTTTTCCGGTGCCGTCCGTGGTATAAGTGCGTATCAGAATATGCTCCACCGTGATCGTCCGGGCCTCATCATCGCTGATCTCCGGATTGATCCCCTCGATGATCTGATTGTACACCTTCTCCGCCATGGCATACTGGGTGTACATCTGCTGAATAATCTCCCGGTCCACTCCTATGACCTGCCGCTCATGCTCCGTAAGGGAATTGAAATAGGTTTCCGCCGCCGCCTCTACCTGACGCTGCTCCTCCTCATCCAATGCTACGTCTCTCTCCCTGGCCATCAGGTACATGGTTTTGATCTGAGCCAGCTTGGCCAGCACCGTATCCTTCACATTGTCCTCCAGAGTCATGCCGCCTGACTCCACATTCCAGATCTCTTCCCCATATACGTTCTCGTATTGATTCTGGGTGTTGACCAGATATACCATAAATTCCGGCAGAGTGCAGGAGCTGCGGCCGATACGGAACACTTCATCCCTGTCAAAACCTGTGGTAAAGACCACCCGGGAATACTCTCCCTCCCTGCCGCAGGCGCACAGAGAAAAAGCTGCCAGCGCCAGCGCCATCAGTACCCCCGTCAATCTTCTATACCGCAAATGCCTGTTATGCCATCCCGTCTTTGCCATATTTCCCCATTCTCTCTAAAAAACGTCCGATCCGAAAGGTTCTCCCCACAGACCGGACGCGTTATATCGGATATTATTTACCGGATCACATGAATCCATCCCTCGGGAGCCTGGATACGTCCCATCTGTATGCCGGTTAATGTGTCATACAGCTTTTTGGTGACAGGACCCATCTCGCTCATGCCGCTGGGCATACATATCTCCTTGCCATGATCCACGATCTTGCCCACAGGGGAGATCACAGCCGCCGTACCGCACAGACCGCACTCGGCAAAGTCTCTTACCTCCTCCAAAAGCACTTCCCGCTCCTCCACTTCGAGGCCCAGATATTCTCTGGCCACATGTACCAGCGAGCGGCGGGTGATGGAGGGAAGAATGCTGTTTGACTTAGGTGTGACCACCTTATTGTCCCTGGTGACAAACAGGAAGTTGGCGCCCCCGGTTTCCTCCACCTTGGTGCGGGTCTTGGGGTCAAGATACATATTCTCATCATATCCCTCATGATGGGCGGTCACAATGGCATGCAGACTCATGGCATAGTTAAGCCCCGCTTTGATATGACCCGTACCGTTGGGGGCCGCCCGGTCAAAATCGCTGACACGGATGGTCAAGGGCTTAACGCCTCCTTTAAAGTAAGGACCTACCGGGGTACAGAAAAGTCTGAACTGGTAGTCATTCGCGGGTTTCACACCGATAACCGGATTCACGCCAAACATATAGGGCCGCAAATACAGAGTAGCCCCGCTGCCATAGGGAGGTACATAGGCCTCATTGGCGGCCACCACCTGGGTCACGGCATCGACAAATCTCTCTTTGGGAAACACAGGCATCTCCAGTCTGGCCGCGGAATCCATCATCCTCTCCGCATTCAGATCAGGGCGGAACGTTACAATATGTCCGTCATCCGTGGTGTATGCTTTAAGTCCCTCAAAGATCGTCTGGGCATACTGCAATACACCTGCGCACTCGTTCAATACAATATTGGAGTCCTGCGTCAGCGCGCCCTCATCCCATGCCCCGTTAGTAAAATTGGATACGTACCTGTAGTCCGTCTGCACATATCCAAAGCCCAAATTGCTCCAGTCGATGTTCTTCTTCTCCATCTCAAACCCTCATCCTTTCCTTATTTAAAGTTCCGCCGCGGCACTGACAGCGCCTTCTCCGGTGAAATAAATCCCGTCCGATATGCGGCCGGCATTTATTTCTGGCACTGTCCGTACCTTGCTGATTTGAAGTTCCGCCGCGGCACTGACAGCGCCTTCTCCGGTGAAATCTTTTTTGTCTATTATAAACCTTTCCCCTTGAATGTCAACACGAAAAAGGGGGGACTTTTGCGCAACCAGAAATTTAATGTCCTGCTGTTTAATGGTTTAAATTATATGCTTTTTCTCTCAACACCCCCTGTCATACCTTGCGCTCATATCTCAGAAATTGATAGGCTATATCAAAATAAGTCTGCTCCTCGCTGTCCGCCGTGATCTCCCACTGCGGATCCTGATCCAGATCGGGAAAATAAGCGTCTGCTTCATAGGCATGGTCTATTTTGGTCACATGCGCCACATTGCAATAGGGCAATAGCTGACGGTACACACTGTCGCCGCCGATGATATAGACGTCCTCGTCGTTATAGGCTCTCAATCGATCCAGCAGTTCCTCCACAGAATGAACGATGACCGCATCTTTTACCTGATATTCCGGGTCATGGGTCAATATGATATTGGTGCGGTTCTTAAGGGGCAACCCCTGCGGAAAAGTCTCCAGCGTCCTGCGGCCCAGCACCACTACCTTTCCGGTAGTCTCCTCCCGGAAATGCTTATGATCGTTGGGAATCCGGATCAACAGATCCCCCCTGTTGCCGATCGCCCAGTTTTTATCTACAGCTACAATTATATTCATTGGCTTGTCCTCCCGTCAAATGGCAATGGGTATGTCTTTGATCTGCTCGCCGGTCACATAGTTTTCCACCCTGACGTCCTCCCGGGTAAACTTATAAAAATCATGCACTTCGGGATTGAGCCAGAAAGCAGGCGCCTCATGAGGCGCTCTGGCGATCAGTTCCCGGATGATAGGCACATGGCGGTCATAAATATGAGCGTCAGCAATCACATGAACCAACTCTCCCACCTGCATGTCACAGACCTGGGCCAGCATGTGCACCAGCACTGCATACTGCACCACATTCCAGTTATTGGCGGCCAGCACGTCCTGAGAACGTTGATTCAGGATGGCGTTCAATGTCAGCTTTTCCTGTCCCGGTTTTTGAGTCACATTGAAAGTCATGCTGTAGGCGCAGGGATACAGCCGCATCTCATGCAGATCCTGATGCACATATATATTCGTCATGATGCGGCGGCTGAAGGGATTGTGTTTCAGATCATAGATCACTCTGTCCACCTGATCCATCATCCCTTCTTTATACTGATGCTTTACGCCCATCTGATAGCCGTAGGCCTTGCCGATAGAACCGTCCTCATCCGCCCATTCATCCCATATATGACTGTGCAGATCATGGATATTGTTGGACTTTTGCTGCCAGATCCACAATACTTCGTCGGTGGCGCTCTTAAGGGCGGTACGGCGCAGAGTCATGATCGGAAATTCTTTGGACAGATCATAACGGTTTACTACGCCGAATTTTTTAATAGTATATGCGGGGGTTCCGTCCTCCCAGTGGGGACGAACCTTTTCTCCCGCCGTACTGGTGCCGTTCTCCAGAATATCCTTGCACATGTCAATAAATATTTTGTCGGCTACGCTCATTCGATCGACTCCTTATTTTTCGATTTTGTCACACAGAGAATTGATCTGATCTGCCAATTTAGCCAGATCTTTGTTGGTCCAGCCGTCGCACTTGGCGATCATCGCAGCCAGACGCTGGCCAGCGGAAACCAGACGGGCATATACGCCGGTCGCCACCGCTGTCTTCTTCTTGACGGGTATGGGCTCCGCCTCATAAGTAAACTTATTGGCTATCAGATCAAATTCCGTGCCGCTGTAGGGCGCGTAAGCCCTTTGTCCGTGCTCTGTTTTCAGGCACTCGGTAAAGTTCATGCACACGCTGTCCTCACCGTGTACCACAAAGACCTTTTTGGGGGGCTCCTCGAAAGTATTCACCCATTCCAGCAATCCGTCTTTATCCGCATGACCGCTCATGCCGATCAGTTTTTTGATAGAGGCACGTACTTCAATGGGTTCACCGAAGAGTTTCACTTCCTTAGCTCCCTCCACGATCGCACGTCCCAGCGTTCCCATTGCCTGGTATCCCACAAAGAGGATCGTGGACTCCGGACGCCACAGGTTATGTTTCAAATGATGGCGGATACGGCCAGCCTCACACATACCGGAGGCAGAAATGATCACCTTCGGTGTGGTGTCAAAATTGATGGCGATAGACTCCTCGCTGGTGATAGACAGGCGTAGTCCGGCAAAGGATATGGGATTGATACCCTCGCGCACATATTCAAGCGCCTCCCCCGCAAAACACTCCATGCGGTTATCCTGAAAGATATTAGTGGCTTCTACTGCCAAAGGACTGTCCACATATACAGGGAAATCCTCATGTCCCTTTACAAGCCGTCCCACTTTGACTTTGCGCAGAAAATACAGCATTTCCTGGGTACGGCCCACCGCAAAGGAAGGGATCACCACATTGCCCCCCCGATCAAAGGTCTCCTGCAGGATCTGGGTCAGCGCCGCCACATAATCCGGTCTGTCCTTATCGTGATATCTGTCTCCGTAAGTGGACTCCATGATCACATAGTCCGCCTCACGCGTGGGCTGAGGATTCCTAAGCAGCGGAAGATCCTTATTGCCGATATCTCCCGAGAACACCAGCTTGCGGGTGGTTCCGTTCTCGGTCAGCCACACTTCCACGCTGGCCGAGCCTAACAAGTGGCCAATATCGGTAAAACGGATCTTTATGTTCTCCTCAACCTGAATCTCCTCGTTATAGCCGCACGCAACGATTCGTTTGATACAGCCCTCCGCGTCCTCCATCGTATAGAGCGGCTCTATCGCAGGCTGAGAGGCGCTTCTCTTGGCCTTCCTGTTTTTCCACTCCGCCTCGGCCATCTGGATATGCGCACAGTCACGCAGCATGATACTGCATAGATCGGCAGTGGCATGGGTCATATAGATCTGTCCCCTAAAACCCTTGGCATACAATAGAGGCAGCAGACCCGAATGATCGATATGGGCATGGGTCAGAAACACATAGTCGATCAGCGCCTCATCCACAGGCAGGGGCATATTCTCAAATACATTGACCCCCTGCTCCATGCCGTAATCCACCAGGATATGTTTGCCTCCCACTTCCAGATAGTGGCAACTGCCTGTCACTTCGTGATCCGCACCAATAAACGTCAGTTTCATAGTCCCATCCTCCTGTCGTATTTTTGAGAGTTCTTCACATTAATTTCATTGTATCACATTTCCCCCTCAATCACAAATGATATTTCGCACAGGATATTGTCGGTTCATGATCTTACGAAACTCATCAAAACTTTTTACCAGAGGAGCGACGCAGCCGCCGTCAAACTCCGGGGACATCACCGGATACCAAAATCTCCTGCTCTTTTCAATTGTAATGGTTTGAGTTTAAAGCATAGATCTTCTGATATCCTGAAAAGTGATTTGCTTTATCAAAAGTGAAAAGAAATATATGGTTACAGAGTCTTTTCCCACTCGGCAAAGGCACGCTCCCAGGTGAAAACAGCAAATGGCCGACGGCTGTCCCCTGTCTTTTGCGCATATTCTTCCACAAACTGCAGGAAAAAGGTCATCTGCTCCCTGCGGGTCCTCAGTTCCCTGACGTTGACACGGCTCCAGACATTGGCTTTCTCAAATTGGCCGCTTTTGCAGAAAGATTCCAGGTAAGTTTCCGTATCAAAAGCCACCCTTCTCTCCTCTATCCGCACATCCCCATTCTCTGCCAGTTCCAGAATGGTATAGGGCATTCCATCCCTGATACAGTCAAGCGGAAGGCCGCAGGATCCGGGATTGATGAAAATATGCCGCTTATCCTCTGTCTGGTAGCTCCATTGCACATGGGTATGTCCAAAAATATAGATCCCTTCCGGCAGAGTGCACAGCATCTCCCGAAATATGCCGTCTGCGGCAAGATCCCTGTGAATATCCGCACGCAGTGTCTTTTGATCGATAAAGGCATTCCCGTATCTTTGCGCTACCCGGACACTGCCCCATCCTCTGTGTTCGCAGTCTCCGATGAAATCCGACGACGAATGGGTCAGATACAGGGTCCTGTTGTGGTATGCCAGCTCTATCCGGGCAGGTTGGCTCAGGAGCCAGCCCAGATTATCCGCACTGATATTCCGGTAGCACCAATAAGAAACCTGCATCTGCCCGTCCGTCCATGTGGCCTGGTCCTTTCCCCGCAGATTTTCCAGATATTTTTCCTCATTACCCCGTATAACATACTTATCCTTAATGTCCCTGATCCTGGCAATGCATTCATCAGGATATGGGTTACTGATACAGTAATCTCCCGCAAAGAGATAACAGTCCGCACCGTTTTGCTCCGCATCCTCCAGACATGCCGAGAGTGCGGGAAGATTCCCGTGAATATCCGAAATAACAGCAAATTTCATATCTGTGGTTTCCTTTCCCCGGCAAAGGCCTCAAAAATATCCCCCTGATACCGTTTCCCTGGGACCCAACCAGGCGCTTACCGGCCAAAAGTATTCTCTGTTCCCAGCAGGCACTCTGGCACAGATCCTTCTCTTCCAGAGCGCCCGCAGGGCATACTTCCACGCACTTACCGCAGCCTGCGCAGAGCATTTTACTCATTTTACCTTGATTTCCGTGCGCCTTGGCGCATACTCTATTCAGCAGAGTTAAATGCGGAGCATTTTACTCATTTTACCTTGATTTCCATGCGCCTTAGCGCATACTCTGTTCAGCAGAGTTAAATGCAAAGCATTTTACTCATTATAGCACGCAGCCCGGAAACCGCGCAACGTAAAGCGCTATATTTCCTCCAATAGCTTTATAAGAGCGTCATGGGCCAGAGTAAACGCCTCCTCGCCGGACAGTTTCTTTTCAATCTTCCCGCCCTGCTCCAGAGAGGAAAAACCGGTAAAGTCAGACAGATGGGGTTCCAGAGAGAGATACCCTTCATAGCCGTCCGCCTTGAGCCGTCCCAGGATCTCTTTTACATTGCCGTCCCCGTACCCTGCCGGAACCACGCTGCCATCCTTTAGCAGGGCGTCCTTTACATGAACATAGGCAATATAAGGTTTCAGCATCTCATAGGCTTCCAGAGTGTCCTGCCCGGTCTGCACAAAATTGGCAAAGTCGAACACCGCCTTAAAATGCTCTCCCGCGAACTGTTTGAGGATATCCAGACAGCCCTCCGCCATATCTCCGTAAATGCCCTTTTCGTTCTCATGGAGCAGGACAATGCCGTTGGCGGCGGCATACTCCACAAACTGTCCCAGCTGTTCCATCACCTTTTCCCGATAGTTCTTAAATGACTCCTGCGCCCCCGGACCGTAGAAACTGAACATCCGAATATTCGGAGTACCCATGATATGAGCCAGCTCCACCGTGTGCCTGAACAGCTCCATATGGGGAGCAAAATCCTCCTTGATCCCGATCTTTCCAATGGGAGAGCCCACGGCGGAAAGAGCAAAACCTTTGTCCTCAAGCCTTCTTTTGATCTCCCTGGCCTGATCTGCCGAGTACTCCACAAAATTCCTGCCGTCCACTCCGCGCATTTCAATATGATGCATATGTAACTTTTCAAGCACCTGCATCTGGACATCCAAAGACGCGGCGATCTCATCCGCAAAACCTGTCAAAACAATATTTTCAAACATTTTTCTCTCCTTTTCCGCATATCTATCATTTCCTGCATTAAAATACCTCAATAGGTTCCCGTAGTGTCAAACACTATGCCGCTGCCCGTTTTTTTCCGGGAACCGACGCGCTTTTTATTCAGTTCCTGTAAGAAGAGTTCCTCGTCAAAGGGTATCTCCACCATTTGATCCAGCCAGCTGGACAGATGCATGGCGTTGGAAAGTGTCAATCCCCTGATTCCTTCCGTGCCCTCCGCCACCAGGGGAGTGCCGTGAAGTATCCTGCCCGCAAATGCTTTCATCACACCCACATGCTGCTCATTCTCACCGTCCGTCTCCACCTCTTCCAGCGTGCAGTGAGGCTGGGCAAATCCCTCTTTGGATGTTTTGCAGAAAACCCTCTCGTTTTCGTCCAGGCGGTACAGAAGGAGTTTTCCCCCCTCACAGACCAGTTTTCCCATCTCCAGGGTGATCTCCAGCCTGTTGGTGCCGGGAGCGTCCGCCGTTGTGGTGACAAAGACGCCTGTGGCCCCGTTTTCATATTCCAAATAGGCTGTTACATCGTCTTCCACCTCGATATCGTGCCATTTCGCCTCATGACAGAAAGCCCGCACCCGCACCGGCATGCCGCAAAGCCACTGTATCAGATCCAACTGATGGGGACACTGATTCAGCAGTACGCCGCCACCCTCCCCGTCCCAGGTGGCTTTCCAGTCCGCCGCATCATAATAGCTCTGGGTACGATACCAGTCTGTGATGATCCAGTTCACTCGCTTAATCTGCCCCAGCTCCCCGCCGGATATCATCTCGTGCATTTTGCGGTAAACACAATTGGTCCTTTGATTCAGCATGATGGCAAATACTTTGTCCGATCTCTCCGCCGCCTCGTTCATCTCCCGCACCTGTTTGGTGTATACTCCTGCCGGTTTCTCCGTGAGCACATGCAGCCCCCTCTCCAAAGAGTAGATCGCCAACTCAGGATGCTGGTAGTGGGGTGTGGCGATCAGCACGGCATCGCAGCTGCCGCTGTCGATCAGTTCTCTCCCCTCGCCATAGACAGCCACATCCGGCGGAAGTTCCTTCACCGCCCACTGCCGCCTGGCCTCTTTGATGTCGGCCACCGCCGTCAGTTTCATCTCCGGCACCTTGCCCTCCACAATGCTTCTGGCATGGTTGCTCCCCATGCCCCCGATCCCGATGATTCCCAATCTTACCTGTTCCATAGTTCCTCCTACTGTTTTAGTGTTTCCTCCACTTTGCGGACTATATTTCAGTATTCCGCAGCAACAAATCCGCTATTGCGTATTACTTTATTTCAGTATAGCTTGTAATATCTGGAAAATATATGAATATTATTTACCTGTTTATGATAAAAACAGACCTTTTCCCCTTGACGGATATCTCTGTGAATGCTACGCTGTTTTTACTTGACAAAGGCACACCGCAGGAAATATGCAGGACTCTAAACAGCATGTTTCCGAATCGTGCGCTGCTACATGTCCGGACAATCTAACGGACAGATATGTAGCACAGGAAATGCGTACGGTTCGGAGACATGCGGGATTTAACAAAGACGGAATAATAATGTCCAGGGAACGTCTGGGCCTCGATATAAAATGGGGCTTTCAGGAATTTCCCTATTATCAAATGCGGATAAAAACGGAATTTTTCAAGGATTAACGAGCCTGATAGATTTGATCGACGGGGAATATTACTATTAGGAATTGCCCAAAGCAGGCAGGATTCCCGTGTGCAGAAAGGAAATGCGGTGGCTGCAGCTGATCCCGGACGGACAGCATAGTACGAAAAATACGGAGAGAGCAAACGTATGAAATTTACCTATGATATTGCCCACAGAAAATATATCTGCGCCACACCGATCCAGCCTCACACCCATGACGCCACCGAAATCTATCTAAGCCTTTCCCCCCTGCCGGGTGTATTGCTGGGAAACCGGATGATCGCCGTCAGGCCCGATACGCTGATCGTCATTCCGCCCTTTTGCGTACACCGGCTTTTTGACAGAACGGACGAAGTATATGACCGCTATGTCTTCTCCGTGAACGCCGCCTGGCTGGACAGTATTTTTCCCTGCGAGACAATGCGCTACGGATATCTGAGAGCAGGACAGCCTCCTTTGCTCCTCTCCTTGTCAGTCTCCTCCCTGAATGCCCTGCTGCAGGAGTTTGAAACGCTCCTCTCCTATAAAGAAAATGATACGTTCAGCGCCATGGCCTCTTTTTTTCAATGTATGGCGCTGATCAACGATTTGATCCTGCTGCATGGCGAAGAAACTTCGGAAAACGTCCGCGTGTCCACTGCCCAACAGACCGTAACCGGCATAATCCGCTATCTGAACGAACATATCCGGGAGACGGTGTCGCTCCGGGAGCTGTCCGAACATTTTTACCTGCACCCCGACTACATCTCCCGGGTGTTCAAAAAATATACCAACACCACCGTGGGCAACTACATCACCCTGCAGAAAATGGCTCTGGCCCGGCAATTGCTGTCGGAGGGCAACACCGTGACCCAGGCGCAGATCATGACCGGGTATTCCAGCTACGCCCATTTTGCCCGCACGTTTAAACAACAGGTGGGAATACCGCCCGGCGCATATCGGGCCCGGAACACTCCCCATAATCCCATCACGGATCTGTCGGAAATTTAATCTGCCGCAGTTTTTCTTCCATAGCGAAGATACGTCTTCCCTGCTGCTGACCCTTCCATTCTTCCAGGCTTTGCCGGGTACGGCTCTCCACCTCCCGGCGCAGTTCCTGGGCGGACATGCGCCCCGCACCCTGTCCCCAGATGATCACCTGCTCCAATGCGTCCGATGTGGCCACCGTCACCTGATATTTTCTCCCGATCCGATGTACCGTCTTTTCAATGTATTGGTCCGCCGTCTCAGCCTCTTTGGTGTAGACCACATGGATATTGTGATATTTCTGCACGGTGCCCGGGTTTCCCCTGACCTTGTAAGCGTCGTACACCAGAATCAGGGTATCCTGAATATAGCCCTGATAGTTGCAGAGGATATCCATCAGTTTCGTTCTGGCTCCCTCCACGTTGTCCCGTGCCATCTCACGCAGTTCGTCCCAGGCAAAAATAATATTGTATCCGTCCACCAGCAGAAACCTCTCCCGATGCTGCTCCGGCGTCCCCTTATATACGGGTTCCCTGACCGCAGCCGCTCCGGCGGACGAGGCGGTCTTAGCGGGAGCCGCGTTTCTGTTCCACGGGTTTTTGTCCAGCGCTCTGGTGCCATAGGTGCGCAGATAGATCTCCTCGATCTCCTCCTGGCTGATAAATCGGCCATTCCCCTCCGCCGAGGCCGTTCTCCGCTCATCCGCCCTGCTCCCGGCATCCCCCAAAGCGCGGGGATCTCCAATTTCCTCCGCTGTCCCGAACACCTCCGGCAACAGTCTTCGCAGCTTGTCCCCCGTGTCTACATGGGCATAGGCGTCCACCTGCTGCCAGGGAACCACAAAGCCCGCCCCATGGGCGCAAAACACGGAATCCGCGGGATTGTGGGGATCATGTTCCGGCTCATAGCCATATTTTTCTATGACTTCCTGCTCATTATGGCAGGGAGCATACCCGTGAAAACGGCAGGACAATCTGCCCCTTCCCCGGGTGTAGGCGTTTACCTCCATCTGATAGGCGCTCAATGTGGCGGCCGGAGCCGTTCCCCGGAGAATGCTGCGCTCCCCATAGGTCTCCGGATTCTCAAAGCTGCCGCTCTTTTTCTGGATATCGCTCATCGCCCGGCCCAGGTTCTCGGTGGGCAGTTCCAGAGTATAGGCGTATACCGGCTCCAGCAGACGGCTCTGCGCTTTCATCAGACCCTGCCGCAGAGCCCGATAGGTGGCCTGCCGGAAATCACCACCCTCCGTATGCTTTAGATGCGCCCTTCCCGCGATCAGTGTTATACGCATATCCGTTATGACTGAATTGGTCAACACTCCCGTATGCTGCTTTTCTTCCAGATGGGTCAGTATCAGCCGCTGCCAGTTTTTGTCCAGCTCATCCTCGCTGCAGTCCGACCGCAGCACCAGGCCGCTGCCCGGCTCCCCCGGTTCCAGCAGCAGATGCACCTCCGCATAATGGCGTAGCGGTTCAAAATGTCCCACGCCCTCCACCGAATCCGTTATCGTCTCCCGGTACACGATGCTGCCCTCCCCAAAGGCAACCCGGACGCCAAAACGCCGGGCGATCAGTTCCTGCAGGATCTCTATCTGCACCTGTCCCATGACCTGGACATGAATCTCGCCCTGCCCGGGAGTATCGCCCCCCTGCCACAGAATATGCAACTCCGGTATCTCCTCCTCCAGACGGTACAGATCCTTCAGCATCTTATGCGCATCGCAGCCCTCCGGCAGTTCTACACGGTAACTGAGAACCGGCACCAGACTGGGTTTCTCACCGTCCGCCTGGGCGCCCAGTCCCTGACCGCTGTAAGTCTTTTCAAGCCCCGTGACAGCACAGACGCACCCTGCCGGGGCCTCGTCCTCCAGCCGGTATCCCGCTCCGGAATAGACCCGGATCTGATCGATCTTCTCCCCGTTTAACATCCCCTTTACTTTCAGGCTCCCGCCGGTCACTTTCAGATAAGTCAATCGGCTGCCGCTTTCATCTCTCTCGATCTTGTATACGATGGCTGCCTGTTCCTGCCCATAGACCGGTTCGTATGTGTAACGGGCAACGCCCTGCAGCAGTTCTTCCACGCCCCAGAGCTTTAACGCCGACCCAAAATAACAGGGGAAAATCTGCCGTCTGCGGATAGCCGCTCTGATCTGTGAAACAGTCAGACAGTCCTGAGTCAGATAGCAGTCCATCAGCTCCTCGCCGCACAGCGACACTCTCTCCAGCCACTGCTCCCGCGTCTCTCGCCCGCTGCCTTCAAACCGGCGCGGCTTTACAGGCAGTCCGTCATCCCCAGCCCCCGCGGGGATCGAAACGGATCGTCCTGCGCTTTCCTCTCCCAGAAACGCGTCCGCATCGCTGAAGTCAATGCAATTCTCATCCAGCCGCTCCTGTAGCTGCTTTAATATCGCCTGTGATTCTGTGCCCGGCTGGTCCATCTTATTGATAAACAGATAGGTGGGGATCCCATAGCGTTTCAACAATTTCCACAAAGTCTCCACATGTCCCTGTATGCCGTCCGCGCCGCTGATCACCAGAACCGCCGCGTCCAGCACCTGCAATGTCCGTTCAGTCTCAGCGGAAAAATCCACATGTCCCGGCGTATCCAGCAATGTGATCTCCCTTTCTTGACCATCACAGTCAACGCTGATTTGCGCCTGTTTTGAGAAGATGGTGATGCCTCTGGCCTTCTCCAAAGCATGGGTGTCCAAAAAGGCATCCCCATGATCCACACGCCCTAACCGCCGTATTCCCCCGGTCAGATACAATATCCCTTCCGCCAGCGTGGTCTTGCCCGCGTCCACATGGGCCAGAACGCCCACTACCAGCTTTGTATGCGCTTTGTCGTCCATATCCGCTGCCGCTCCCTGATTCCCTTACGTTCCTGCTATGATTCTCTCTGCTCATTGTACAGGAAAAAGAGCCATATGTACAGCACAAAAGCATATATTAAAGACACCGGCGCATCACCACGGCCTGTTTCCGGGGAGTGATCCTTTGCGTTTTCCCCTTGTCATGGTCCCCGGCCTGCCTCCGCAGCCGTGCGTGTACAGCCAGTGACACCGCAAAACTGATGATCAGGAAAGCGTAAAAACTGATGCCTCTGGAAACCAGCATGGCCGGTGTGACCATCTCCGCACCAAACACCGTGGCAAAAGCCGATACAAAGCCGCCCTCCGCCGGGCCGACCGCGCCGGGCAGCGGCAGATTGCTGACCGCCAGAGTGAGCAGCGCCTGAAGTCCCACGATCTGAATCCAGCTGTGCCCTTGCAGCCCGAAGGCGTGATACACCACCCAGGGAACGGAAAACAGCATTCCCAGCTGGATCACGCACAGGGCCAATACCCTGAGAGCCAGCCCGGGATTTCTCTTTATACAGGCCGCTCCGGCTGCGTACTGTGCCAACTGATGTTCCAGTTTTTCCCTGGCGGACGCCGGATTGCGCACAATACGCATTTTTTCAAGCAGTTTCAGAACACCCTCACAAATGCGCCGGGATAGTCCGGGCAAAAACATTACCGTACACATTCCTACAGTCAGCAGCACCATCATACCAATGCCGTAGAGCAGAAGCAGACCCATTCCACCCCGAAATCCCTCATGTCCGGAAAAAAACAGCCATATACTCCCGCCCCATAGCAGAGTCGCCACCTGATAGCATGCGGCGATCAGCATCATATTCAGTGCCCCATGGGCAGCCGGAATGCGGTCGCGGCTCATACAGTATATCTGCGCCGGCTGGCCTCCGGTGGCGGAGGGCGTGATGGAACTCACATAGAAACCCACAAAAGAATACCCCAGACAGCGCCGGTAGAGCACCCTATGCCCCAGTCTGCGAAGTATCTGATGGGTACATAGAGCCTCGCACCCCACATATCCCAACATCAGGCACAGTCCTCCCACAATGAAAGGAATTTTTACATGTCTCAAACTCTCCCACAGCAACCCTATAGACTGTCCCCGCAGCAATATTCCCCCTGTCACGGCCATCAGCGCCGCCAGGAATATCCATCCCAGATATCTCTTTTTTCCCTGCATTCAGCTCACCTCCCACAGGATCGCCCGTTCCTGCCTCCGTCCTTAATCCTAAAGCACTCCGTTTCACGCATTTTTCAGCTGCGAGAGCAAAGCCTTTCCCTCCACCGCTCTCATCATGCGGTCGAGATTCCCCGTCTGCAACTGTCTTCTGAGACATTCCATACGATATGCCGCCAAAGGCAACCGCTCCCGATCCAACAGGATCTCCCGTATCTCCTGCGCGCAATTGTCCGAGTCCGCCACCCAGCCGATCCCCTGCTCCGTCATCCATCTGGCATTGTTGCGCTCATTCTGAAGAGTGGGAGGCCAGCTCAGAAGAGGCACTCTGGCGAAAATAGCCTCAAACAGAGTGATGCCGCCGGGCTTGGATACGATCAGGTCCGCCCTGGCCATGTAATCCCAGACATGACTGACATAACCCTCCACCTGAATGTTTTCCCACTTCCCGTACAGGCGCCTGTAAAGCCGCCTGTTTCGCCCGGTAATGATCGTAATATGGGTGTGGGGTATCCGGTTCAATGCGTCATAAAAAGCGGGATTGCCGGGCAGCAGCCCCAGGCCGCCTCCCATGATGAGCAGTTCCCGCACTTTTCCCTCACGGTGGCGGGGCAGACTCCGAAATTCCTCTCTCACCGGTATACCTGTGACGCACACCAGGCGCGGGTCCACTCCCCTTTCCGACAGGCTCCGGCGAATCTCTCCGCTGGGCACCAGGTAACAGTCCGTATTACGGTTTATCCATTCCGGATGGGTGCTCACATCCGTTACACATGTTATTAATGGCAGCTCCGATGTCTCCCCACTCTGTCCCGCCTTTTCCTTATATCTGGATACCACCTGGGCGCACAGCGGATGGGTGGCGATGACCATGTCCGGCCGTCGGCTGTCGAGCAGTTTCACCAGGCGGTTTAAGAACATTCCCTCAAACGGCGGATGTGCGTCGGGCCTTCCCTTTCCCGTGATCCGATAATATAGATTAAAGATATGTCTTCCATGGGTAACCATCAGATTGAATAATTTATACATGACACCGGAGAAACTCGGCAGGGCATAAGCGGGGAAGTCAACCACCTCCACCGACGCGTCCGGGTGACTGCCCAGCAGTTGCTGCCGCAGAGACTGGGCGGCGCTCCAATGCCCCATGCCAAATTTTCCGGTCAGAATCAAGATATTCATTGCGCATTCTCCTTCCATCAGGCTTTAGAATAACAGTCCTTTCTAAAGTCTGACCGAAGAAAAATCAAAAGAAATTATAAAGAATTTGTGCAAAGTTCCGTTAAAATCCCAAGTCCTCTCCCACCAGGATCACCTGTATCCGGCCGGGATGCCGTGAAAAACGGGTAGTCAGGAACTGACAGCAGATCGTGTCCGGGGATTTGCAGTCCGCGCATGTCCCCGTTACCCTGCACGGCGTTTGAATGGGAAAGCGCTGGGCATTACAGGTGGCCGCCTCTCCTCGGGCGCGGGATACCGCCGCGTCCACATCCCGGCATATCTTGTTCATGCCCACGATCATCAGCACATGCCTGGGGCCGTAGGCAATGGCGGAAACCCGGTTGGAATTGCCGTCTATATTGACCAGGATCCCGTCTTCCGTCACTGCGTTGCTGCTGGTAAGGAAAAAATCTGCGTCATACACGGCCATCTCTATCTTATGTTTTTCCTCCGGCGTCTCAGCGGCGTCACGGTTAAATACCTGATAGTTTCCCTCCAGCACCGCCTGTTTCAGACCGATCTCCTGTATGCTCATGGAACCGCCCCAGCCGATACTGCTGCCCTGGGGAATCAGCTCCAGAGCCTTTTGCAGCGCCTGTTCTTTGGTGGCTGCGTAATACCCTTTCATATTGCGGCTCTCCAGCCCCTTGATCACTGTCGCCGCCAGAAGTTCATTTCTCCTTGCCCTGTTCTCATCCATTATCCTGCCCCTCCGCATTCTTATTTTTTCTTCAGAGTCAATACTGTATCCCATTAATTCTTCTTCATTTCAATGCCATATCCCCATTAATCAATGTGGTCAACACCTCATTTACACTAATATGACACTACTTCCTGTAAATTGCTGTCAGTTTTATTGTTCCTCGGATTCTCCTGTATTTTCAGCACTTTTCACAGTATTGGCTGTCATTTTCGTGCTTTTTCTGCTGTCATATCCTCTTTCTGACACTCATGACATATCCAATTGTCCGTCATCCGTTTCCGCCGCCGGACTGCCCCAGGATCTCCGTGATCTTCTGGATCAGCTCGTCTTCCTTCAAACGGAATTTTATCTCCACACGTCTTGAGGCCGCCATATCGATCTCACCGGTTCCAGCCACATAGATGGGGCTGCTGTAGGAGCGGCCGTTGATGGTCAGCATGGACTGTAACTGCTGCACCTTGTCCTCACTGAGTCCGTTCTTGGGGTCCAGTATATATCTGGCCACCGAACTGGCCCTTTCCGAGGACAGATCCATATTGTGTTGATAGCTGCCGTCGGTGTCCGTATGGCCCTCTATGATGATCTCCGCTATATAGTTTCGGTATTGCTCCTGCAGCAGTACATCCAGATACATGGGAATGATCTCTGTGAGCGTGGCCTTACTGTCGTCCGTCAGGTTGGCGCTGCCATAGCGGAACAGCACATCCGAGGAAAAACTGATGGAACCGTTCTGGGCGTCCACCTTCATAGTGGAATTGTTAAATTTGGACTGCAGTTCTCCGATAATGTCCGTCCTTACCCCCACGATATCCTGCAGTTGGCTCCGGGTGGACTCCAGTTCCCCCCTGGCCTCGTCGATCTCCAGGTAAGCCGCCGCCAGTTCCTCCTGGGTCAGGGCTGCCGCGTCATAGGCCTGCTGCAGTTTCAGCAGGGAATCCTCCAGATCATGCTTGGACGCCTCGATCTCACTGCGGTAATTGTCCAGATCGATCCTGGCGAGTTCAAGCTCCTCGGATTGCACATCCAGCTTTTGTTTTGCCGCATTCAGTTCAATCTGCGTCTGTTCCAGATCTGTGGTTTTCTGTTTATAAATCGCCAGCGTGATGGCAATGATCAAAATAAAGATGAGCAGCAGAGCCGCCATCATGTCCGAATAGGACTGCCAGTAGCTCGGCTCTTCAAACGCTCCCCTTTTTCGATATTTCCTTTCCAAATTCCGTTCACGTCCTTTCTTAATTAGAGTTCCGTAAGTGCCCTTCCAGTACCATTACCGGCGGAATAAACGCTGTCCTTAAATGCGGCCAGCATTTATTCCGGGCACTGTGCGGGCAGATGCTGATTAAGAGTTCCGCATCTGCCCTTCCAGCACCATTACCCTACATTCCATGAGTTTCCGCATAGGTATATAGCTGGTTGCTGATCTCCTCGTTGATCGTATCGCAGGTGGCGTCGATCCGCTCCGCCTGCTCCTTGAGCTCACGAGCCATGGCCTCCTGTCGGCCCATGGTCTCCTCCAGCGCTTTCTGCAGGGTGTTGTTCGCCTGTACCAGCTCTCTGGTAGTCTCCGCCATAGTGCGGTAATTGTCCGCATATGCCTCCTGCGCCTTGCATGCCTTTTGCAGCGCTGTGCCCAGTTTGTCAAAATCCGCTCCCAGGTTCTGCTCCATCCGGGCCGTAAAACGCTGCACCATCTTATCCAGGCTCTCCGCCTGCTCTCTGGCCTCTCCCTTCAAAAGCTCCGTCATCTGTTTCATGGAGTTTGCCATATTGGCCTGATACACCAGCATAGCCTTGGTATTGTCATCCGTGTTGTTGACCATGGGCTCTACGCACTCCCGGAACGCAGCCAGGAATTCCTGCAGTTTGTCATAGGCGTCCGCCATCAGACTGCGATAGGCAAACTGGAATACCAGGGAAAACAGTATACCGTATACGGAGGTGTGGAAAGCCACCTTCATGCCGTCCAGCAGAGGCCCCACATTGTCCGATATGGTGTAGATGTCATTGCCGTTAAAAGAACCCAATCCGATGGACAGGCCGATAAAAGTACCCAGAATACCCAAACCCGTCATCGTACCCGAGATGGCGGAATTGTAATAATTCATGCCCACCTGGTTCAGCAGATCGTCATTGAGATAATCCTCTATCTCACAACGCCCCATCAGGCCATGTCTGGTCTGAAAGCTGTTCATCTTTTTCTGATAGCGGTAAAATGCCTCGTCCAGCACATCATCCTCAAACACTTTACTCTTGGTGCGGTAGGTCTCCCAAAGCTTATGGTCGCCTTCGTCATAGGCCTTATAGATCTTGTCCGCCTCGCCCAGCAGTTTGTCCGTCAGACGGTTCAGCCGGTTGAAACTGGAAAAGGAGATCAGGAACAAAATACCGATCAGCAGCAAAAACGCCAGATTGATCACCAGATTGCTGACAGACGTCATCTGCCCGGTAAATACGCCGTTCACGATCAGCACAAAACCGACCACAAAGAGATATACCGGTAAAAGGATATAATACATTCTGTTTTTCATTGGTTTCCCTCCATATTAAATATATTTCTTATTTTTCTTAGTCTTCCTTTTTAGGTGAATTTTATCATATTCCATTTTTTACCACAAGTAATATACGGAAATCTTAAAGAAAATTTAGAAATTGTTCATACATTTTAACAAAAAAGGTCTGTATGTAACATTCCTGTCACATACAGACCCTTTGGGTCACATGATCCGGTCAAAATCCGCTATGTCTATACGGCCACGTCCACATTATTGCCCTTGAATGCCTCGGCCTGCAGAGACTTGGCGTTCTTCTCATAAGGATTGTCCTCATTGTATTTGATCTTCGTGCTGGTGGTGCCTCCCGCCACATAACTGCGTCCGCACTCCGGGCAGACTCCCATATGCAGCTGGACACTGGCCTGCAGCACCTTGCCGTCATTAAGCGCCGCTTTCTTATAGGCGTTGGATACATGTTCCTGCTCATGAGCCATCACTGCCGAACCCGCCGCCTGGGGGGAGAGATGCGTTGCCGACTTAAAACTCACCATCTCGTCGGAGCCGTCCTTATATTTTCTTGCCTTACAGGTCTGGCATTCCGCCCGGCCCGCTCTCTTGGCCGCACGGCTCTCCTCGACTTTGCCTGTGCCGTCCACCGCCTTCGTGGCTCCCACCGGGAGCATACGCTGGGCTGCGCCCGTGCCTGCCGCGCCGCTGACAGAACCGTACATGCCATAACTCATATTATAGGGTGCAGTACCCACGCCTGCCACGCTGAGTCCCATCAGATATCCACTTCCTTTCCAGACAAAATGTTTCTATATTCAGTATAGGCAAATTTTTCCGGATTGTCAACGGTCTATCTGCCACTTTGGATAGCCTTTGGAAAGAACCGCGCTGTCTTCAAACACTACCTTACAGTTCTTCACATGACAGGCGATACCGCATTTTATGACCCGGCTCATTCCGTCCAGACCCGGCTGGTCGGCATAGCCCTCCCGCTCGATCTGCTCCAGGGCCTCTCTGCATCCGGCGTCCAGATCGCCGTTCTCGGCATATTTGACCTCTATCACTATGCCGGTCTTCTCCGCAAAGATCTCGATCACGATATCCGCGTAACCCTGTCCGCTCTCCCGGTTGGTAAGCACTTTCCAGTCCTCCTTAAAGCACAACAGTCCCAGCAGAAAACCGTGATAAAAGTTCTCTTTCAGTTCTTTTCTGATCGCCGTGTCCCGTATACTCACCGTCTCATTCAAATATTCTGAAAAAATCCTCTGCGCCTTTTCCCCGTCGGCATCCCGGAAGGCCTCGCAGAACCCCCTCAGCCGCTCCCTGTCCTCCCGGGCCTTCTCCTGCATCCAGCCCCGGATCTGCGTCATGAAGATATCGTGGATCTCCCTGTTGGGGATCACCAGCCTGCGCGGTTTTCCGTCGTTTTCTCCCTGCTGGGTCAGATATCCCGTGACAAAGAGAACACTCCATACATTTTCGGTGTTGTCATACAGTTCCTTGTAGGTCAATTCCTCGCTTACCTGTTTCCATATAGATTCACCGGCGATCAGACGCTCGATCTCATCCCTGGTCTCGGAGGATGCATTCTCAAGTAGGCGTTTCAGCACTTCATTGCTGCTGGTATTTGCCCAGTAATTCTGGGGCTGCCAATTCCGTTTTACCAGAAGTTTATTCACATAACTGATCACATCCCACGGACAGTATATCGCTGCGTCCCCAAAACGATAGCCATCATACCATTCCTTAATAAGATCATATTTATCGCTCAGTTCATAGTATTCAAGCATTTCTTTTACTTCATAATCCGTAAAACCAAAGTAGGAGCTATGCTCCGGATCTGTAATTGAAAAGACAAGCAGATTGTTCAAGCCAGTGAAAATACTCTCCTTCGATACCCGCAGACATCCCGTCAGCACGGCAAATTGCAGACTGCTGTTGGTTTTGAGCGCCTGTTCAAACATATTGCGGATCAGGACGATCATCTGGTCATAATAGCCCTGTTCGTTGGCCTTGGCGAGAGGCACGTCATACTCGTCTATCAGAATGACTACTTTGCTGCCGTAATGTTTTTCCAACAGTCCTGAGAGTTTCCTCAAACTGCCCATCAATGTAGCGTCCGACATTGCATAAACACCCTGTCCGGTAGTATCCACATTGATCAACTGCCTGTAAGCCTTTTTGTCCTCGTCACTAAGCCTCTCGCTCCCCAGCAGGTCATAAAACCGCATTGCCACATCGCCGATTTCAGAACACATAAGAGAACGAGCCACATCATAGTCCAGCCCGTTGACTCCTTTTAAGCTGATGGAGATGACCGGAAATTTGCCCATATACCGCTGGCATAGCCCGGTCTCCCCCGCAATGTCCAGCCCTTCAAATATCGCCTTGTCGCCGCCGATCTGAAAAAAGCTTTTGAGCATATCCATATTCAGCGTCTTCCCGAAACGCCGGGGGCGGGTAAACAGATTTACCTTGCCCCGCCTGCGCAGCAGATCTCTGATAAACGCCGTCTTGTCCACATAATAGTACTCGTCCGTGCGAATCTCCTCAAAACTCTCGATTCCGATAGGGAGCCTTTTTTTATCCAAGTCATACATAGATCGTCCCTGTTCCCTTTCCAAAAAAGCAATTCTCCGCTATTTACCGGTCTCCCTTTCATCCGCAGACCACGTCACGCGATCGTCTGAAAGTCTCCGGTAAGCCGACATCCCTTTCTCATGGGAGCCAAGCACCTGCCCCCATGCTTTAATCATACTTGTTTCAAGATGAGAAGTCAACACACCAATCTCTTTCATTTCCAGCCGTAGCTGATCATCAATCCGCCCGTTGTCACGATCTGCGCGTTATCCCTGTGGCGGAGCAGATGCTCCCGGATCTCCCGCTGCTTGCGGCAATACTCCTCCGCCTCGGCTCTGGTCATACCGTGATTCATAAATCGGCCGACCGTATCTTTTTCTCCGTTTTCCATGCCATCCGTCCAGCCCCTGGTGAGCATCAGATCGCTAAGTTTCTCCTCATACCCCTCCTGACGGGGGCTGATGATATTCACCCTGTCGTTCATCCTGCACTCCACCCGCTTCAGCCCTGTCTGTTCCATCAGCAGAGGCAGACGGATACCGATGGCATAATCTCTATCCTGCTTTTCCAGCTCTGTCTTCCACATGGCCGGAAATCCTTCTCTCGCGCACAGCCTGGCGTAATCCATACCGTCAATATACAGACCGTCGCTCTCCAGCTCCCGGTTTACATCGATACAGACCACCAGGCCGCCCGGACGGCAGGCCTGATACATCTTTTGCAAAAAATCAACAGGCTGCCCGATGTGCCGCAGTACCGCCTGACAGATCACCAGGTCATAAGCATCCTGCATATCGCTCTCCAGAAAGTCCCCGCACTCCATGGTAATCCGCTCCGGCGGAGCGACCTGGGCAGTCTGCTCCAAAAGTATCCGCCCTTGGGAGATCAGATTTTCCGACAGATCGATGCCGTGATAGGTGCTGCCCGGCGGCAGCAGCGGCAATAGAGTGGAGGCCAGGAAACCCAGCCCGCATCCGCAGTCCAGCATTTTTACCGGCCCCGAAAACTGCCAGACCCGCTCTGCCAAAAACGCCAGATAGTCCTGATTTACCATGGTCTTGCGAGTGCGCAGCAGATAATCCGCCCGTCCCTCCCAATACCCCTTAGTGCCGGATTCCACAGGCAGATACTCCTCCCCCTGCAAGGGCTGCAACCCCAGCAGCTGATCCACCGACACCTGGAAATACGCCGCCAGTTCCGGCAGCATGGCTATGTCCGGCATCGTAGCCCCCGTCTCCCATTTGCTCACCGTCTGAAACGCCACTCCCATCCGCTCCGCCAGCTGCTGCTGGCTGATCCCCCGCTGCCTGCGCAGCCGGGCAATACACAATTCTATATTAGCCATCCCTTTTCCCTCCGCTTACCTTCATATAAACTCCCATAGTTACATGTTGTACTGTTTGTTAAACAGTTCTGACGCGTCATCCTGTCTGTTATTACCTTACCATACAAAGGCTAAATACGCTATAACGCGGTACGGGAAAAAATTCGCTTTTCTCTTATCTTGGCGTCACTCCAGATATCTGCTGACATCTTTGGGCACATAGACACCAAAAGTAACGCTGCCGTCCTCATTCATGGTATAAATGCATATGGTCAGATCCGATAACTTTCCTCCCGAACTGGCGCTCCAGGTATGCCTGTCGTCTCCCCAGGGCTGCCGAAACAGCCAGCTTACCAGCCCTCCGGTGGAATCGGCAGGGATGGGAGGGTTATCGCCCGGCAGCGCATAGGTAAAATTCACCATTCCCTCCTCATCCGGCATGGCCGTCTGCACCGTGTCCTCCAGCAGCACACATTTTTCCTCCAGATTATACAGAGTGAGTTCCGCCATAAAGTCACTCACCTCCCCAGCAGATTCCTCCGCTGTTTCTTCCTGTGCGGTCGATTCCGGTACTGTTTCGTTTTCTGTTGTCGCTCCGTTTTCCTCTGCCACTCTGTTTTCCGCTAACGCCCAGTTCTCCTCCAACAGCGCCTGCGCCGCCACAGGGTCTGCCTTACCCGCATCCAGCTCCAGTATAAACAGGGCGTTCAAACCGTCATAATCCTCCCTGCGGCTGATACTCCCGTCCGTCTCGTCATAAATATACAACCCTTTTCTATAAAAATCCGTATCCGTTACGCACAAATATATCCTGTGATCCGCAAAATACTCCACGTTGGAGCAGCTTACCAGCCAGTACAGCACTCCCTCCTCTTCAAACCGGGTGGCGGCTCCCCGCATTGTGGCGGCATTGTAGGATACGGGATCGTACCCTTGGATCAAAGGCGAGACAAAGAAAGAATCCTCCTCCGCCGACACAGGGCTGCCGTCCTCCCGCTGTATGGCAACCACCGCATAGGTACGGTCTGTCTGTATATCCTCCCCGCTCCCCATCGGATAGTCGGAGATATCCCGCCCTGAGACAACGCCCAGCAGAGTCACCTGATATCCCCCATAGACTTGCGTCTCACCCTGGTCTGCCTGCTGCCCTGCATCTTCCCATCCTGCCTCTTCCCGGAAAGCTCCGGCAAGTTTACGATCGTTCATCTGCCGCGCGGTCTCCTCCGCAGTATAAAGCCTCCACGCCGCATAAACCGTGCTGGATACCCCTGTCAGCATCAGCAGGAAGACAGCGGCTTTCAATACCCAGCCTATTTTATGATTCCTTCCCCAACCTTTTCTTCCGGTGCCCTCAGACAAGATGTTCCAGGCAGAATGCCCTGGGCAAAATCCCCTGCGCCTATCTGCTCCCGCGCCTGTCGCAGAATCCCCTGCGCTTAATTGCTCCCGCGCCTGTCGCAAAATCTGCTGATTTAATGACGAATCCGGTTCATGGTCAGGAACCAGACTTTGCCGCAATATATTGTCCATATCTCTGTTCTCTATCTCTCTCATACCCATTCCTCCTCAATATCTGATACATTTTCCTCCAAGTCTTTCAGTTTCTGATACAATGCCTTCCTTGCGTGATATAGACGGCTTTTAACCGTTCCCAGCGGCAAACCCGTGATCTCGGCAATCCGCCCCAACGGCTGTTGCTCCATATAAAAGAGCAATACAATGATCCGCTGCCGCCAGGGCAATTCCTCCACGGCCTCCCTGACCGCCTGTTCCCGCTCCTGTCTAAGCAGCCGCTGTTCCGGCCACAAAGCCTGCTGCTTAAGCCCGGAGCCGCAGGCCTTTGCGGCAAGCAGTTCCCTCTCGATCCGCTGCCTGCGGGCATACCTGCGTCTCTTGTTTTTCCAAATCCGCAGCGCCACGGACAGGCAATAGCTCTTCACGTTGCCCGCCGCATCCAGCTCCCCCAGCCGCCGCACCACCACCAGCCAGGTATCCTGATACAGCTCCTCTGCCTCCGGCCCGCAGCCTGTCAGCCATTTGCAGAATGAAAATATCTCTTTCCCGTATGCATCGATCCACTCTGCCAACTCCCCATTTGTCATAAAACTCCTCCTTGTCGCCGCAAAATGCTACAGCGTATTACTTTTTTTGAGACGTCTCTGTACATACATTGTAACAGATGCCGAAAAGGTTCAAATGCAAAATCCTCAACGGTACTTTCTATCCGCCAGAGGGACAAATCCAAAAGATGGAGCAGCGCTGGGAAGTTTCAGAGATGCCAAATATTTTAATTTCTTGTATATCTTCGTCTAACCGTATATAATTATTGCGATTGAATTAATGAAAAGGGTGAATGAAAATGCCGGAATACATTTCTGCCCCGTGCGCAGCGAAGAAATAGGAAGAACGAAACAAGGAAAGAGGGTACGCCATGAATAGTGTTCTGATTATAGATGATGATAAGGAACTCTGCCTTTTGATTAAGCAGAGCATACTATCAGAGGATATAGAAGCCGATTTTTGTACTACGGGGAAAAAGGGTTTGGAAAAACTGAAAGAAAAGGATTACCAACTCGTCATACTTGATGTAATGATGCCTGGAATGGACGGTTTTGAAACACTGGAACAAATCAGAAAAGAAAACAGTCTGCCTATTTTGATGTTTACATCTAAAAATGACAGTGTTTCCAAAGTACGCGGACTTCGTGCGGGAGCAGATGATTATTTGACCAAGCCTTTTGACATGGACGAATTGATAGCCCGCATTATATCACTGATACGCCGATATACTCGCTTTAACGGGCAGAATGGAATACCGCAGCAGCTTGATTTTGATGGTTTGAAAATTGACATTGAGAACCGTTTTATAACTACAGTCAATGGGATGTTTGAACTGCCTCCAAAGGAGTTTGATTTGCTTTTGTTCTGCGCAAAAAATCAAGGGAAAATTCTAACAAAGCAGCGGATTTATGAGGAAGTATGGGGGGAGGAATATTTATATGATGATAGCAACATTATGGCGATTATCAGCCGATTACGAAAAAAAATAGAGCAAAATCCCAGAAACCCCAAATATATCCAGACAATAAAAGGCATTGGCTACCGCTTTAACAAGGAGGTGTAAATTAATATGGAATTAGTTGTTGTTGTAGCAATAGGAGCTGCGGCTATTTCTATTCTCTATTCTTGTCTTATCATCAGACGCGTAAAAAAACAAATTTCTGAAATGACAGAAACACTTACTGATGTAAAAAACGGAAATGGAAATCGCCGCATTTTATTCGCAGCAAATGAACTTGTCGCGCCGCTTGCTTATGAAATCAATGATATTGTCGTGTCCTATGAAAACAGGCTTTCTATATTCCGCCAGACAGAAGAAACAAACAGACAGCTGATGACAAGCCTTTCACATGATGTGCGGACACCGCTTACAACACTGATTGGGTATCTTGACGCTGCGCATAAGGGGATTGTTAGCGGGAAAGACCGCGATGATTATATAGAAATCGCCCGCCGGAAAGCGCACGGCCTAAAAGAATATATAGACGTGCTTTTTGATTGGTTCAAGCTAAACTCTAATGAATTTGCAATAGAATTACAGACTGTAGAAACCGCTGAACTGACACGGGATATACTGATTGATTGGATACCGATATTTGAAGATAAACAGATAGAGTATAGCATTGATATTCCCGAACAGCCCTTTCGGATACGCCTTGATACAGACGGATATATGCGGATATTAAACAATCTCATTCAAAATGTAGTTGTTCATAGCCACGCTGGAAAAATAGAAATAGCCCTGTCAAAGAGAAATAATCTCATGAAAATTATTGTAGCAGACAATGGCATAGGGATTGAAAAAGAAGATTTGAAACATATCTTTGAACGGCTCTATAAATGTGACAGAGGGCCGTCCGAAAAAGGAAGTGGTCTTGGTTTGTCTATTGTTCATCAGCTTGTCGAAAAGATGAATGGCACAATATCAGTAAAAAGTACACAGGGAAACGGAACAACCTTTACGCTGCTGTTTCCTCTTGTTAGTTAAGGCCTTTCCATCTTTTGTGGCAAAAGCCTCACTTATCAGAAATCTTTTAGATAATAGCTGATCCAAATTGCAAGGTTAATGCAAGGTTCCGGCAAGGTTAATGCAAGATTGGTGTGATAAAATACCTTACATAACAGGAGGTTGGATATGGATTACATCATTAAAACAGAAAATCTTACAAAGCAGTATGGCACACAAAGGAGCGTCGCAGAACTCAATATCCATGTAGCGAAAGGAAAAATTTATGGTCTGCTTGGAAGAAATGGAGCCGGAAAGACTACGACAATGAAAATGTTTCTTGGACTGGCCCGTCCAACATCCGGCGAAATCAGGATATGGGGTAAACCTTTACAGGGTAATGAAAAGAAATTGCTTCCGCGAATTGGCAGTTTGATTGAGTCACCCGGTTTTTATCCTAACTTGACCGCAACGGAAAATTTGGATATTTTTGCTACTTTGCGGGGAGTACCGAAACGCCACGCAGTGAAAGACGCTTTGGATCTAGTAGGTTTGCCCTATAAAGACAAAAAACCGTTTTCGGAATATTCCCTTGGCATGAAACAACGGTTGGCGATTGCCCTTGCAATCATGCACGACCCGGAGCTTTTAATCCTTGACGAACCTATTAACGGACTTGACCCTATTGGCATTTCGGAGGTTCGCGTATTGTTACGGAAACTATGTGAAAAAGGCAGAAAAACAATTCTTATTTCCAGTCATATATTATCCGAAATTTCATTGCTTGCTGATGATATTGGTATTATAGACAAAGGCATACTGTTGGAAGAAGGAAGCCTTGCCGAACTGGAAGAAAAAAGCGGTAAATATATTCACTTTACTATATCTGATACAGCACAGGCATCGAGGATTTTAGAACAAGTTTTTCACGAAAAGCAATTTAGGGTTCAGGACGATCGAAATATTCGGCTGTATAATCTTACTTTACCTATAGCAAAAATAGTCGGCGTTTTTATTGAAAGTGGTTTAGAGGTTTCTGAAGTGCATACTTGCGAGAATAGTCTTGAAGAACACTTCAAACGAATAACTGGAGGTGAGGGAATTGCTTAAACTGCTAAGATGTGAATGTATAAAACTGAAACGCTCAAAAGTTCTCTTGATTGGATTATTAGGCACACTAATTGTTCCTTTGTTTGTTTATGTAAAAGCTGTTGCAGGGTATCTTTCTAATTCTGATAATGTCATAAGTGTATTTTCTCTTTATGACAGCGCAATCATGTTTCTAATGCTACTATTTGCGCCTATGGTATTAACAATTATAGGCGCATGGATAATCAGCCGGGAATATACAGACGGGACATTGAAAAACATTTTTGTTATTCCAGTTTCACAGGCAGCATTCCTTTGTGGCAAATTACTTTTCATTGCAATAATGACTTTCTTGTTTATGTTGGTTTCATGGTTTGAGATCCTGATATTAGCTCTTTTGTGTAACTGCTTTATTCCAGTAACACAGCTTACCATTTCCTCTTTTCTCTTTTTCTTTATACGAATGCTTTGGGGAGGGATACTATTATGTGTTATGCAGACTCCTTTTATATACCTCACAATAAGAGTGAAAGGATTTGTTGCGCCATTGATTGCCATTGCTGCAATAAGTTTAATCAATGTAGTCTTGTCAAACTCTCCGATAGCAGGTTTTTACCCGTGGTCGGCTTCCTATCTTCTCGTAGCGGGACGCTTATCCAGTCTGAACTGTTCCAAAGAGACTTCATCCTTAATTATTTTTATTACAGGTTTATTGGGGATTGCCGCAAGTTTGTATAGGTTTAAGAAAGAAGAAATCAAATAATGATGCGGTATCACTGTTAAGGGTGGCGGCTAAAGGAAATAGCCGCCATGAAGTCCAAAACATATCAACAAAATTCAACGGTCATTGAATAGTTAAATAAATTATACCCCTCTTTTATCTTTTCCCTTTTCTGACAATTCCCATAAGGATCAGCGCCACTCCCACAAGTATACAGCCCAGCAGCACCAGCCACTTCACATTGCCGTCCACACTCTCCAGATTCCATGTAAAAGGCCGGAAAACCGGCAGCGTTTTCTCGATACCGATACACCTGTTGATAAAACCGTCCGCAAAAAAGCTGAAGACACCGGTCAGCACCGTGCATATCCCCGCTTTCAGCAGCCCGGGTGTTTTCGCATACCTTATAAACAGAAACAGTATCCATATAAATATAAGAATCGGCAGCGAGACAGCCAGGGCGATCCTGCTGTACTCTCCGGACTTCACATACAGTCCGATGCTGAGCATCATCAACCCGAAAAGTACTGTAGCCGCCGTCATCACCGTCAGCCCTTTTTGTCGGCCCAGCACTGCTTTAAACGGCCCGGTATAGACTGCAACCGGCAATAAACTCAGAGAAAAGCCAAACAGAACCGACGAGGCCACCATAAAAAACCATGTTCCCTGCACATAAATGCAGATGACCCCCAAAAGCAGCAACAGGCTGGCGGTAAACGTGCCCATAGTCCACAGCAGCTTGTTTTCCGGCATCATCAGCGGCACTACGATCAGAGACGCCGCCGTGACCAGAGAGGCCAGTACGATAAAGAACCAGTCCAGAGCCGCCCCGCACGCCAGGTTCACGATCAGACATACCAGAACCGGAATCATAAATATCCCGGCGATCACAGCGCCCGCAAGTGCGGACCTGCGCTTAAAAAATCCGGCCTGTCGGCGAAGTACATCCTCCGTCTCTGATTTCAGGCCGCTCTCAATCTCTGTGCTGCGCATCTGCCGCAAAAGCGCGGAGCAATCCCGGCACTGCGCAAGATGCCCGTCCACAAGTTCCCTGCTCTCCTCGCTGCATATCTGATCTGCGTAGAGCGGCAGCAGATCCCGGATCACATTACAATTCATCTCCATGAACACCCATCCTTTCCTGAAGTTTCAACTTGGCCCGATGATACGTAACTCTCGCCCAGGTTTCCGTTTTTTCACAGACACCGCCAATCTCACGAAAAGACAGCTCGCCAAATATCCGCATTTCAAACACTTTGCGATAGGGCTCCTCCAGTTCGCACAGCGCCCGGTGAATCCGGTAGGAGGCGTCCCTGTCCTCCGCCTCACGCTCTATATTGACGCCGCTGTCCGCATCTGCGTCGGGCTGTGCCCATGCGTTTTTGGACTGCCTGCGCATCTCATCCAAAAACAGATTCCTGGCAATGGCGCAAAGCCATGTCACCGGGTTTGATTCCCTGCGAAACCCGCTTTTTGCAGTAAATGCCCGGTAAAATGTCTCCTGGGCGATCTCCTGGGCCATATCCTGATTCCCCGCCAGGGACATGATATAGGAATAGACCCGCATATAGCATGTTTCATAGAGCTTTTCAAACCCGCTTTTCTCCTCGTTTCTCTCCACGTATCATCACCTCTTTTTCTGTGACTTCATAGGTTAGACGTACGAGTTCCGATTTTGTTACAAATTTTTCAGATGAAAATCTTACGACCCGCTGGATTTGTAATGTCTCACGCCAAACCTCCACAGCCCGTAGCAGGGCAGCAGGAATAAAATCGCCAAAAGAGGCAGGAAAATATAAGCGGGGCTGGAGACACGCCCTAAAATATACTGTAGAGGGTAATACTGTATCAGTGAATAAGGCACGATAAACGTGGCGAATTGCAGCACCCGTTTCCCATATATGTCCAGCGGATACTTACCGTACTCCCGGGCGCCATCCGTCAACACATTCATAAATTCCAGACCGTCCAGAGTAAAAAAACACAGCGCCGCGTAGATCAGAAACAGCCCGGCAAACACCGCCATACCGCCTGCCAACATAAAGATAAGGGTAAATACCTTACCGGCCGTCCACCTGATCTGTGCCGTGCCAATCGCATAGACCAGCATGACCACCGCCTGAAACATCCTGCCCAGCCGGGTCAGCTCGAACCTGCTGCCCAGCACCTGCAAGATCTCCCCTTGGGGCCGCACCAGCACCCGGTCAAATTCACCGCTCTTCACCATACCTGAAAAGGCGTCAAATCCTCTGGCCCACATTTCCGCCAGCGAAAACTCCATCAGCACCACAGCGTAACACAGCAGCACCTCGCTATAGCTGTATCCCCTTACCTGATGGAACCGCTGAAACAGGAAGTAAATCCCCAGAAATACATTGAAAGATACCAAAAACTGCCCCAGGGAGGTCAGAAGAAAAGAGACTTTGTACTGCATCATCCCCCGCACCACGATGGATATATAATGTCTGTATAACCTAAATTTTTGTGTCATATCATACCTCCCGCTAGCCGCCCTGTACCAACACTTTTCGCTCCGCCTTCCGGCACAGATATAAGCCCGCTCCCACCAACGCCGCCAGCCAGAAAACCTGCAGGCAGACTGCCCGCAGCATCTCCTCTCCCGTCATACTGCCGCTGTATATCCGCAGCGGCACATTCTGCATGGCGGCAAAGGGCAACAACTCCAGAATATACCGCAGCTTATCCGGGAAAAAAGGCAGCGGGATCACAGCCCCCGCGAAAAATTCCACCGCCGAGACAAAGAATATCCTGACCCCGTCCGGAGACAGCGTGTAAAAAGTCGTGATATAGACCAGCATGGTAAAGGCCACGATCACTAAAAGGCCCAACAAAAGAGTCAACAGGAAAAGGCAGCCGCAGAGCGGATCGGCGGGCAGCCGTAGTCCATAGGGCGCAGGCAGCAGCGCCGCCACCGCCAAAATGGGAACGCAGCGAAGCAGCGCCTTGGAGGTACGGTTCGCCACCGATCGGGAAAACCACATCTGGTAGATGCCGATGGGACGGCACAGCTCGTAGGCGATATTGCCGTTCCTGATGGCCTCAAATATCTCTCCCTCTACGATCCAGGCTCCGAACACCGCCAAAAAAGCCTGCTGCAGCCAGATATATGTAACCACCGCCTCATAACTCATGGGAAAAGCTGCCGCGTCCGCCTCATAAAAGGCCCTGTATACCAATATTTCCATGACTCCCCAGAAAAACTGGGTCACGATCCCGGCCGCCGCCGCGGTCCGGTACTGCAGTCCCATGGAAAACCGCAGCCTGAAGAAAGAAATATATTTTTTCATATCTCATAACTGCGGTACAACTCCGCTATCTCCTTGTCAATATTCTCCCCGCCCCGCCGAATATCCTCCAGCGTGCCGTCCATCAAGATCCGCCCCTTGCCGATCAATATGATCCGCTTAGTCAACGCCTCGATATCCTGCATGTCATGGGTGGTCAGGATCACCGTAGTGCCGTGGATCTCATTCTGTTTTTTGATAAAATCGCGCACCGCCAGCTTGGATACCGCATCCAGACCGATGGTGGGCTCGTCCAGAAACAGGATCCTGGGGCTGTGCAGCAGCGAACCGGCGATCTCGCAGCGCATACGCTGCCCCAGAGACAACTGCCTGGCCGGAGTGCGCAGGAGTTCCCCCAGATTCAATAATTCCGTTAATTCGTCTAAATTGGACCGATAAACCTGATCCGGAATGGTATAGATATCCTTGAGAAGTTCAAAAGAATCTATGACCGGAACATCCCACCACAACTGTGAACGCTGTCCGAACACCACACCGATGCGGCGCACATGCTCGATCCGGTCTTTCCAGGGCACCCTGCCGTCTATCAGGCAGCTGCCGCTGTCGGGTGTCAATATTCCGCTGAGAATCTTGATCGTGGAGCTTTTTCCCGCTCCGTTGGGACCGATGTAACCCACCATCTCTCCGTCCGAGATGGTAAAGCTCACATCCTGCAGGGCATGAATCTCCTCATACTCCCTGTGAAACAGGGCCTTCACAGCCTCGTGAAAACCGCTGTTTCTCTTTGCAATCCTGTACGACTTACACACGTTTTCCATCGTAATCATCATTGCTTCCTCCTGGTAGTTATGTCTGTGCATCTTTCCAAGTAGTCTGGCTCCATCGGTTTTTGCCGATGGATACTATTCAGTTTTCCTTGGGATATCTCCTTACATTTCTCCAAAGAGGAACCGATCCACCCCATTGGCAATTCCCGTCACCAGCTTATCCTGGTATTCCTCTGTTGCCATAAGGGCGTCTTCCTCCTCGTTGGTCATATAACCCATCTCCACAATAGTCACCGGCACCTGACACCAATTGATACCGCTCATGGTATCCGTCTCCCAGACTTTCCTCTTCCTGCATCCCGCAGCCGCCACCAATTCATCCAAAACACAATCGGATAAATCCCGACAGGACTGATAGATTGACCCATTATAAGGATTATCTTTCGTCTGACAGATTGTCATTGCCCCATTGACAGTCGCATCTTCCGAGCCGTTGGCATGGATGCGGATAAAAGCGTCCGCGCCAGCCTCATTGGCGATAGCTGCCCTTTCGCTGTTGCTAATATCTACATCGTGGGACTCTCTGACCATGATGACCTGATAGCCTCTGTCTTCCAACTCATCTCTCAGTTTCAGAGCCACTGCCAGATTTAATTCATACTCTGCCCATCCGCTGACGCAACCCGTAGTCCCGCTGGATACCTTAGCTTTCATCTCCGTTGCCCCGGGCCCCACAGGCTCTTTCTCCCGATTTCCCTTTCCCTGATGCCCTGCGTCTATGACTATCAGGAAACCGTTAGATTCCGATGCCGTTTCTGAACCGTTTTCCGTCTCTGCCGAGATTGGTTCCAATGGCTGCTCCCTTTCTGAAAATATCTCTGAAAACATATCCTCCTTGGGAAACTCCGTTCCCTGCTGAGGCGAGATTTCAGAGGACATAACCTGGTTCGCCTCTTCAATTGGCAAAGACTTTACGTCCAAAACCTCTGACTGGTTCTGCCCACAGCCTGTAACTAAAAACACTGCTGTTATTAACCAAAGAAATTCCCATTTCCTTCTCTTTTTCACGTTCGTCCTCTTATTTTTCCCTCTGCTCTTTTTGAAAAAGCTACGTTCGCCATGGATAAAAGCTATGATACAACACCCCTTAAAAATAGTCAATATATACTGTCCCGCTGTGATCTATGGCACGTTTCAGCAGATTACGGATCATCGTCAGCACTTCCCCTGCCTCTTCATAGCGCAGGTCACCGGGACAGAGTTTTTCCAACTGTCCGTATGCCTCTGCAAGATTGGGAATCGGCCAGTTTTCCTCCTCATACCACCCGATATATAGATGGTAGAAATACGCCAGCCCCGTCCATCCCTCTTCTTCGGGCTGGATCAAGGCCATGATACAGTTAAAATATCCCATCCAAATAGTAAATTTCTGAGTGATGATGCCATTTTCCATAAGGCTGAATGTCATCTCCGGTTCTCCCTCAAATCCCTTATAATATTTATCGTTTACTTCCATTGGCCTCTCCCCCGGAATCCGCTGAAAAGCATTCGCATTTAGTCGGATAGTGGATTACCGACTGCCTCCGCTCATGGCTCCTTACAGACAGAAATCACATGACCGGACAACATCTGTTGGTATTTTGTGTCACAGGTAATGAAGATCACCTGATTGTTTTCCGCGTATTTTTGGATCAGTCTGCACGACTGCTCCACTCTTTTCGGATCCATATCGGTAAAGGGATCGTCAAATACCGCCAGGCCGCCGCCGTTCGGGAACAGATGCTCCAGCACGGCCAGCCTGAAAGCCAGCGAAATGGTATCTTTTGTGCCGCCCGAAAGGATCTCGTATGTCAGCGCATGGTTTCCGCTGGCCAGTTTTACGGTCATCTGGTCGTCAATGGGAGATGCCAGCGAGACACCCCCGTCAGAGATAAGGGACAGATACTCCCGGAACTTTTCTTCTATGTCCCGCATGGGATTTCCCTTAGCCTCCTCCTTTACCTGTAAAAATACCTGGTAAATATGCTCCCAGTGAGCGCAGACGGCTTTCTTTTCCTCAAAGTCGGCTTTCGCTTTTTCCAGTTCTTCCGAGTATTCTTCGGCGGATTTTTCCCCCAGTTTCCTCTCCGCGGCGCCGAGATCGTCCCACAGAGCCGCAAGTTCCTCCTCCAACTCCTCAATTTTTTCACAGAGTCCGCTGTCATACCGGTCGGGATCCTCTATGGCACGGTATTCCTCGGGCACCTCCTTAACGGTGTCCAGTTTGTCCTCATTCTCCCGGATCTGCTGCCGCAGTTTCACTATGGCGTCGCTCAATCTGTCAATGGAGACATATTTCTCTTCATACTGTCTCTTCAAGCCCTCTTTTTCACCGATGAATCTATCGATGGACACGTTCTTGCATAGATCCTCTATCTGTAAGTTTACCTCTGCCGCTGTGGGAATATCGGCGGGCATATGCGCATCTTGCGCTTGCGCGTTTTGTTCTTGCAGTTCTTCCCATGTGAGGGAACCCAACTGCAGCGCAAGGCGCTGCTTTAGATCTGAAACCTCTGCGCCGAGCCTGTCATACTCCCCGGACTTTTCCTGCATTTCTTCCAGCCTCTCCACACGGTATTTTTTGAAAATATCAGAGATCTGTATGCCGATCTCCTCAAGTTCCCCCTTCACCGCGTCCAGATCGATCCCCCGGGGCATCAACTGCATCTCCATGATGCCCGGAACGCTGATCTCCACGGCCTCCGTAATGGCCAGTTCACCATCCTGAGCAGACAGGGGCAGACCGTTTGCGGCTGACCGGATCTCCACCGGTACATCTCCCAGTCTCCTGATCTTTGCCACCAGGTTTAAACCCGTTATCTGCCCTTCCAGCCTGGTCTGGCGTCTCAGCAGGTTCTGGACGGTCTTTATCTCCTCCGGATCTATGGGGGACATTGCCTGTAATTGGTTCTCTTTTGCCGCACAGTCGGACCGGATCTTTTCTGCCTTAAGAAACAGCTCCCTTATTCTTGCGTATTCCTGCTTTTGCCGCAGTTCTAAGGATGCTTTTATCGCCTTTTCTATCTCCGGCCAGTTCTTCAGCGCGCTTTCCTGTTCCGATAAGTTTACTCTCAGTGTGTTTATCTGACCTTGCAGCAGTCTGCGCTGTTCCAATACGCTTTTATACTGACGGAAATTTTCTCTCTTCCCTTCGGCCGCTTTTTTCTCCCCGGAAACTTCCATGATCTTAGCTTTACAGCTTTCTACCTTTTTCTCCGCCGCCTCCGCATCGGCCTGGGCCTGGGCCAATCTCTCCCTGACATAATAGGCCTGCAGGATCTGACCCACTTCCTTCTTCCACTCGTTCCGGATCCCTCTCTTAACGCCGCCCTCCGGCAGGTCCGCGGAAAAGTCCCAGTGGGACTGATAATCGGCTAGCTTTTCCTTAAGCTTTGTCTCCAGTCTGTTGAGAGACACACCGCCGGTTTCCATGACCGCCTGGGTTATTACAGCGGCGAGATCCTTACGGATCGTGCCGGGCTCGGCGCTCTTCTTTTTCGCCTGGAGATCCTGCAGGATACACTCCACCATTTTCTGCTGACGTTTCTGGGACGCAAAGACCACCTCTCCCCAGACGCCCTCGCCGTATCCCAATTCGTCCTGCAAAATCTTACCGATCTCATCGGCTGATCGGATGACCGTGCCGTCCGGAGTGGTCAGCTTACAGTTTCCCGCTCCTCTCTCCCACTCTTTGACGATCCTGTAGCTCCCGCTTACGGTTTCAAAGCGGAGCGCGCCGTCGATACAGTCCCCCTCCGGCCCGCTCACCTTTTTCGGAAAATAGAGATCCATAAACTCAGCATCCGTTCTTCCGTCAAGTTTTACCCTCTGAAACAGCAGACGGTAGATCAGGTCTGCCATGGTACTTTTTCCGCTCTCGTTTTCGCCCACGATGATGTTGAGGCCGTCATCAAATACGATCTCTCTGTCCCGCACCCCCGCGAACTGTTCGCATTCCACTTTCTTTATCTTCATCTGTCGGACTCCCCTCTTACTGTCTGGCGATCATCTGATTTATATGTCCCGGCACTGCTGCTACTGCCTGGCCGACATATGCCCTATGCGTCCCGGCACTGCTTTTACTGTCTGACCATACTTATGCCCTATGCGTCCCGGCACTGCTGCATAAGCTCGTAGGCCATCTGCAGTTCAACGGGATCGTCCAGTAACCGCTCCATAAATTTAGCCGCGAAACTCAGCTCCGAGAACTCGCCGCGTATCTTTTCCACCGTGATCTCCGGGCTTAATTCCTGATCTTCCACTTCATATGTCAGGAACCTGCCAAGTATAGCCTGATATGTCCCGGCCTTCTCTTCATATTCACGCTGCCTGACCGTTCCGGAAACCTTTACCCTGACTACCGCGTCAGGCCCAAGGTCAGCCGTAATCTCCTCAAGTTTCTCCTGCAGCGAAACCTTTTCCTCCGCTCTGTTATGCAGGACAAGATCATAATATCTCACCCTGCCGCTGATGTATTTATGGGCGGAGACAACGGTTTTTTCAGGGCTTTTTTCCAGGAAAATGACAAAGCAGCAGCCCTCCGTATTATTATGTAAATCTGTCTGTTCATGGGTTCCGGGATTAAAAATCCGGTATCCCGTCGTATCTTCACCCTCCTTCAGATCGGGGTACGGGATATGCGTATGGCCGATCAGCCATATATCCACCGGTATATCCCATAACTCCTTTTCCGTCATCAGAAAATACTCTTCTCTCCTGTCGGGGGTGATCCCCGCCAGCGCGCCGTGGGCAATACCGATCCTGTATACGTCATTTGAGGGGATTTCCGTCTCCCTGATCCATGCAAGATTGTTTTGCGGGGAATGCTTTGCATGGCAGAAAGCGGGGTATATCACGACCTGTTCGTCGCCAATCTCAAAGGAATATTCCCTGCACTCGTTTAGCACCGTGACATTATGCGCATGATCCTGCAACGCTTTATCAAATTCCTTCCAGACCCGTTCGTCCCCCGTATAATAATCATGGTTCCCGGGCAGCACCAGCACGGTCCCGGAAAACTCTGCCAGGATCTCCGCAACCTGTTTCACGTCACCGGCTTTAACAGTGCTGGTACTGTCAAACAGATCTCCCGTGACCACAAAAAGTCCGCAACCCTCTTTTTCCGCCTGCCGTACCATATCCCGCATGCTGTCAAAACGGCTCTGTATCAGTTTTTCCCTTACATCCGGATACCGGTCATATTTTTTTCCGATATGGTTGTCGCCCGTGACAAATATCTTGAGCATATCCATCCTCCCGCATTTCATTATATAGTGACTTCCCTTTCATAAGCAAAATGGATCATCATTTGGTTTTTACTCATCCATTAACTTTCTAAATTCATCAAAACTCTTTACACCGGGTGCGGCAATGTACCACTTTTTTAGAACTACGCTGTCCTGTTCGCCCTCTATGCGGCTGCGAATATCCTCGGGAATCTCTCCCAAATTTTCCAGAAAGGTATATATAACCTGCCGACTCTCTGCAATTCTTCCATCCTCATATGCCTCTTTCCTCTCCACCGCAACCGCGTCATCATAATTCCACTGTGTATATAACATGTTTACCACCTTCGAACCATGTTCTTTCATGAACTCCGTCAGGATCCCTTCTTCCATGCAGTCTTTGACCGCCTGGGTGATTGCCTCGTCCCTGACCCATCCAGCCCTCAGGTAATCCTTGATCCGCTGAATAAACCAGGAATACTCGTACAAGGGGCGACAGTCCCGTAGCAGCCTATGTCCCGACGGCAGATTGATGTTGATCACTTTCACTTCCAATTCTACCATAGGATGCTCTGTTTTATCAAGGAATGCATTGGAAAGCCGCAAAATTTTGTCAGGAAAACCGAAAGCAATTCCATTCCTGCTTGTATAAAATTATTTAATGTGATATATTATTGAAACAGGATTAATGACGGATTCTGATCCGTATCATATTTTCTTTTTTACACATCCGCTCTCTTGTTGATTCAGCGAGGAATGTCCAATGTGAAACTTTAATCGGTATTTATGACAAAGGCTTTTTCCTGTTGCCATCGTTTTTCAGTTGCTCATATTTCAGCGGATGTCCAGCAGACATTGGTACGGAGCTGTTCAAAATTATTTCCGGATCGCTTATCCGCATAAATCCCCTTGTTCCCCTTATTGTGGCCTATAAGATAATAGTCAAAAAATGACAAGAGCACCTTGATAATTAAATAGACTTTACACTCCGGAGGTGGTATACTTCTATATACGGGAGGTATAAACATATGGACAAAGAAACCAAAGAAATGTTTCAGATGATTATTGATCGGCTTGACAAAGTGGATTCCAGACTCGATAAGATGGACAACCGCATGGAAATAATGGAAGTCAAGCAGGACAAAACCCATGAGCAGCTGACCGAATTACAGCTCTCCCAAAAGCTTTTTGAAATGAACACCAACAAGAAACTCGCAAGATTGCAGGATGGCATGGACACGGTAGAAGAGATCCTCAGAATGCATGAACTGATACCGGGATGACCCAAGCAGCCATATAACCCAATATACCGACCGAAAGAGTGTAAAGTCTATTTAATTGTCAAGGCTTTACACTCTTTTTCCATGCTATGCTATCGGCGCTATTCCCCGGCTGCCTCCCCCGATTCCTCCCGGTTCTGCAGCCGCTCCAGCTCGGCCCGGATGATCCACTTCATGGCGCTCTCCTCGCTCATCTCTTTCAGGCGCTTTCCGGCCACGGACTCCTGGGCAAAACGTTCAAATATATCCGCTTTGTCCTGCAATATCTCCAGCATCCTCTCATCCACGCTGTCCTGGGAGAGGAGCCTGTGTACCATGACCTTCTGCTGCTGGCCCATGCGGTAGGCTCTGGAGATCGCCTGCTCCTCCGTGGAGGGTTTCCACTGGGGCTCGCACAGGATCACCATGCTGGCCGCCTGCACATTGATACCGGTGCCCCCGGCGATGATCTGGCTCACCAATACGCTGCCCGGCGCGCTCTCCCCGAAGGCGTCCAGGATCTCCTGGCGCTTTGCCCCCGACACGCCGCCGCTGATGGGGCCGTAACACCGATCCCCCAAAAGCTGCATCACCGTCTGGATCGTATGAATAAAATACGAGAATACGATGACCCTTCTGCCGTTCTCCCTGGCGCTCTCACAGAGCTCCAGCAGCCGCGTCGCCTTGGAGGAATCCCTGATATCCTCCACATTCCAGGACACCTGGCGCACCGCCATATAATTCCCCTCCAGCAGAGACTGATAGTACGCCTCCTTCTCCCGGCGGTTCATGGCGCACCACTCCTGTTTCTCCTCCTTCTCCGGCAGCTCCGTCAGCACGTCCTCCCGGATACGGCGCAGATACACCTCGCTGGCTGCCTCCCGGAAACTGGCCGCCGTGGAGACCGCGGCTACCCGCTCCAGCTTTCGGGCGGTTTCCCCGTTCAACATACTCACTAGGAAGATCATCTCCTCCACCCGGTTCTCCAGCGGAGTGCCGGTCATAAACAGCACATATTCCGCCGCCTGCGCCAGGCGTTGCAGCGCCTGAGTCCTCTGGGCTTTGGGATTCTTGACATAGTGAGCCTCGTCCACCACCAGCAGATCGATCCGCTCCTGTCCCAGCTCCAGCCGGGTGATGGTCTCATAGGTGGTGATGCCCACGCCTCCCTCCTGTATCCACTGTCTGTACTCCTCCCCCCGGTCAAGCCCGTGGATCTCCAATGCCTGCTGGGTACTGTGACCCGTCACCTCCCGGTTCCAGTTGACCATGACGCTCACAGGACATACCACCAGAAAATGGGTTTTGCCCTGGGCCTTCAGATGCGCCATACAGGCGATGGCCTGAATGGTCTTGCCCAGTCCCATCTCATCCCCCAGCAGCACCCGTCGGTTCTGAAGGATGTATTTGACGCCGAACAGCTGGTACTGACGCAGGGTGGAGCGCATCAGGGACAGATTAAGTTCCAGCGTCTCGATGCTCTGTACATATTCCTGGGACAAGCCGCCAGAATAGGCTTTCTCATCCAGGCTCTCCCCGGTAACCTCCTCCAGAGCCGCATAAAAGGGAGCCGTATTGCGTGCAAACGCCTGGCGACTCAGAAAAACCGTATCCTGCCCAAGCACTTGCCGGGTACGTCCGTACAGCTTTTCCGCCATGCTCACATAGCCCTGCCCGGCCAGCACGTCCAACTGGGCGTAGGCGTCCAGCGCCTGCTCTTTCTGTCTCGAGCTCTTAAAAAGCCATGCCAAACCGCCCTGCAACTGCCGGGTACTCCGCAGCTTTTCCTGCACGGATACATGGCATTTCCCCTGAACGCTGCCCGCCAGTTTCGTCTCCTGCCGCAGTTCCATCAGCAGATAGAGTCCTTGCAGGATAGCCGCCTGACGGGGATTCCCCTCCACGTCGTCCAAGCGGATGCGGGCCTTTTTCTGCGCCTCCTGCTGGTACAGCCGGGCGATCTTCATGATCTTGTCCGCTCCCGCCTCCCCAATGCCGTTTATGTTTACCAGACGCCGCGGGCCCGCGCACAACACCTGGTAGATATTCTCCAGATGGGCGCTCCGCAACAGAGACACCCGGATGCCCTGTTTCTGGCGGTTCAGTTCCTCCACGTCTATCTGTTTCAACAGTTCATATGCCGCTTCCTTTTTTTCCGCCCGGTAATTGCTCAAAATCTGTCTCTGACAGTCCCCGCCCACATTTACCACATACTGATACTGCTCATCCGCATGTTCCACGGCAGAAACTACCGCTTTCAGAGCAGCTTTGTCCGGTTTCATGTACCTTGCCATACTGTTTATCTCCTATCGCTTTATGTCGCAGCGGTGCTGGTGTGCTGAACTGGGTTTTGGGTTTCATCGGCAAGACGCCTGAACGAGGCGATGCGGTGGCATCGTTGAGTGAAGGCAACGCAGTCCGATGAGGCTGCGGCTCTGCCGCCTACCGATACAGCACGTAATCCTGTACCTCATGCAAAAAACCGCTCTCCGCCAACGCCCCGGCCGCCTGAGACGGGTATTCCTTCACAGAGATGCGTTTCCTGCCCGGAAAGATCCTGCCGTCCCGAAATTCCCGGACAAACAGGCGCAGAATCTCCGTCAGGCTTTCCCGCGCGGCCGCACCGCCTTGGCAGGAACCGTCTTGGCCTGGACCTCCCTGGTCCGGAGCGCCTTGGCCCGGAATGCCCTGGCCCGGATCTTCCTCATGTTCCAACCAGCGAAACGTCTTGCCCTGCCGCTCAAACACCGCCACGGGCAGACCGCCCCTAAAAGCCACCGCCGTTCCCGGCACATTGATAAAGCTCCGCTCCGGCTCATGAGCCAGCCATTTCCCCCAGGGCTGCATGGGGTCGGCAGCATTAAGCCAGACAATCTCCTCTTCGGGATGCATCAGCCGGGCCGTGACCGCCTCAAAATCCTGCCTGCGGATAAACTGGGCCCCGGAAAGTCCCCGCACAAAATAACCCCTGCGCGCCTGTCCGGTATACTCCCACACACGCAAAATACTCAGTGCCTCCTGCCAGGGCAGTCCCCATGCGGCGGCAGTCTCCCGGCACAGGATCAGATACCGGTCAAAACACCTCTCCATCTGTTCCTGAACCGTCAGCGGACGCAGGGGCCGTACCAGTTCAAAACGCCCCGCCTGCATGGCTTTGACTCTGGCGCCCACCCGCTGACGCGCCGCCGCTTTCTTCATTTTCTCCCGGTTCAGCCACTGCCGCACTGGCACAAAGCTGTCCGCGCAGGCCAAACCCTTTTCGATCAGGAGCAAAAGTGTATCATAGGGCGATTCCCCGTCCAGCACATCCTTAAGAGCCTGCATAAAACTGGCTCCCCGCCGCAGCAGCGCCTCCGCCACCCGCTTTTCCCCATCGGAGAGTTCTTCCCAGGGGATCGGAGGTTCCCGGTCCCAGTCAACCTCCTCCACAGAGTCAAATATGAGCCTGCCGTTTTCTTCCATGCGCCAGCAATACTCCCCACCGGCCAGCAGAGCATCCAAAAGGCCCTCCCGATAGCCCCGTACTCTGGCCGGCAGAACCATCTCTTCCCAAGCCGCCGCAGGCAGCGCCGTACCCGCGAAAGACTTTACGGCATCCCGCAAAGCCTCCTCCGGAGGAGCTACGCTCTGTATGCGGGACAATAGGAGCGCCGCATAGTTCTCCGGCGGACAGGTGGCGATCTCCTCCCGACGGTTCTTCAGGGTGCGGATCCTGGCCCGCCTGTACAGCTGGGCATGATAATATACGGTCTCCCGCCACGGTATTTCCGGAGAGCCGGCCTCCTTCTGAAAACGGTCTTCCTGCCGGGCCACTGCCTCCTCTCTGCAACGCAGCTCCTCCAGCACCCGCCGGGCCTCCTCCTCGGCCCAGCCGTAGCGCCGGGCCACCTGACCGGCCGTGGCGCCGCCCCGGTAGCGCAGCATCCGGCGCACAATGTCCGGGGCCGCTGCGCTTTCTGCCGACGCCAGCGCCTCCTCATACGACTCCCGCTGCTCCGCAGCGATCCAGAGTCCCGGCTCCAGATACAGGGCGCGTTCCTCCCGGGCCAGTTGCTCCAGCCACTCCACAGGGACCTCCAGTTCTCCCGCAGTCAAATCTCCTTCTGTTATCAACAGGGTATGGAGTTGTTTTTCATCCTGGGGGAGCGCCCTCCTCTCCTGCACCTGGGCCAGTTCCCGGCTGCCCGGGCTCACCAAGCCTTTTTCCTGCCCCAGCAAGTCTCTTTCCTGCCGCAGCAAGTCTTTTTCTTGCTGCAGTGCCGCCTCCACCGCCGCGTGGATCCCCCTGGGCGTGGGGGCATAGTCATACATCACCGCCGCCTCCTGGCTCCACTGCAAGGGCAGGGACATGGGGGAGGCCGTATCTGTATAGATCTCCCGCAGCCGGATCTCTCCGGCCTGAATCTTTTCCAGCAGTTCCCGCACTCCCTCCACGTCCCAGAGCTGGTTCATGCACTCCTGCCGGGTCTCCCGCATCAAGGGATGCTCCTTCTCCCCTACCACCTGACTTAACATCTCCGCGCTCCGCAGTCTCTGCATCCACAGAGGCTGCCTGCCCTTGCCCCTTACCCCCATCATCAGGGCCCGGCCGCAGTTGTACCGAAACGCCATGTTGAAAAGGGGAGTGGCCGGAAGCATGGCGGCCAGGACGGTCTCCGAAGTGTCAGGGCTGATCCGCAGCAGCAATCCCTCCGGCATTGCCCGGTTTCCATAGGAGTACAGCAAAAACCCGTCCTCCTCATCCACGCTGCCCACATTTTCTCCCATTTCCTCTTCAGCTCTATGCGCCGCCAACAGAGCCAGCGGACTGTTGATCCGCCTCCCGAAGACAGAGTGTACCATCAGCTGGCTGTTGCCTGATTGGTCTTTAAAGTGCTCCAATATTACGGTTCTGTCGTCGGGCAGTCCTCCGGTTGCGGCGATCTGCCGTCTCAGATATGAACCGGCCAGTTCTCTTGCCGATTCATCCAACCCCAGTCTGCCCAACGCCTCCTCCAGCTTTTCCTCCCGCTCTGCCTCCTGCAATTCTCTGAGTATCTTTCCGAAGGCAGCTCCGGTCTCCTTATTTCTGCCCTTTAATTCCCCCTTCCAGAATGGCAGTCTGGCCCCCTCCACCGGGGCAGACACCACCGTCACCGTATCCCTGCCGATATCAGTGACCCTCCAGGCAAAGGCGCCCAGAATAAAGCGGTCTCCTTTCTGGGTCTCATAGACAAACTCTTCATCCGCCTCCCCCACCCTGACACCGTCCTGGGTACGCACCGTGTACATCCCCTTGTCAGGAATGGTGCCTCCCGCAGAGACAGCCAGCATCCTGCTGTACCCGTCCCCCTCCACTCTCCCGTGAATCCTGTCGTAGAGGATACGGGGGCGCACCGGAATCTCCCGATCATGTTCATAATCACCGGCCAACATCCTCAGAACGGCCTCCACATCCTCTCTGGTAACATGCCGGAAAGGCCAGGCTCTGGGCAGGATCTCCATGACCTCCTCCACCTCGTACCCCTTAAATGCCGCCATGGACACCAGGTGCTGGGCCAGCACGTCCAGACAGCCCTCCGGGGGATTGAGTCTCTCCACTTTCGTCTCCCGGGCAAGCTGCGCCGTCATACCGCAGAGCACGCACTCCGCCGCAGTTCTCGGAAACAGGTACATAACGCTGGTGCGGGAGGGATTGTGCCCCGCCCGTCCAAGCCTCTGTAATGTGCCGGAGACGGTACGGGGGCAGCCCACCTGCAGCACCTGATCGATCTCCCCCACATCGATACCCAGTTCCATAGAGGAAGTGGCGCACAGAAGGCGCAGTCTCCCCGCCCTCAGGTCTTCTTCCGTCTCCTGGCGCTGTTCTTTTGCCAGACTGCCATGATGCACCCGGGCAAAGTCCTCTCCGCCCAGCAGATTTACATAATAAGCCAGTTTTTCCGCATAGCGCCGTCCCTCCACAAAGGCGATGACACTGCGGCTGCTCTGGCAGTACTGATAGACCAGCGCAGCCAGCTCCTGCCACACCGGATCTTTTCGCTTTTTACGGGCATCTGCGTAAGGGCCCAGGACTCGTAGCTCCACACTTTTTTCCATGGCCGGGGCAGCCACCGTCACAGGTTCCGGAGCCAGATACCCAGCCGCCCGGTCAAGAGGAGCGATGGTGGCGGACAGGCCGATACGCTGCAGGGGCCTTCCGCACAGAATATCCAACCTGGCAAGAGACAGCATCAGATGAGCACCCCGCTTAGTGTCGATCAGGGCATGCAATTCGTCTATGATAACGGCCTTCGCGGTACAGAGTATATTCTGCCCCGTCTTGCTGGTCAGCATCAGGTAGAGGGACTCCGGAGTAATGATCAGGATATGGGGCGGCTTTCTCACCATCTGCTGCCTCTCCCGCGGGGTGGTATCTCCGGTGCGGACGGCCACACTGATCAGTTCCTGGCCACCGATTCCCTCCAAAGGCCGCTTAAGATTTTCACGGATGTCCGCCGCCAGGGATTTCAGCGGAGATACATAGACCAGCTGCAATTCCCTGGGCAGATTTCCCTCCAGGGCACGGGACATGAGCCTGTCCAGGAAGACCAGAAAGGCGGAGAGCGTTTTCCCCGTACCGGTGGGGGCTGATACCAGCACATGTCCCCCCGCGGCGATGGCAGGCCATGCGGCCTCCTGCACACGGGTGGGGTTCCCCAGCTTATCCCGAAACCACTGCGCCGTCCGGCCACTGAATAATTGCAGACAATCTTCCATACGCGCTCCTCTCGTTTCTCCCCATTCCATCTGTTTCTTTCTCCGAGTCCGCATCGGACCTCCACAATTATAACATGCGCGTCTCCCAGTTGTATACTTATTTTTCCGCATGTATGTCCCAATAACAGCATAAGAAAACAGTAGACTTTTTAATTTCTTCTTATTGTATTAAACAATAAAATCCGCTATAATGTTCACTGACAAAAGAAAACCAACAAGATACCCGTTTCGACGGGCAGACGGGAGCATAAAACCATGAAAATAGTGTTGCAGAACCTGACTAAAAAATTTCCCAGCCGGAGCAAGAAGACTCCGGGAGACGTCATCGCGGTCAATAACTTCAACTTTGAGATTCCTGACGGCAAGCTGATCGGCCTGCTGGGCCCCTCGGGCTGCGGCAAGAGTACGGCTCTGAACCTGATCTGCGGCCTGCAAAAGCCCACGGAGGGCAAGATCTTTTTTGGGGAAGAGGATGTGACCCTGCTCCCCCCGGAGCACAGGGGCGTGGGCATGGTATTTCAAAACTATGCCCTCTATCCCCATCTTACCGTATTGAAAAATATCACTTTCCCGCTGGAAAATCTGCGGGGAGCGGACAAGCTCTCCAAAGAAGAGATGGAAAAAAGGGCTCTGGAGGCGGCGCGGCTGGTACAGTTGGAGGGATTGATGGACAGAAAACCCAGCGAACTCTCCGGCGGCCAACAGCAGCGCGTGGCCATCGCCCGGGCGATGGTAAAGACGCCCCGCGTTCTGCTGCTGGACGAGCCCCTGTCCAATCTGGACGCCCGGCTGCGTCTGCAGACCCGTGAGGAGATCCGCCGCATCCAGCGCCAGACGCGCGTCACCACGATCTTCGTGACCCATGACCAGGAGGAGGCCATGAGCATATCGGATATGATCGTGGTCATGAAAGACGGCATCGTACAACAGATCGGCAAGCCCCAGGAAGTCTACGACGAGCCGGTGAACCTGTTTGTCGCCAAATTTCTGGGAACGCCTCCCATCAATGTCTTCCAGGGCAGAGTATCCGGCGGAAAACTCTACATCGGCGACGAATCCGTCCTCCCTCTCCAGGGGGCGCCGGAGGGAGAAGTCACGGTGGGCATTCGCCCCGAGGGCTTTATCCTGCGGCAGGACGGCCCTCTGACCTGCCGCCTGACCCGTGTGGAGGTCATGGGGCGGGACATAAGCGTGGTATCCACCCACCCCTGCTCCGAGAACCCCTCCATACGTTCCATAATAAATGCGGAAAACATCGTGTACACAGGGGCGGAGACTGTACATTTCGCGCTGAAACCCCGCAAAGTATATCTGTTCCACCCCCAGACCGGAGAACGCATACCGAAGGAGGCCTATTAACCATGGATAATAAAAATGTGAAGGGCTGGCTTTATCTGCTGCCCGCCTTCCTGTTTCTGGGTATATTCATGATCTATCCCCTGATAGACGTGTTCATATATTCCTTTGAAGAGGGATATAATTTCGCGTCTCAGACCTATTCCGGCACGGGACTATACAATTACTCCTACGTACTGCGCGACCCCTACTTTCTGCAGGCAGTAAAAAATACTCTGATTCTGGTGATCATCACCGTGCCCCTGTCCACCGGACTGGCACTGCTGATCTCCGTGGCTCTCAGTTCCATAAAACCGCTGCGGGATCTGTTTCAGACCATATATTTTCTGCCCTATGTGACCAACACTCTGGCAGTGGGCCTGGTGTTTATGATCCTGTTTAAAAAGACCGCCTACTCCGACGGCCTGGTCAATCTGCTGATACAGAGCTTTGGCGGCAGCTCCGTGGACTTTATCGGCGGCCCCTACTGGGCCAAGATGTTCGTGCTGTGCTTTTACACCATATGGGTGGTCATGCCCTTTAAGATCCTGATCCTGACCAGCGCCCTGGCGTCGGTCAACCAGGTTTACTACAACGCGGCCCGTGTGGACGGTACGCCCAGATGGCGGATCTTCACAAAGATCACGCTGCCCATGATATCCCCCATGATCTTTTATCTGGTCATCACCGGATTCATCGGCGCCTTCAAGGCCTACAGCGACGCGGTGGCTCTGTTTGGTACGGACTTAAACGCCGCGGAGATGAACACCATCGTGGGCTATGTTTACGATATGCTCTACGGGGACAGCGGCGGCTATCCCTCCTATGCTTCGGCTGCAGCCATCATCCTGTTTGCCATCGTACTGACCATCACCTGTATCAATCTCCTGGTCAGCAAAAAACATGTACATTATTAAAGACAGCGTCAAAGCTTTAAATAGGAGGCCCATTATATGAGCAAGAACACTGATTACCGGAAAACCGGACGCTTTTCCGCGATTGCCATTTATACCCTGCTGGTCCTATGGGGACTGATCGTACTGTTTCCCTTTTACTGGATGGTGCTGACCTCGGTGAAAAGTTACGGCTCCTACAATGCGGAGCAGGTTCCTTCTTTTTTCACCCTCTCTCCCACCCTGCAGAATTATGTGGACGCCTTTACCACCGTGCCCCTCGGCAAATATCTGCTGAACACACTGCTATTTACGCTGATCACCACAGGTGTCATGCTGGTGGTCATCACCCTGGCGGCTTTCGCCTTTGCCAGGATGGATTTTAAGGGGAAAAATCTGGTATTCACCCTGTTTTTATCCCTGATGATGATTCCCAATGAGCTGGTGGTCATCACCAACTTTACCACTATCACCAATCTGGGGATGCGCAATACCTTCCTGGGGCTGATCCTCCCCTCGGTGACTTCGGTATTTTATATCTACCTGCTCAAGGAAAATTTTGCCCAGGTTCCCGATGAGCTGTATTACGCGGCCAAGGTGGACGGCACATCGGATCTGCGCTATCTGCGCCGGGTCATGATCCCCATCTGTCGCCCCACGCTGATCACCATCACCATCCTCAAGATCATCGAGTGCTGGAACTCCTATGTATGGCCCCGGCTGATCACGGACGATCCCGACTATTACCTGGTTTCCAACGGGATTCAGGAGATCCGGGAAAACGGCTTTGGCCGGGAAAATATTCCCGCCATGATGGCCGCCGTAGTGGTGATCTCCGTCCCGCTGATCGTATTGTTCCTGATCTTCCGCCGGAAAGTCATGGCCGGCGTGGCAAGAGGCGGCACCAAGGGATAGGCCGGATGCGCTCCAAAAGAGATCGCATATCCGGAGCCGTCCTGTGACCCGGGCTTTATGAAGTATATCACACCCAGCGATTTAGAAAGAGGATTCTTATGAACATAAAGGAAAAAAGACCAAAAAAACATAGAAGACTGCTGCCGCTGCTGGCGACGCTGATCCTCCTTACCGGCTGTCACGGTTCCCGGGGACTGCAAGCCTTTGAGATTCCTGAGAGTTTTGATACCTCCCGGAACTATGAGATCACCTTCTGGGCCAAAAACGACACCAATAAGACCCAGACCGACATCTACAAAAAGGCTATCGAGGATTTTCAGGAACTGTACCCCAATATTACCGTGAATCTGCGTCTGTATACAGACTATGGCAGGATCTACAACGATGTGATCACCAATATTTCCACCGGCACTACCCCCAACGTATGCATCACTTACCCTGACCACATCGCCACCTACCTGACTGGCGTGAATATCGTGGTGCCTCTGGAGGAGCTTTTTGCGGACAGCCGCTACGGACTGGGCGGAAACGAGCTGCGTTACGACGGCCCGACCCGGGAAGAGATCATTTCCCAGTTCCTGTCGGAATGCGCCTTCAGCGAACATTATTACGCGATTCCCTTTATGCGCTCCACGGAGGCCTGCTATGTGAACAAGACCTATGTGGAATCAATGGGATACGAACTGCCGGACGTGTTGACCTGGGACTTCATATGGCAGGTGTCGGAGGCCGCTACCGCCAAGGACAGCGACGGCACTTATCTGGTCAACGGACAGAAAGTTATGATTCCCTTTATCTACAAATCCACGGACAACATGATGATCCAGATGCTGCGGCAAAAAGGCGCCGGGTATTCCACTGCTCAGGGAGACATCCTGCTCTTTAACGATACCACCCGGGAGCTGCTGTATACCGTTGCGCAGCATGCGCAGACAGGGGCTTTCTCCACCTTCAAGATATCCAGCTATCCGGCCAATTTTTTGAATGCGGGCCAGTGCATTTTCGCCATTGACTCCACCGCCGGAGCTACCTGGATGGGCACCCATGCCCCTCTGTCGGATATCAGCGAGGATGCTCTGGTAGAATTTGAGACGGAAGTATATCCCATTCCCCAGTTTGACCCGGACGATCCACAGATGATCTCCCAGGGGCCTTCCGTCTGTGTCTTCAACAAACCCGACGATCAGGAAGTGCTGGCCTCCTGGCTCTTTGCCCAGTATCTCCTCACCAACGAAGTGCAGATCGCCTACGCGGAGACGGAAGGCTATGTACCCGTCACCTCCAAGGCCCAGGACAGCGCTGAATACCAGGACTACTTAAGCCGCTGCGGCCAGGACAACTCTGCCTACTATGACGTAAAGATCAAGGCCTCCCGCCTGCTGCTCACCCATGTGGACGATACCTTTGTGACTCCTGTATTTAACGGCTCCACCTCCCTGCGGGATGCGGCGGGCCAGATGATAGAGAACGTGACCAAATCCGTCAACCGCAGAGAAACCATTGATGACGCTTACATGGATAAGCTTTACAAAGATGTGACCAGCCGCTATCGCCTGGGTTCCGTCATGCAGGCCACCGGAGCTAAAAAGGATCTTGGTCCTCTGCCCTCCACGGCAAAGCTGCTGCTGTCAGGGCTGGCAGTCACCTGGGTACTGATTGGTGTATATGTAGCACGGGAAACGCTGAAAAAGCGTAAAAAAAGGCAGAATCACCATTGATTTATGGATATTTTGCGGTATAATAGCATTGGTTGTTGAAAACCACTTAAACAGCATGTCCCCGAAAAGCGCACTGATCAAAATCGGGGCGCCTCAGCGGCCTGATTTCGATCACCGACATGTGTGCTTGCAGGGGACATGCGGAACTCAAATTAAGGAGAGGGAAATTATGAAAAAATGTTTAATCGCAACTCTGGCGCTGACTCTGGCGCTGGCCCTGACCGGCTGCGGCAACGGCACGGATGAGAAGTCCGAAGGGGTGATGACCTATGCCGAGTATGACGCCGCCGCTCTGGACACCCAGGTGGTGATCGAGGCTTATGTACAGGCAAAGCAGAGCTGGTGGGAGAACCAGGCTACCGTGTACGCTCAGGACAAGGACGGCGCTTACTTCCTGTACAACATGGCATGTTCCGAGGAAGATTACGCCAAGCTGACCCCCGGTACCAAGATCAAAGTGACCGGCTACAAGGCTGAGTGGTCCGGCGAAGTGGAGATCATCGACGCGACCTTTGAGATCATGAACGGCAACTATGTGGCCTCCGCCACAGATGTGACCTCCCTGCTGGGCACGGACGAACTGATCAAGCATCAGAACGAGTTCGTATCTTTCAAGGGTATGACAGTTGAGGACGCCGGCAATGGCACAGCGTTCATGTACAACTGGGACGGCTCCGGCGAAGAGGGCAGTGATCTGTACTTCAACGTATCCTTAAACGGCAATACATACACTTTCACGGTAGAGTCCTACCTGTGCGGCGCCGATACAGATGTGTACAAGGCTGTCAAGGCTCTGGAGATCGGCCAGACCGTGGACATGGAAGGTTTCCTGTACTGGTACAACGGTGTGAACCCTCACATCACTTCCATCACTGTAAAATAAGGTACTGAACAAAAAGAAAATGTTCATCGAATAACTGCATTTTCACCAACTGCCGGATCCTTTCGAGATCCGGCAGCTATTTTTTATTCTTCAAAACTGTTGTTCTGTTCTCTATGGTAAATCGCTGGCCACAGGTCAATAGCAGCGAATCCTCCTGCCAACAATTCCTGAGAACGATCTTTATTTAGGTCTTGCTGGGTCTATACAAAAAAATTGCTGTTTTATACCCACATCCACCCCGTAAAGTAAAGATTTTGGGACCCTCGTGGGTCTATGCGGAAAAAATAGTTGCCCGCACCCCCTCTTTTGTTGCAAAATAGGGGGCAAAAAGAGAATTTTTTGTGTATAGGCCCAACCAAGCCCCAAAACAGGGGATTTATTCTCCCAAAGTGGGTATAAAAATGATATTTTTTTCTATAGACCCAATCAAGTTTCCAAACAGAATATCTCTCCTCACCTTCCTGCCCTTCGGACAAAAAGTATCCCTCGCTCAGAGGAACTCAGTCAATAAAGAATTTACCTATCGGAGGCATATTCGCGTATTTTTTCTTTTTGCTCCGGTATCAATAAATCAGTTTCATCAACATACCGTTTAAGTTTTTCCCATTTCTCTGAGATGCATAGAACAGCAGCTTTACAGCACCAATATCCCTTTGTCCTAACAACGCTAAAACCATTTTTCCCACTGATATTATCATAGTATTGATCAAAGTGGCTTTCAAGTTTATCCATCGTATTATATTTTTCATAAAAAGGAAGTTATATTTTAAACTGTCCCATGTCTGTCATCAGCTTACCGGACTGTTTTTCCAGCTCTCCGGCGCTCTCCGCCGCTTTCTCACTCTGTAGGGCCACCACCTGGGCATGTTCTCCCAGCTCCGCGGCGGATTCGGATATATCTCGGGAGATCTGCAGCTGGCTCTCCATCAGACCCGCCATCTGAGAGGCCACCCGGTTCACCTGGTCGATCAGTTCCACCATGTGGGCCACGATGCCGCCCGCTTCCTCCACCTGACTGAATACGCCGTCGAACGTCTGACTGGTGGACTCGATCATGGCGGCGCTCTCCTTCACTTTGTCCACGCTGGTCTCCGTATGGGCCACCGCCTTGGATACCGCCTGGCTGATATCCTGGGTCAGACCCGAGATATCGTCCGCCGCGGCATTGCTGTTCGCCGCCAGTTTACCGATCTGCTCCGCCACCACGGCAAATCCCTTGCCCGCCTCACCGGCTCTGGCAGCCTCTATGGAAGCGTTCAGTGCCAACAGATTGGTTTCCTCCGAGATGTCCATGATCATACCCACCATCTCATTGATACGCCCTATGGTATCACGGGTATGCCGTATCTGATCCGCCAGAGAAGTGATCGTCTGCTCGATCACGTCCATCCCCTGCCTGATCTGCTCCATGGCCTGCTGCCCATTTCTGGAGACCGCCGCCGCATCCTGCATGATCCCTCCCGCGTTGGTACCCTCCGCATGGGCGGTACGGATATCCGCCGCCAGCGATTCCATCTGCCGACTGAAATCATCCACCGTCTCCGAAAGCGTATCCACCAGATCGTTCATCTCCTTCATAGCATTCTGCTGGTGTCCTGAAGACTGTGTCAATGTGCCAGCCACTACGCCGTTCTCCTGAGACTGCCGGCTGAGCCACTTTGCCGTATCGGTGATCTCCGCTATGATCCCCCGCATTTTTTTCAGGAATATCTGCATATTGCCGCTCATCATGGCAATCTCATCTCTGCCCTTTACCTCCAGGTTGCGGGTAAAATCCCCTGCCGCCACCTCTGCCAGCGTATCCGTCACCAACTGTACAGGCTTTACGATACGGCTCATCATCCGCAGGATCAGGATCACCAGCACCGCGGCCGCCGCTACGGCGATGATCACCATATACAGTTCCAGCAGGTGCAGATCCTTCAGCACCTCAGACTCAGAGACAAACGTTACCAGCCGCCAGTCTGTGTGAGAGATGGGGCTGATATAGACCAGATAACTGCCGCTGTCCCCCTTTACGGTTGTCAGGCCTGTAAATTCCTGAGACAGCTTTGCGCCGATATTTCCGTACAATGTGTCCAGTCCCTGCTGGTTCAGCATGACTTCCATCATGGACTCCTCGGGATGAGCGATGACCATCTGACTGCCGGTCACGAGAAACGCCCTTCCGCTGTCATACAGCAGGATCTCCTTCATCATATCCGCCACATAATCCAGGTACACGTCCACGGACATCACCCGGACCGCCCTGTCATAATCCATCCGCACCGAAGCGCTGACACAAACCTGCCCCGTCTGGGAATCATAATACGGCTCACCAAAGGCCAATTCTTCATGCTCGCAGCCCTCCAGATACCAATCCCGCTGCGTCAGCACCCAGTCCGCGTCCGGCACCCAGCCCGACGCATCCAGATAAGTGCCGCTATCGTCCCCCATATACAGGCCCACCGGATAAGCCTCGTTTACATTCAGGGAAGTCTCCATAAATGCCAGGAGCTCCTGATCATTTTTAAAAGTCCCTTTGTTGATAGCGTTCTGGTACACTTTCAGCTCCCCCATAATGCGTTCCACCCATCCATTGATGTCCTCCGCATATACGTTGGAAGCTGCCTCCAGATTGTCCTGTGCCTGCGAGACGATCAGGCGGCGGCTGATCAGAAAAAAGCAGATGATCAACGCCAACACCACAGGAATGATCACAAGGATCAGTTTCGTGCGTATACCCAGTTTCTTTTTCATCTCCATACTCCCTTTCCGCTTTGAAGGACTCAGCCTGTGCCCCTCACTCTTTTGTCACTTATAAAAGTATAACAACCGCATGCCGAAAAAGCAAGTACCCGACCGTCAGCGCCGGGATATTCTCCGCCCCAGGCCCCTGCGCCCACGGCGAAGCCATTCCCGAAACTCCGGCAGCGCCTGCGTTCCCTGCTCTGTCACCGGTTTGATCCATCTGCCGGATGCCGTATATCTGGTTTCCACCAGCAGCCGGATGATCTCATCCGTATATACAAAGGCAAACACTCCCAGAAACGGCAGTTTCAATACCATACCGGCGATCCATGTGGCCGGCACGCTGATGACAAACAGACAGCTTACCTCCAGCACCGTACCGAACACGGCCTCTCCACCCGCGCGATAAGACTCGTTCATAATATAGTTGCAGGTGCGGATGGTGCCGAATACCAGGTAGATCAGCAGCATATATCTGCCGTAGGTCATTGCCATCTCCCCCAGACCGAAAAGCCCCAGGATAGGCCCGCTGAGCAGAGTCATGACCGCCACCACGGCGAAAGTCACCATAGGGCAGAACATGGAAGACTTGCGACAATAATTGTATGCCCTGGGCAAATGTCCTGACCCTACCTCTTTGCCGATGATCACGCTGGCCGCGTTGGACAGCCCGCCGAAAAAGGCATATACAAAGCCCTCGCAGACCCGAAAGGCGGCCATGGCCGCAATGGCGGATTCGTCCTGATGTCCGATCACGATGTTAATGATCATCTGCCCCACGCCATAGAGCATCTCATTGGCCAGTATAGGCAGACACTTGGACAGATAAGCGCCAAAAAATTCCTTTTGAAAACCGAACATTTCCCGCAGACGCAGACGGAGCTCACACTTTGAGGTCAGCAGGAAGACCACCAGCAACAACAGATTCACGGCGCCGGACGCCAGCGTCCCCACTGCGGCTCCGGCCACACCCATCTTAGGCGCGCCGAACCGCCCGTAGATCAACACAAAATTCAGCACAAAATTCACCGCCAGAGACGCCACGGAGCAAAAAAGGGGCGCTTTCACCCGCTCGGTGGCCCGCATAAAAAAACTGACCAGCACTGCAAAGACCTGCAGCGGATAAGCAAATCCCACAATGCGGATATAGGGCGCGCCCATGCGTATGATATTCTCCTTATCCGTGTAGATCCCCAGCATAAACTCCGGATTCGTAATGGCGGTAACGGCAAACACAGAGCCTACCACCGTCATAAACAGAAAAGTCACACCGAAAGTCTGGTTGATCCCTCTCTCGTTTTTCGCCCCCCAGTATTGGGCAAAGAACAGCATGGCTCCCCCTGCGAATCCCCAGTAGCATGAAAAGAACAGGGAACTGATCTGAGAACAGATCCCCACCGCTGCGACAGCCAGTTCTCCCATGCTGCCGATCATTATGGTATCCACCATTCCGGCGGTAGTGGACAGCAGATTCTGCAGCGCAACCGGAAACGCGATGGTCATCATCAATTTTAAGAAGGATGACCATGTGATTTTTTCGTCCGACATA
>CAZGVI010000018.1:0-50323 GCA_964529395.1 uncultured Acetatifactor sp.
AAAACAAAGAGAACTACCGATAATTATATCTACGGGTAAGGTCTAATTGGTAATAAGTTATTTTATAGAACATACTTGAAAACTACTACCTCCAGGACGAGCTGGGCAGCCCCATCCGCCTGACGAACCAAAACGGCGAACTGGAGGAGAGCTACGGCTACGACGAATTCGGCCAGAACCTGTACGGGAACCAGGGGATAACCCAGCCCTTCGGCTACACAGGCTACCAGCCCGACAGGATAGCAGGGATCTACTATGCCTAGGCTGGAGAATACAAGCCGAAACTGAGAAGGTTTGCCGTGGCAGACGTCCTTAAGGGATTCATAGTGGCATCGTATATGGATACTGCCGGAATAAACCGATAGTGCCGGTGGATTTAAATGGCCAGGAACCCGATGAATGGACGTTCGGAAAAGGTATGCGCCAGACTAATTGTCAAATAAGTGCTATTATATAGATGTAGGGAGTATCTCTTTGAAGAAATTGGTAATAAAAATACTATTAATATTATATGCTATTACTGCTGGCCTGACTGCCTGCTCAGGACGGCAGACCGGAGAGAACGGCCTGTACAGCTATGTTCCCACTCTGCGGCAGGTAGATGCACAGGGTGGGATTGTTCGTGGCGCTTATCTGTGCGGTGAGGAATTGGTGTATGAAATATATTTTACCGGAGATGGGATTCTTCCTACAAGAAATGAGTATTATGCCCTGCCGCTGTGTGGGGAAGAAGATGAGAGCAGGCGGATTCCCTTTCAGTTTCCCGATGAAATGACGAGTATTTCGGACATTGCCAAAGGGGATGACGGGAACTATTACATATTGGGGAACGATCAGGAGTTTGCGGCTGCGACAGATGGGAATGCCGATTCCTCCGGGTATTTTGTGGGTATATATGATGGGGAGGGCAATGCACTCTGTGTGCAGGGAATCAACGAGTGGCTGCCGGAAACGGTGGGGGAGATCAGCGGCAGGAGCCTGGTTTTGGACAGCAGGCAAAATATTTATGCGGTGTGGCATGATTTCCTGCTGGTGATGGACTCTGACGGCACATACCAGGGCGCTTTCACGGATCCGAACATACAGTTTGCTGCCCGCATGACGGACGGCAGGATGGGATACTGCTGCGCCGCCGGGCCCGGTCAGTACCAGATAAAAGCGATAGATCCGGAAACCATGCAAAGTGAGACGATCGTTTCGGATTCTCCCACAGGAACAGGCGCAGTGGTGGGGGAGGATTCCCAGCTTTGGATATTTGGCACAAACGGTATCTATTGGCAGCGGGAGGAGGGACAGGTTCCCGAACAGATCTTAAACTGGGTAGACGCGGATGTGGACTCGGCCCATCTTGAGGACATGACCGTGCTTTCGGACGGACGGCTCCTGCTGCTTTTGTATGACAGGAACGCGAATTGGCAAAAGGAGCTTAAGCCGGAGGAGGGGCAGCCGCCGGAACTGGTCTATCTGGAGAAGGTTGAGAGCGGGGATACCGACCGGGAAATCGTTACTGTGGGCATAATGTATCTCACGGACAACATGCGTCAGGCCACGATCCGCTACAATCAGCTGCATCCGGAGTACAGAGTGAGTATAAAAGAATATATGGGGCTGAACGGATACAGTACATACGAGGAGGCCACGGCGGCTCTGGACAGGGATATGGTGGCGGGCAGAAGTATGGATATCATAGCGGTGAGGTACCCGGATCTGGATAAATATGCCTCCAAGGGTCTGCTGGAAGATTTGTTTTCCTATTTGGAGAACAGCGCCCGGCTGGAGCGGGAGGATGTGCTGAAACCGGTGGCGGATACCTATACGCTGGACGGAAAGCTGGTGGCGCTGCCCACATGGTTTCGGCTGGAAGTGATATCCGGCAGACAGTCCGCGGTGGGGGATAGAGAGAGTTGGAACCTTTCCGATATGATCGGTTTTTTTGACCGGTACCAGGACGAACAGATGCTGCAGGACATCAGTCCTGAAGATATGCTGGAGATCTGCCTGAAGTTCTATCTGCCCTGTTTTATAGAGGAAGAAAGCGGTACCTGCGCGTTTGAGCAGGACGCATTTTACAGGATACTGGAGTTTGCCGGACGTTTCACCGGGAAGAGCAGTCCCTATGGGTGGGGGAATATTTACCAGGGGGAAGAGTGCCTGCTTAAGCATAACTGGTGCGTGCTCCCTGACTATATCTCCGAGATGCCCCAATGGTTTGAGGGGGAGGCGGTCAGCTATGTGGGGTATCCCACGCCGGACGGTCAGCCGGGCATCCTGCTGGAGACTTCCGAAGGGAACGCCTACGCCATCCTGTCAGACAGCGCCCACCGGGAGCGGGCCTGGGATTATCTGGAGTATCTGATATTGGAGGAGGCGGAGCGGGGGGACTATTTCTCCGTCCTGGCAGATAAGTTGGAGCGGAATCTGACTGCCGCCATGCAGGAACCCTATGAACGGGATCCGGAGGGAAAGATCGTTACAGACCGGGCAGGGATTTCCGCGAGAAGGATTCTTATAACAAGTTCCTTCCTTGGCTCCGATCTTGTGATCGAACACTATGTACCGCTGCCGGAGGAGGTGGAGCAACTGAAAGGTCTGATCTACCGGGCCGGACATGTGCCCGGATATCAGGAGCCTGTCATGGCCATCATCCGGGAGGAGGCAGCCGCCTATTTCGCGGGGGACAAGGACGTGCGGGAGACGGCCCGGATCATCGACAGCCGGGTACAGGTATATTTAGATGAAAAATACTGAGGGCAGCGGGGCGTAAAAGCTTTGCCGCCCTTATTTTTGCTGGAATTCTTTATAAATCTTTTACAGTTGGACTATTGATTTATGTTTGGGGAATCTCTATAATAGTAAACATATGAGATAACATGGATAAAACCTAAATTTTTTAGAAAGGGATTTACAGGTAATCAGATGGATAATTATAACAACGGCGGCTCGGGCGGTAATACGGGGCCGGGAGGAAACGGCGGCAACAATCAGAAACCTCCGCGCCCCAGCATAATGATGATCTTGGTATTTGTACTGATGAGTCTGCTTTTTGTCAGCATGCTTTGGACGATATTTTTTGGAAAGGGCGGCAATGTGGAGGAAGTGCCCTATTCCACTTTTGTGGAGCGGATGGAGGCCGACCAGATCGAATCCGTGAAACTCAGCGGGGAGACGGTCAGCTTTACGCTCAAGGACGGTGTGGAGGATTCCACGCCCAGACTGTTTGATTTTTACAGTATGCAGCCGGTGAAGGTGGAGTACCAGACTCTGCAGATCGAGAACACGGAGACCGTGACCCAGAGAGCATTGGAGCATGGGGTGGAGGTGTATGGCGTGTCCACCAGCGTGGGCGAGTGGATCATGCAGATCCTGGTGACGCTGGTGCTGCCCCTTATACTGATGTGGATCCTGCTGGGCTTTCTGTTCAGGAGAATGGGCGGCAGCGGCGGCCCCATGGGCGTGGGCAAGAGCAACGCCAAGGTGTATGTGCAGAAGGAGACCGGCGTGACTTTCGCCGATGTGGCGGGTGAGGACGAGGCCAAGGAATCTTTGGTGGAAGTGGTGGATTTCCTCCACAATCCCGGCAGATATGCCAAGATCGGCGCCAGACTGCCTAAGGGCGCTCTGCTGGTGGGACCTCCCGGAACGGGTAAGACCCTGCTGGCCAAGGCCGTGGCCGGGGAGGCTCACGTGCCGTTTTTCTCCCTGACGGGTTCCGATTTTATTGAGTTATATGTGGGCGTGGGTGCCAGCCGTGTGCGCGACCTGTTTAAGGAGGCCACCAAGAACGCTCCCTGCATTGTTTTCATAGATGAGATCGATGCCATCGGCCGCAGTCGTGACTCCAAATACGGTGGTGGCAATGAGGAGCGGGAACAGACATTGAACCAGCTGTTGTCGGAGATGGACGGTTTTGACAGTTCCAAGGGTATCCTGATCCTGGCGGCCACCAACCGTCCTGAGATACTGGATAAGGCTCTGCTGCGCCCCGGACGTTTTGACCGCCGGATCATTGTGGATAAACCGGACTTAAAGGGTCGGGTGGATATCCTGAAAGTGCACTCCAAGGACGTGAAGATGGACGAGACGGTGGATCTGGACGCCATCGCCCTGGCCACCAGCGGCGCCGTGGGCTCAGACCTGGCCAACATGATCAATGAGGCTGCCATCAACGCCGTCAAGGAAAACAGGGAGTATGTATGCCAGAAGGATCTGTTCAACGCAGTGGAACAGGTGCTGGTGGGCAAAGAGAAAAAGGACCGTATCATGAGCAAGGAGGAGAGGCGTATCGTATCCTACCATGAGGTAGGGCATGCGCTGATCAGCGCCCTGCAAAAGAATTCCGAGCCGGTGCAGAAGATCACTATCGTGCCCCGCACCATGGGCGCGCTGGGCTATGTGATGCATGTGCCCGAGGAGGAAAAATACCTGAACACTGAGGCGGAGCTGCGGGACATGCTGGTGGGCCTGGTGGGCGGCCGGGCTGCCGAGGAGATCGTGTTTGACACCGTGACCACAGGCGCTGCCAACGATATCGAGAAAGCCACCAATATCGCCAAATCCATGGTGACGGAGTATGGCATGAGCAAGAAGTTTGGCCTGATCGGCCTGGCCTCGGTACAGAACAAGTATCTGGACGGAACCGCCACGCTGAATTGCAGCGACACCACAGCCGCGGAGATCGATGCCGAAGTGGTGGCGATCCTGAAGGAGAGCTATGAGAAAGCATTGAGCCTTCTGCGGGAAAACAGGGAGTTGATGGATAAACTGGCGGAGTATCTGATCGAAAAGGAAACCATCACTGGCAAGGAGTTTATGGAGATATTTCGCCGTGAGAAGGGACTGCCGGATCCCAAGGAGGAGAAGGGAGAAGAATCCACTCATGGCTCCATTGATATAACGGTCACAGACGAAACCTCCCACAGCTCGGATGGGGAAACGGCGGGGGACGAGGCCGCCGCGCCGCTGCCGGAAGTCACTTTGCCGGATCCGCCTACGGTCCCGGGGGAGGAGACGGACGGGGAACAGCCGGGAGCAGGACAGCCCGGAGAACGGCAGGAACCGCCTTCCACAGGGCCTACGGGGCGTTTTTCCGGCGGCAGTCTGTGAATAGAACGGAGAATGAGGTCGATATCCCATGACTTTTGATTTTGAAGAGGAACTGAAAAAACTCCCGGGCAAACCGGGAGTTTATATTATGAGGGACGCCGCGGACACGATCCTGTATGTGGGCAAGGCCGTGAACCTGCACAATCGAGTGCGGTCTTATTTTCGGGAAAATATTGGCAGGGGCCCTATGATCGACAAGATGGTGACGCTGATCGCCCGCTTTGAGTATATTGTCACGGACTCGGAGTTGGAGGCGCTGGTGTTGGAGAATAATCTGATCAAGGAACATTCTCCCAAGTACAACACGCTGCTGAAGGATGACAAGACCTATCCTTATATAAAAGTGACGGTGGGGGAGGATTTTCCGCGCATTCTGTTTTCCAGGCAGATGAAAAAGGATAGATCCCGCTATTATGGACCGTACACCAGCGCCGCGTCAGTCAAGGATACCATCGAGCTGCTGAACAAGCTGTTCTGCCTGCGTACCTGTAACCGTAGTCTGCCCAGAGATATCGGCAAGGAGCGCCCCTGCCTGAACTATCATATCAAGCAGTGCATGGCTCCCTGTCAGGGATATATAGATAAAGAGCAGTACAGGCAGCAGCTGGCACAGGCGCTGGAATTCTTAAATGGCAATTACAATAAGATACTCAGGGATCTGGAGGAGAAAATGAAAGCGGCCGCACAGGAGCTGGAGTTCGAGGAGGCCGCGCGCTACAGAGATCTGTATAACAGTGTCAAATCCGTGTCCCAGAAACAGAAGATCACAGACAGCGCTCTGGATGACAAGGATATCATAGCGCTGCATAGGGATGAGACGGATGCGGTGGTACAGGTGTTCTTTGTGAGGGACGGAAAGCTGATAGGCAGAGAACACTACTATATGACGCATGTGTCAGGCATAGAAAAAGAGGAGATTCTGGAAGGCTTTGTAAAGCAGTTTTACGCGGGCACTCCCTTTATTCCCCGGGAACTGATGCTGCAGTATGACATCACGGACAGCGAGCTGGTGGAGAGATGGCTGTCGCAGCGCAAGGGTTCCAGAGTGCACATCCGTGTGCCCAAGATTGGCAGCAAGGAGAAACTGGTGGAGCTGGCGGCCCAGAACGCCAAACTGGTGCTGAGCCAGGATAAGGAGAAACTTAAGCGCGAGGAGGGCCGCACCATAGGAGCGGTGAAAGAGATCGCCGGCTGGCTGGGACTGTCCTGCGCGGATCGCATGGAGGCATTTGACATTTCCAATATCAGTGGTTTTGAGAATGTGGGTTCCATGGTGGTGTATGAAAAGGGGAAACCCAAGCGCAGCGACTACCGGAAGTTCCGTATCAAGACCGTGGCGGGGCCGGACGACTACGCATGTATGAAGGAAGTGCTGACCCGCAGGCTGGTGCATGGCCTGGAGGAGAGCAGGGAGCTGGCGGAGCGGGATATGGATCAGGAGTACGGCAGTTTCACAAAATTCCCCGATCTGCTGCTGATGGACGGCGGCAGGGGGCAGGTCAATATCGCGCTGTCCGTGCTGGAGGAGCTGGGCATCCGGATTCCTGTCTGCGGCATGGTAAAGGACGACAACCACCGCACCAGGGGGCTGTACTACAACAATGTGGAGATCCCCATCGACACCCGCAGCGAGGGCTTTAAGCTGATCACCAGGATACAGGACGAGGCCCACCGCTTTGCCATCGAGTATCACCGCTCACTGCGCAGCAAGGCTCAGGTCAAATCCCAGTTGGATGATATTCCCGGCGTGGGGCCGGCAAGGCGCAAGGCGCTGATGCGCCATTTTAGATCAATGGAGGAGATCAGGGCCGCCTCGGTGGAAGAATTGATGCAGGCGCCGGAGATTCCACAGAATGTGGCGGAGGAGATCTACCGTTTCTTTCACTAAAGGTGCTTAATCGTTTTCCAAAAATTGGCTATTTTTTATCAGAATTACAGTGGGGACATTGCCGTGGATCAAATATGCATAAGCAATGTCCTTTTTATGTCTCCAAAACAGTGGAAAAAGTCATATTTTTGCCGATTATATGCGCAATATTCCCATTAAAATATATTCTCAATCGTTTTCTATTAAACAATATGCATAATTGACTTAACTTTTCTGAGGAAACGGTTTATATATAAATATATAAGCATCCGACAGAAAGGACGAGTTAAAGATGAACAAGGCAAAGACAAGACAGGAATTGATTTCAGATAAGCTATATTATCTGTTTCGGATCGCGATTTTAGTATCCGTGGTCTTTTTGTTTATTCCGGCGCTGAATCCAGTGCGTATCAGCGGCATGATCAATAAGAATCTATCGCTGTTTACATCCGGTATCTCCTATTCGTCTCTGACGGCTGAGTTTGGGCGTGCGATAAAAAAAGAGTGGGTGATGGAGTCCTCCCTGAGAATCCTTTATGGCTCCGCACTGACGGTCTGTATTGGCATTGCGGTGAACATAGCCAGCGGATGTATGTCACTGGGAAATTATAAGATGAAAAAGCTTGGCAATCTGATCTCTGTGATCGGATGCGTTGTGGAACTGGCAGGTATGGCGGGGATTTATGTAGCCTATAACCAGATTTCTCAGACCAGCAAGCCTGACAGGATCGAGCCCATGTTCTCCTCGGGTTACTGGCCGCTGTTTATCGCTTTTGCCATTGTGCTTGTGCTGGCTCTGGCTCAGATCGCACTGTTGTTTAAGGTCCGGTCGGAAGAGAAGTTCGGCATGGAGTCCAAATATAAACTGTTCTTAATGTTTTTACCCTTTATTGCCCTGATCGCGGTTTTCGCCTATCTGCCTCTGGCGGGCTGGCGCTACGCTTTCTTTGACTATAAGGCCGGTGATACCTTATCCATGGATAAATTCGTGGGGTTCAAATGGTTCAGAGAGCTGGTCAAGAATAAGGCTACCGTCAAGGATATTGTCAATACGATGAAGAATACGCTGGCCATGAGCGGTATCGGTATCCTGACGAGCTGGATGCCCATGGCGTTTGCCATCTTCCTTTGCGAGATGAAGAATCTGAAGTTCCGGCGTTTCGTGCAGACCTTTACCACGGTGCCGAACTTTATCAGCTGGGTGTTGGTATATGCCATCGCGTTCTGTATCTTCTCCACGGACGGTTTCCTGAGCAGCATGTTCGTCAACATGGGCGTATGGGAAGAGGGCAGGAACCTTCTGATGAACGGTGATCATATGTGGTTGAAGATGTGGGCATGGGGTACATGGAAGGGCATCGGATGGAGCGCCATCATATACATAGCGGCCATATCCGGTATCGACCAGCAGCTGTATGAGGCGGCTACGGTGGACGGTGCGGGAAGATTCCAGCGGATGTGGCACATCACGGTTCCCGGATTGATTCCGACCTTCTTTGTACTGTTGTTGATGTCCGTGGCCAATATCCTGAGCAATGGCATGGAGCAGTACCTGGTATTTGAAAATGCCACCAACACTTCATCCATCATGGTGCTGGATCTGTATGTATATAAGCTCGGTATAGGAAAGGGTTCCATACCGTTGACTACGGTGGTGGGCATGCTGAAATCGGTGATCAGTGTGGCGCTGTTGTTCGGCGCTAACGGTATATCCAAGCTGATCCGTGGCGAGAGCATCATATAAGGGGGTGAGGTAAACATGGCAAAGACAGCACAGGAAAAAGCGGATTTAAAGGCTGAAAAAAAATACGAGAAACTCCATAAGCATAGATTCAAGGTAAAAGCGGGGGATGTTATCTTTAACGTGTTGAATTACCTGGTGTTCGGACTGTTTACGCTGGCGTGCATCTTCCCGTTTTACTACCTGTTCATCAATACGATCAGCGACAATGACCTGGTGCTCAAGGGACAGATCAATTTTATTCCCCGGGGACTTCATCTGGGTAACTATGTATCTCTGCTGAATGTAGGCGACCTGTCTTCCGCGTTTATGGTCTCTGTATCCCGAACGATCCTGGGCACGGCGCTGATGGTGGCGGCCTCCGCTCTGGTGGGATATCTGGTAACTAAGGAGGAGATGTGGGGCAGAAAGTTCTGGTATCGCTTTTTGATCATCACCATGTACTTTAACGCCGGTCTGATCCCGGTATTCCTGAATATTCAGATGCTGGGACTGACCAACAGTTTCTGGGTGTATATCATTCCCGGAATCGTGGCGCCCTACAACATCATTCTGGTCAAGACCTATATAGAATCGATCCCGGCGGAGTTGGAGGAGAGCGCGTCTATGGACGGCGCCTCCTACATGACGGTATTCCGCAAGATCATCTGGCCGCTGAGTAAACCCATACTGGCGACCATCGCGATATTCGGCGCTGTAGGAAACTGGAACTCCCTGACGGATTCCCTGATCTATATGCAGTCCGCACCGAAACTGTATACCTTACAGCACAGGCTGTATATTTATTTGAATCAGGCATCCAATCTAAGCGCCCTGATGCAGTCCGGCGGCGCTGTCAGTGACGCGGCTATTCAGTCCGCCATGAGCGGAAAAGTAATCAAATATACCATATCCATGGTGACGGTCATTCCGATCCTGCTGGTATATCCCTTTATGCAGCGGTACTTTGAGAAAGGTATCATGCTGGGAGCCGTCAAGGGTTAAAGTTCTGACGGCGAATGCAAACGTGGCAAAATCTGTTGCAATAACGCAACGGTTTATGCAATAAATAAGGAGGATAAAATATTATGAAAGCAAAGAAAATTGTGGCGCTGTGCATGGCGGCTGCAATGACACTGTCATTGGCGGCGTGTGGCAGCACCCCGGCTGACAACGGTTCAACAGAACCCGAGAGCAGCACACAGAGCACTCCTGCCGACACAGGCAGCAGTGAGGAGACCAGCAGCGAGGCTGGCAATGATTCCGAGGAATCTGTAGAGCCCACAGAGTCCGTGGCAGATGTGGATCTGTCCGATATCATTCCCACCGAGACCGTTACTCTGGATGTGTACGATCAGCTTGCCAACTATTCTGGCGAACAGATCGGTTGGTTCGGTCAGGTTATGTTGGAGAAATTCAATGTAAAACTGAATATCATTCCGGAGGCAGAGGGCACTTTCCAGACCCGTATGGAGTCCGGCAACCTGGGTGACCTGGTGATCTGGGGCAATGATTCCGACCAGTATCTGCAGGCTATCGAGAAAGGCATGCTGTATGACTGGAACGAGGATGATCTGCTGGATGAGTATGGTCCTTATATCAAGGAGCATTTTCCGGCAGCTCTGGATAAGAACCAGCAGATATCCGGCGGCACGCTGTATGGGTTTGGCCATGACGTGGCTCTGAATGCCCAGGAGCGCCAGGGTATGATGTATGAGTGGGGGCTGCGCTGGGATCTGTACAAGGAGCTGGGCTATCCCGAGATCAAGAATCTGGACGACATGGTGGAAGTGTTGGCACAGATGAAGGAGATCTGCCCTGAGGACGACAACGGCAAGACCACCTACGGCGTATCCCTGTTCAATGACTGGGACGGCGACATGGTGATGTTCGTCAAGTCCACCGCAAGTGCCTATTACGGCTATGATGAGTTTGGCTTTGGCTTGTACAATCCCACCGACCAGACATATCATCCCTGCCTGGAGGAGAACGGCCCTTACCTGACCTGCCTGAAGTTCTACAATACTCTGTATCAGAGAGGTCTGCTGGATCCCGATTCCCAGACACAGAAATATGACGGCATGGTAGAGGATTATCAGAACGGTACAGCTTTCATGAATGTGTTTAACTTCCTGGGCACTGCTCTGTACAATTCCGAGGAGCATGCGGCAGCCGGCAAGATAATGGCTCCTTGCCCTCCCACCGAGGCGACTCCAATCTGCTATGGTCAGACTGTCTACGGCGGCAACAGACCTTGGACCATCGGCGCCAAGACAGAGTATCCTGAGCTGTGCATGGCTATCCTGAACTGGCTGTCCACTCCCGAGGGACGTATGGTTGCTGAGTATGGCCCTAAGGACGTGTGCTGGTATTATGATGAGAACGGCAAGACGCAGTTCACCGACCTGGGCAGAAGCGCCAAGCTGGACGGCAAGACCCAGATGACAGACGGTTATTCCGGAACCTTTGAGGACGGCAACTTCAAGATGAACAATACCACATGGGGTATTGACGCAGAGAACCTGGATTCCAACGGCGATACGTTCAACTACAGGAACTGGGAGTGCAATGCTGCGGAGGCCAGCTCTGAGATCGAGGCCGACTGGAGAGAGCATAACGGAACCACCACTTTCGACAGTCTGTTTAATGATTGGAATTACAGACTTGCGCCCGGCACCATGTATTCCGCAACACCCAGAAGCGAAGAACTGGATCTGATCTGGCAGCAGGTGGCTACCTGCATCAAGAACGGTTCCTGGGAGGCGATCTATGCCAAGGATGACGCAACATTTGACTCTGTAGTTGCCAATATGATCTCTCAGGCCAATGAGTACGGCTATGATCAGTGCGTTGAGTTCCAGGAGAACGAGGCTAAGCTGAGAGGCGCGGCTGAGGATGCTGCAATGAACGCGCAGTAAACAAGTAGCGTCACAATAGAAAACATGCGTTGCAGGTTTTCTGATGTCATGAATAACAGGGGGTTGTCTGATGGACAGCCCCTTTTATTTTAACAGGAAAGGTATAAATCATTATGAAATTTTTCAGTGTGGACAGTCCCCTGTATCGGTTTCTGTCAAAGCTTTTGGATGTGATCAAACTGAATTTTCTGTGGCTCCTGTTCAGTATTCCCCTGATCACGATAGGCGCGTCCACGGTGGCCGCCATGTCGGTGGCTCTCAAGATGGCGGATGACGAGGAGGGATATATCGGGCGTGGCTTTCTCAAAGCGTTTAAGGAAAACTGGAAACAGGGAACAGCGTTATGGCTGATCACGGCCGCTGCCGCCTACGCGATCTATCTGGATTTTCAGTTCTTTGAGGCATTGGAAGGAAATCCGATCCTGTTTCTGATCATCGGGATCGTGTCGATCGTTCTGGCTGTTTCCGCCCTGCTGTATTCCTATCCCCTGACCGCGAGATATGAGAATACGCTTTTTCGCATCATTAACAATTCCATCGATATATCTCGAAAATACGTGGGCAGGACGATCCTGCTGGCCGCGATCCTGTGCGTGGAATTTATTCTGTTTCAGTATAACGCCACCATGCTTTTCTTCGGCATTCTTCTGGGACCGGGATTTATGATATTTACGGTGGCCTCATTTAGCAAGAGGATATTTCTGCTCATCGAGAAAGACAACCGGGATTCTTCCGTTGAATAAAAACGGAGGATGTGCTATAGTGTTATTGAATTTATGAAACGGCGGTGTCCGCGGAAAGGATTGCTATGGCAAGTGTAAGTCTGAATCGTTTGATTGAGAAAATGAAACTGGAAAATCTGACGCCGGAGCTGGATCTGAGCAAAAAGAAACTCACCCAGCCCGATATCAATCGTCCCGCGCTGCAGTTGGCGGGATATTTTGAGCATTTTGACGCCTCCAGACTACAGATTATCGGGTTTGTGGAGTATACCTATCTGGAGGGGCTGGAGGAGACGCGCAAGCAAGAGGTCTATAACAAACTGTTTTCCTATGATATTCCGGCCATAGTCTTCTGCCGGGAACTGCAGCCGGATGAGCTGTTTATGCGGTATGCGCTGGAACATGACATTCCCATCCTGTCCACCAAGAAATCCACATCCTCTTTTATGGCGGAGTCCATACGCTGGCTCAACGTCAAACTGGCTCCCTGTATTTCCGTGCACGGCGTGCTGGTGGACGTCTACGGAGAGGGTGTGCTGATCACCGGTGAGAGCGGTATCGGTAAATCGGAGGCGGCTCTGGAACTGGTGAAACGCGGACATCGACTGGTGACGGATGATGTAGTGGAACTGCGCAAGGTCAGTGACGATACTCTGATCGGCAGCGCCCCGGATATCACCAAGCATTTTATCGAGCTGCGTGGCATAGGCATCGTGGATATCAAGGCCATGTTTGGCGCCTCCTCTGTGAGAGAGACTCAGTCCATAGACCTGGTGATCCGGCTGGAGGACTGGGACAAAGATAAGGAGTATGACCGTCTGGGCCTGGAGGAGAATTATACCGAATATCTGGGCAACAAGATCGTGTGCCACAATATTCCGATCCGCCCGGGCCGTAACCTGGCGATCATCTGCGAAACCGCCGCCGTCAACCACCGCCAGAAGAAGATGGGATACAATGCTGCCCAGGAACTGTATACCCGGGTACAGAACTCCCTGGCCAGAAGACGTGAAGAGGATGACTAGATTTATTCGTGCATAAAATAGGACAGAAAACGTATATTGAAATAGGGAGGAACAGTATGAAAAAATATGCCGTCGGAGTGGATATAGGAGGCACTACAGTCAAACTGGGACTGTTTGACCGGGAGGGCAGGGTGCTGGAAAAATGGGAGATCCCCACAGTGAAAGGGGAACAGGGCCGTCATATCCTGCCGGATATTGCCGCCAGCATCCGGGATAAAATGGCGCTTATGCACATAGACAGCTCCGATATTCAGGGGGTGGGCGTGGGTGCTCCCGGCCCTGTGGACAATGAGGGTACGATCTACAAGGCTGTGAATCTGGGCTGGGATGTTTTCAATATCTCTCAGGTGCTGGGGGCTGAGCTGGGTCTGCCGGTGAAAGCCGCCAACGATGCCAATGTCGCCGCTTTTGGTGAGATGTGGCAGGGGGGCGGCAAGGGCCACGATAATATTGTGGCGGTGACTCTGGGGACCGGCGTGGGCGGCGGCATCATCGTAAACGGCAGTATTTTAACCGGTGCCACCGGCGCAGGCGGAGAGATCGGGCATATCCATATCGAGGATGACGAGCCCGAGGCCTGCGGCTGTCAAAACCACGGCTGTCTGGAGCAATATGCCTCGGCTACGGGAGTGGTGCGCCTGGCCCGGCGGCGTCTGGCCCAGGATCAGGAGCCCAGTGTGCTGCGCGGCGGAGAACTGTCCGCCAAGGCAGTGTGGGATGCGGTGAAAGCGGGGGACCGGGTGGCGGTAGAGATCGCGGAGCGTTTCGGAGAATATCTGGGAAAAGGGTTGGCCGCCGTAGCCGCTGTGGCCAATCCCGAGGTATTTGTCATAGGGGGCGGCGTGTCCAAGGCGGGGACTATCCTGTTTGACTATATCCGCCCGGCCTATGAAAAATATGCCTTTCACGGCTGCCGGAACGCGGAGTTCGCACTGGCGACGCTGGGCAATGACGCCGGCATTTTTGGCGCGGCAGGTTTGATCTTAAACGAATAATGCCGCCAAGGCGGGCAGATAGGAGTCGGAATGATAAGTAATACGGTATTGCAGACCCTGGAGAACTATGTCCCCCGGGAAAATATCCATTTGGGAGAGCCTATGAGCAGGCACACCACTTTTCGGATCGGGGGAGAGGCAGACTGCTTTGTGGAGATTGAGAGCGTGGAGCAGCTCACCCATCTAAAACGATATCTGCAGATGGTGGAGCAGCCCTGCCTGATACTGGGAAACGGCAGTAATCTGCTGGTCAGCGACAGAGGATATGCCGGTGTAGTGCTGCATGTAGGACCCCGAATGCAGCAGATCCGGGTGCAGGGAGAGAGTATGATCATTCAGGCGGGAGCGTTGATGGCCCAGGCGGCCCAGACGGCCCTCGAACACAGTCTGACGGGTCTGGAGTTTGCCTCCGGCATTCCCGGAACCATAGGCGGCGGCGTGATCATGAATGCGGGAGCCTACGGCGGAGAGATCTCCCAGGTGGCAGAGATGGTTAAAGTGGTGGACCGCCAGGGCAATGTGCTGGAGCTGGACAATACCACGATGGAGTTCGGTTACCGGACCAGCGCCATCAAAGGCCAGCCCTTTACGGTGGTGGAAGTGACGCTTAAACTGGCGCGGGGAGAGCGGGAGACCATCTCGGAAAAGATGAGGGAACTGGCCGCAAAAAGGCGGGAAAAGCAGCCCTTGGAATATCCCAGCGCAGGCAGCATCTTTAAGAGACCGGAGGGATATTTTGCCGGGGAGCTGATCATGAAATCGGGTCTTCGGGGGTATCAGATCGGCGGCGCCAGGGTGTCGGATAAACATTGCGGATTTATTGTCAATATGGGAAAAGCCACCTGCGAAGATGTAAGAGATCTGATCGCGTATGTGCAGGAGAGAGTAAAGGCCTGCTTTGGCGTGGATCTGGAGACAGAAGTGATATATGTGGAATAGAAGGTGTGCCGGAACGCATGGAATCGGGAAACGGCCATGTGAAAGGCAGGAAGGAGCAGACAAAAGATGCGCTTTGTGGTAGTGACGGGAATGAGCGGCGGCGGTAAACGTACTGCGTTGAAAATGCTTGAGGATGCAGGCTATTACTGCGTGGATAATCTGCCTGTGACACTGGTGCGCAAGTTTGCGGAACTGATCACCATGCCCGGCAGTGAGATCACCAAGGTCGCGCTGGGTCTGGACGTGCGGGCGGATCAGAGCTTTGAGGACGCGACCAAGGTGCTGCAGGAGCTGAAGAACCGAAAGTACAATGTGGAGATCCTGTTTATGGAAGCGGGGGACGACGTGCTGATCAAGCGGTACAAGGAGAGCAGGAGGCTCCATCCTCTGGCGGTGGAAGGACGCATAGAGGACGGGGTGCGCCAGGAGCGCAGAGTGCTGGAAAAGATCCGCACGCAGGCGGACTATGTGATCGACACCACCAGCCTGTTGACCAGAGAGCTGAAAGAAGAGCTGGACCGCATATTTGTCAACAATGAGGAGTATAACAGCCTTATGGTGACAGTGATGTCATTTGGATTTAAGAACGGTATTCCCTCAGATGCGGATCTGGTGTTTGACGTGCGTTTTTTGCCCAATCCCTTCTATATTGACGAGCTGAAACACAAGACCGGAAACGACCGGGAGGTGCAGGACTACGTGATGGGGTTTGAGGAATCCCATATCTTTATGGACAAGCTGGCGGATATGATAAAGTTTCTGATACCCAACTATGTGAAGGAAGGCAAATACCGGCTGGTGATCGCCATCGGCTGCACCGGCGGAAAACACCGCAGCGTAACGCTGGCCAACCGCCTGTTTGAGCGTCTGAAAGATCAGGGAGGCTACGGTGTAACACTGCATCACCGGGATGTGAAAAATGAATAAGGGCATGTCTTTCTCAAAGGAAGTAAAAGGGGAACTGGCGGGGCTTATCAGCGGCGCCAGGCATTGCCGTATGGCCGAACTGGCCGCGATGATGAGCTTTGCGGGACAGTACGGAAAGGACAGCCGGGGGCTGTATACCGTCGGCTTTCAGATAGAAAATGCAGTTGTATTAAGAAAATGCTTTACATTATTGGAAAAAACATATAATATAGAAAAGAATGCGGGGATCACAGAGGAGGAAATGCAGGTTTTCTATCGGAATTTTGGAGATCTGCAAGGCATTGTGGACGCAAAGTTTCTGGAAAAGTCCTGCTGTCGCAGAGCTTTTCTGCGGGGGGCGTTTTTGTGCGCGGGTTCCGTCAGTGATCCTGAGAAGGGATATCATCTGGAATTTGTCTGCTCGAAGGAGGCTAAGGCCAGGCAGCTGAGACAGGTGATCCAAGGGTTTGATATAGAGGCTAAGATCGTACTCCGCAAGAAATATTATGTGGTTTATATCAAGGAGGGAGCAGGCATCGTAGACCTGCTGAATGTGATGGGCGCCCATGTGGCATTGATGGACTTGGAGAATCTGCGTATTCTGAAGGAGATGCGCAATTCCATCAACAGAAGGGTCAACTGCGAGACAGCCAATATCACCAAGACGGTAAACGCCGCCAACAGGCAGATCGAGGACATTTTGTTCCTGCGGGATCACTATGGGCTGCAAAAACTTCCGCCGGCCCTGCGGGATATGGCTCTGGCGCGGCTGGAATATCCGGATGCGCCCCTTAAAGAGTTGGGGGAGCGTCTTGATCCGCCGGTGGGAAAATCGGGCGTAAATCACAGACTTCGCAAGCTCAGCGAGCTGGCGGAGAAGGTGAGAGGATAAAGTAGCATAGGTATCAAGGAGGAGAGTATGAAAAAATCAACGGTGGAAATCAAGTTGCGGAATGGACTGGAGGCCCGGCCTGTGGCAATGCTGGTGCAGGTGGCAAGTAAATTTGAGAGCAGGATCTATCTGGAATCCACAGGTAAAAAAGTCAATGCCAAGAGTATCATGGGAATGATGAGTCTGGGTCTGGTAACCGGCGATCAGGTGATCGTCACGGCGGAGGGCACAGATGAGGACGAGGCTGTGGACGCCATTGAAAAATACCTGTGCGGCGTGGAGTAGGATCGCTGTCAGGTTTACCGGAATACGTCTGATTGGTACAACCGGCAGGGCAACTGCCAAGCGCCGGTCAGGCGTTTTTTGTTATATTCACGAGCGGCTGGAGGAATCTCATGAAAAAAAGGGCTCTGTTTATATATAATCCCAGGGCAGGTAAGGCCATGATCCGAAATAAATTGTCTGATATACTGGAGAGGCTGGAGCTGGGCGGATATGAGACCGTGGTACGTCCCACCACCAAAAGAGGGGATGCCTGCGACTATGTAAAAAGCTGTTCCCCGGAAACGGAGCTGGTAGTCTGCAGCGGGGGAGACGGCACTCTGGACGAAGTGGTTACCGGCATGCTCGCCAGTGGACAAAATATTCCCATCGGTTATATTCCGGCGGGCAGCACCAATGATTTCGGTATCAGCCTGCACCTGCCCAAGAACATGCTGCGGGCGGCGGAAATCGCCTTGACCGGGCGGGATTTCCCATGCGACGTGGGTGCGTTTAATGAGGATGTGTTCGTATATATTGCGGCCTTTGGCCTTTTTACCGAGGTGTCCTACGAGACGGACCAGAATGTGAAAAATGTGCTGGGACATATGGCTTACCTGCTGGAGGGGGTCAAGCGCCTGTCTTCGATCCGCAGCTATCCGCTTAAAGTGAGTTATGAGGGCCGGGTGGTGGAGGATGAGTTTATATTTGGGATGATAACCAACTCGGTGTCGGTGGGCGGATTTAAACAGATCACAGGCAAGAACGTGGTGCTGGACGACGGCGTTTTTGAGGTGACGCTCATACGCAGGCCGGGAAACCCCATGGAACTCAACGCATTGATTGCCGCTCTGCTGAACAGGGATATCAACGCGGACAGTATGCTCTATTTCCGCACGGGCTGCCTGACGGTGGAGAGCAAAGCTCCCATCGCCTGGACGCTGGACGGGGAATATGGCGGCAGCCATGAAAAGGTTGTTATCCGCAACTGCCACAGAGCCATCACCATGCGGGTGAAGGGGAACTGAGGGCAAAATATTTTTTGATGAATCTTTCACAAATATATTCCATTTTCAGGGAAAATAGTTTATACTGCCATTAGAGGGTTGTCGGCAGCGCCGTATAAAGACGGCGGCCACACGCAATAAACTATATATGGAGGTAAATATTATGTTAGTTTCCGCAACAGAAATGCTGAAAAAGGCGAAAGCCGGCCACTATGCCGTAGGTCAGTTCAATATCAACAACCTGGAGTGGACCAAGTCCATCCTGCTGACCGCGCAGGAGTTAAACAGCCCTGTTATCCTGGGTGTGTCCGAGGGCGCAGGCAAGTATATGGGCGGCTATCATGCCGTAGTGGGTATGGTAAACGGCCTGTTACAGGACTTAAATATTACGGTTCCCGTGGCGCTGCATCTGGATCACGGTACTTTTGAGGGCTGCTACAAGTGTATCGAGGCAGGCTTTTCATCTATCATGTTTGACGGCTCCCATTACGCCATTGACGAGAATGTGGCCAAGACTACCGAGCTGGTCAAGGCGGCTCATGACAAGGGCCTGTCCATCGAGGCTGAGGTGGGTTCCATCGGCGGCGAGGAGGACGGCGTTGTAGGTATGGGCGAGTGTGCCGATCCTGATGAGTGCAAAGCGATCGCCGATCTGGGTATCGACTTCCTGGCAGCAGGTATCGGCAATATCCATGGCAAATATCCCGAGAACTGGAAGGGACTGAGCTTTGAGACTCTGGATGCCGTACAGCAGAAGACCGGAGACATGCCTCTGGTGCTGCATGGCGGTACAGGCATTCCCGCCGATATGATCAAGAAAGCCATCAGCCTGGGCGTTGCCAAGATCAATGTAAACACCGAGTGCCAGCTGGCGTTTGCCGCCGCCACCAGAAAGTATGTGGAAGAGGGCAAGGATCTGCAGGGTAAGGGATTTGACCCCCGTAAGCTTTTGGCTCCCGGCGCGGAAGCCATCAAGGCTACCGTGAAGGATAAGATGGAACTGTTCGGGTCTGTGGGACAGGCATAAACCCGCCGCAAACATTAAGAATTGTTTAAAGGTTTTTAAGGTTTCTTTAAAGCGGTTGTGAGGCAGTTTTTAATATGCTATCTTGGATTCAGGTGAGCGGAATACGTCTCACCTGAATTTTTTTACGATATTCGGCAGGCGCCGCTGCCACGCGGACATCGGCGGACGCCGTAGGGAGGTCGGAAAATGCTGGGACCGGATGTACATGCAAAATGGATGCGCGCTGTTTGTTCTCTCACCATGGCGGGGCTGCTGGGGCTGACTGCCTGCGCCGCTGGGGAGCCGGAAATCGAGGCCGAAAAGGAGCTCCTGTGGAAAACGGCGGGATTCGCGGTAAACGGACAGGCACAGGAGGAGCAGGAGTTGTGGGTGGAGGAGTACATACCTGTCGCGCACAGTGAGGTTCCTGCAGACAACAATGCATATGGTGATCCCAGGGAGCTGGGTATATATGATATGTGCGCTTACAGGCTCCACAGCTATCTGAGCGATTCCGGAGATATGTCTTCGTGGGATTTGGAGCGCTGTAATCTGGAAACCGGGGAGAGCAGTCTGACGTGCCTGACGCCGGAGGCGCTGGGTCTGGAAGATATGGAAGGCTCCTATCTGTGGAACGGTTGCGTAATGGCGGACGGCACGCTGGTACTGCAGCGGGTATCTTTCCGTTTCGATGAGGAAAAGGGCGGCGGTCTGTATTTTGACAGAAACGAAATGATATATACCGGACTGGACGGAGAACCTCCAAAGATCGTGGACGTATTGCCGGTCTATCGGGAGAGAGAACTGCTGGCGGAAGGAGGCAGCAGTATAGGGGTGGGGGACTGCATCTGTGACGGAGCCGGTAATCTGTATGCCCGGAGACTGTCGGGGGAGCGGCCCTATCAGTCCCTGTGTATTCTGGACCGGGAGGGTAATCTGCTGCTGGAAGAGACTCTGGGGGAGATGGAGCAGTTCGGCATTCCCATACGGACGGAGGATGGGGAGCTGCTTTTTCCCGTAAACAGCCGGGAGAGCAGCCGTATCCTGCGGTTTGATCTGGAGGAGAAGAAAGCCGTGATCCTGGCGGAGTTAAAGGGAGGCGAGATATTCCGGCTCTACGGGATGCGGGGGAACGACTTATACTATGGCCTTCCCGACGGCATTGTGAGATGGGATGTGGTCTCAGGTGTGAGAAAAACCGTGTTCAGGCTGCGGGAAAACGGCGTGGATAATATGATGGACACCGCTATGACCTTTCGGGAGGACGGCACGCCTGTATTGCGTATGTGGGGGAATATCGACGAGGAGGACGAGGACTGGGCAATGATGCTGACACGGGAGCCTCCGGAGACGTTGGACGCGGTGCGGATCGTCAGCCTGGCCCCGGAGACGGTGGGCAGGGTACGGGCTGCAGCGGCCCGTGTAGCCAGAAAAAACCCGGGATGCCATTTTGTCTATGAGAATCGAGGGAACAGAGACGCAGAAGACTACCGCACGCAGATCATGACACAGATCATGACGGGAGACGCCCCGGATATCCTGTATGTATCTCTGGAGGATATGAAGATCCTGGAGCAGAATGACGCCCTCATGGATCTGCGGACGCTGCTGCCCCAGGAGCTTTTGGATCAGGTGCTGCCCGGCGCGCTGGGGATAGGCACGGTGTCCGGCACTCTGGTGGGCATTCCTCCCGAGATCGATGTAGACAGTATGATGGTCAAAGACGATGTATGGCCTGGAGACACCTGGACGGTGGACGACGTGTTGGGGCTGATGGAGACGGGAGATTTTTCCGGCATGTTCATCCAGGTATTTTCCGCTTTTTATCCGCAGGCGGTAATAAATATTATGATAGAATACAATCTGGAGGATTCTTTTCTGGTGGATGGGGACACCGGTGAATGCCATTTTGAGGATGAGCGCTTTCTTAAGATCCTGGAATGCGCGAAATTATATGGAAGGAAAGACGGAGACAGTGAGATGGGGCTGGGGGTCGGCGGCGCCCTGGCGACTACGGACGGTACGTGGCGCTCCATGGACAATATGATCGAAAACTTTGATATGTATGGAGATGACGTCCACTATGTGGGATATCCAACGGAGACCGGAAACGGCAATTATGTGAAGTCCAACGGTGTGGTGGTTGTGAGCCGTAGCGCTGACCCAGAGGCGGCGAGCCTCTATCTGGAATGCCTTCTCAGCGAAAAGATACAGAATACCCAGGCGGAATTTGCGCAAATGCATTCGGTGAGGAAAGTGCGTCTTGAAGATATACAATATCTCACGCCTCAGGAAAAGGAGGTCTACGGGGAGGATGTGGACGCTCTCTGGCAGGGATATCCGCTGCAGGTGAGGGAGGACGGAACAACGGTGTTGCACGACTGCAAGCAGTTCCTGGAAAGCTGCGCCCCTGTCGCTCCCACGGACTGGAAATTGCTGAATATTATCTGGGAGGAGGCGCAGGCCTATATAGAGGGCGACAAGTCCGTCGAGGAGACAGCCCGGATCATCAACAGCCGAGTGCAGGTGTATATGAATGAAAGGCGTTAAAAATACCCATAAAAAGGGAGGATGCCAAGGGAATCGCTTCCCTTGGCATTATTATGAAAAAGTTTTATTAATGAACAGATAACTGTATTTAGCGTTGTTCTTCCTTTGTTTGATTCTAGTATATGGGATAGAAATGTCCAAATCATTATGAGGATTTGAAAAAAAATTAAAGGTTTTGTAAACAAAATATGAACAACAGTTTTTACAGTTTTTCCGGCTCCGGATACTCCACGCCGAAGGTATCCACGGTCACGCTCTTCATCACCTGGTTTTCATAGGGTCTGTCGGAATCGCTGTCGGTGGAGGTCTCCGCGATACGGTTTACCACGTCCATGCCCTCGGTCACTTTGCCGAAAGCGGCATACGCGCCGTCCAAGTGGGGAGCATTCTTATGCATAATGAAAAACTGGGAGCCCGCGGAGTCGGGCATCATGCTTCTGGCCATGGACAATACGCCCGCCGTATGCTTTAAGTCGTTTGAAAAACCGTTCTGCGCAAATTCCCCTTTTATGCTGTAGCCAGGGCCGCCCATGCCGCTGCCCTCGGGACAGCCGCCCTGGATCATAAAGCCTCTGATAACTCTGTGGAAGATCAGGCCGTCATAATACTTCTTCTGGATCAGGCTGATAAAGTTATTCACGGTGTTGGGAGCGATCTCGGGATACAGCTCGGCCTTGATCACGCCGCCGTCTGCCATGGTGATAGTTACGATAGGATTCTGTGCCATAATTTTCTACCTTTCTGAGTGAAATTTTGTTATAATGTTCATAATGGGCAGAGAAAAAGACTTAGCTCACAAACTGCCCTGCCTATAATGATAGCCTAAAAATTCACGGACGTAAAGCTTTTTTGTGATAAAAGGGCCTGACCGGGTGGGACAGGAAACACTGTTTACCGGATCGGGTGTAAAAAGTAACAAACCTTGTCTCAAAGCGGGGTGGTCTGTGGTATGTGGAACACAAAGAACGGTGTTTTAGGCAGGTACATGTCATAGGGAAAGGCAAGACGATGGGACAGGAGATCCAACAGGGAGTTTTTTATCTGAAAAAATGTGTAATAGCGCTTAAGTGGGCAGAGAGACTGGCGCAGCTGCGGCCGCTGTGTGAGAGGCTGGCGGAGGCGGGGGTCGGTTGTCAGGCTATGCTTTCCGAGGAGTTGGCGAAATACAGAGAAGAGGCGGGGCTGCCTTCAACGCAGGGGGAGGAGGGAGTGTTGTATCTGACAGACGATCCCGGAGCATATGCCATGCTGTCGGAGGAGAGCGGCGGGGAACCGTCCGTGCTGATCTACCTGCACCCCGATAACGTAAACGAGGATTTCAGCAATGCTAAATATGCGATGGAAGAGCCGGAGGAGACGGAGACCGAGTATCTGGAGCGGGTCTACAGGCGATGTCATGATCTGCCCTGGGAGATCCTGGTCACGGAGCGCTGCTGGCTCAGGGAGACGGTGGAGGAGGACGTGGACAGTTTCTGGGAGATGTACCAGGCTCCGGAACTCACCCGGTACACGGAACGGCTCTATCCTACCCCGGAGGCGGAGCGCCGTTATGTCAGGGACTACCGCAGATTGGTATATTCTTTTTATGAATACGGAATATGGACAGTGCTGGACCGCCGCAGCGGAGCCGTGGTGGGACGGGCGGGATTGAGTATCCGGGAGGGTTATGATCTGCCGGAGCTGGGATTTGTCATCGGCCGGGACTGGCAGGGCCGGGGGCTGGCCGGAGAGGTATGTAAGGGAATCCTGGATCATGCCCGCCAGCAGCTGGGATTTGAGCGGATACAGGTGTTGGTGCATGAAGAAAACAGCGTCTCCCTGCACCTTTGCCGCAAGCTGGGCTTTCAGGAGCAGGCTCCGCCGAATATTGCCGAATCCTGCGGCGGAGGGCAGAGCGGGAAGAAACTGCGTTTTCCGTTGGTGGAGATGGAACAGAATGGCCGGCGGGAGAGGTTTGTCTATATGGTGTATCAGTCTCCGCAGCAGGAGTCAATAACATCGCCCCTTGGGGCATGAAACTTGACACGCCCCAAGGGGCGGGTTATTGACCCTCGCGGCATTCGCAAGTCAGCTGTGTTGGCTTTATGCTCGTGCAAGCACGGCACTTGGCTCATTGCTCGCGGGAATAAACAGCCCTTGCTGTGTTTTGCGGTTGTAAAATGCAGAGGTCTATGATAGTATGGATACACAGGTTTTGTGAGGAGGCAACAGGAGTACCATGGATATACGAAAGGAAAGTCTGGAAAAAGAAAATGCCATCACGGAGGGCGTGATCTGGAAACAGATCCTGCTTTTTTTCTTTCCCATTCTGTTCGGCACTTTTTTCCAGCAGTTATATAATGCGGCGGACGCCCTGATCGTGGGGCGCTTTGTGGGCAAGGAGGCGCTGTCCGCGGTGGGCGGCGGCACAGGCACGGTGATCAACCTGCTGGTGGGCTTTTTTGTGGGCCTGGCCAGCGGCGCGACGGTGATCATCTCTCAGTATTACGGAGCAAAAAGGAGCGAGATGGTGGGCTATGCGGTGCATACCGCCATAGCTTTCAGCCTTGTGGGCGGCCTGGTGATGACGGTGTGCGGTCTGCTGGCATCCCCCTGGATCTTGCAGGCTATGGACACGCCCGCGGATGTGCTGGAACCGGCGACATTGTACATAAGGATATATTTTCTGGGAATGGTGGGCAATCTGGTCTACAATGTGGGTTCGGGTATTCTGCGGGCGGTGGGGGATTCCCGTCGCCCTCTGTATTTTTTGATAGCCAGTTGTCTGACCAATATTGTGCTGGATATCGTGTTGGTGGTGGTGTTTCGCATGGGAGTAGCGGGAGCGGCGCTGGCCACGATCCTGTCCCAGCTGCTCAGCGCCGTGCTGGTGGTATGGGTGTTGATGCGCACGAGGGACATGCACCGTCTGGAGCTGAAAAAAATCGGTTTCGACTGGAGGATGTTTAATCGGATCATCCGCATAGGCTTTCCGGCGGGGCTGCAGTCTGTCATGTACAGCCTGTCCAATATCATTATCCAGACAGCCATCAACGGTGAGGGAACCGACACCGTGGCGGCGTGGACCGTATACGGCAAGCTGGACGTGGTATTCTGGATGATCGTCAGCGCTTTCGGTATTGCCATCACTACTTTTGTGGGACAGAATTACGGCGCCGGCAAGATAGACAGGGTCAGAAAAGGGATTCGCAGCTGTCTGGGTATGACGGTGGTGTCCACGGTGGTGGTTTCCTCTCTGCTGTATCTGACCTGCGGCGGAATCTACACCCTGTTTACCGATGACGCGGAGGTATTGCGCATCGGGGTGGAGATGACGCGTTTTTTGGTGCCCACCTATATCACTTATATCTGCATTGAGATCCTGTCCGGCGCTCTGCGGGGCGTGGGGGACTGTTGGATACCTACGCTGATATGCCTTACAGGCGTATGCCTGATCCGTGTAATCTGGATCATGGTGGCCGTGCCCCGGATTCCCGGCATTCGCTCCATTATTTTCAGTTATCCGCTGACATGGGTGATCACCACAGTCCTCTTTGGCATATATTATGTTTTCTTCAGCAAGATACGCCGCGGGGCCGCGGGACTGAGCCCAAGTGAAACCAGATGAAATGCAGGGCAAGAAAATAAAAAATTATTTTCTGCTTGACATATTTTTACAGATAGCTTACACTATAACTACAACGGATAGAGAGAACAGACGATTTGCATCTATGGGTGTCGAATCGGTGTTTTCTCTTTTTGTTTTAGGGTGAAACTCATGGGAAAGGGCATCTACCCTAAGGAGGTACTATGCAAATAAATCAAGTTACAACCAACATGCCGGGGACTCAGTCGTCCTATCGGCAGGCAACAGGGAAAATGCCCTATTCCCTGACTAACGATTATCTGTTCAGGGCGTTGTTGCAGAGAAATAACAGGGTGCTTAAGCATCTGATCTGCGATCTGCTGCATTTGCGGCCGGAGACGGTGAGAACCGTGACCATTGAAAATCCCATTGTTTTGGGGGAGGCATTGGACAACAAGACCTTTATTCTGGATATCCGGGTGGCTCTTGACGACTTTGCCGTGATCGATCTGGAGATGCAGATCGTAAACTACCGGAACTGGCCAGAGCGATCCCTGTCATACCTGTGCCGCAATTTCGACCAGCTACAGAGAGGAGGGGAATACCGTGAGATCAGACCGGCCATACAGATAAGTTTTCTGGATTTTACACTGTTTCCGGGGCATACGGAATTTTACGCAACCTATCGGATGATGAATGAAAAAGATCACCACGTTCTTACTGACAAATTTGTGCTGAGTGTGTTAAACTTAAAGCAGATAGAGATGGCTACGGAAGAGGACCGTCAGTGGAAGATCCACTGCTGGGCAGCCCTTTTTAAAGCCACCACATGGGAGGAAGCAAAAATGTTAGCAGAGAAGGATCCAATAATGGAAGACGCTGTAGTGACCATGTACGAAATGACCGCCGAGGACGCAATCCGTGAACAGTGCCGCGCCAGAGAGGAGTATTATCAGACGATACATACCTATGAGGCTGAGATTCAGGCCAAGGAGCGCCAGCTGGACGAACAGACCCGTCAGCTGGACGAACAGATCCGCCAGCTGGATGCGCAGGAACGCCAAATTGACGAATTGCGCAGGAAGGTAGAATCTCTCACCAGTCAGTTAGCGGCAAACGCAGAATCCCCTTCTCAGCCGTAAGTGCGTGTCAGGGCCTTAAGAGCCTGTTGGCTGATAACGACGCAGACCGATGCGGTACAGTAGGCAGGTGGGTATCAGGAATAGCAGCGACAGAAACGGCGAGAGAGCGTGTAGGAGGCTGCCGCTCTGTTCCAGCAGATACAGCAGGGGGTAGTACTGGGCCAATGCCAGAGGTACCACAAAAGTCAGCAGCCGCAAAACTGTTTTGTCATACACAGAAAAGGGTACTTGCCACACTGCCGCATGCCGTAAGTTGTAAATTATCTGTAAAATAGTGCTTGACATCCGGTATATCCGGTGTTATACTCACTACCGTAAAGCAAAGGCGCTTTGGAGAGAACATCCAAAGCGCTTTTTTCTTCGGCGGATCAAATGCGCGCGGCCGGAGAAAAAGGCCAGAGAAATGCGATGCAATGGGGCATCCGGAAAATATAGCCCCGGCATCGTTTTTTTATGGCATGAACAGTATTTCCCGGTATCGTGTCCGCCGGGAGATACAGGGCACTTAAATGAGGAGGAAATATTATGACAGATGAGATTATGAGTGCGGTAAGCGGCGAGGTGTTCGGCGTCTGGTTCCTGATCGGCGCGGCACTGGTGTTTTGGATGCAGGCAGGCTTTGCCATGGTGGAGGCAGGGTTTACCAGAGCCAAAAATACCGGCAATATCATTATGAAAAACCTGATGGATTTCTGTATCGGTACGGTGGTGTTTATACTGATCGGTTTTGGCCTTCTGCTGGGAGAAGATCTGTTGGGATTTATCGGAAAGCCTGGTTTTGACATTTTTACTTCCTATGAGAGTTTTGACTGGTCCAGCTTTGTGTTCAACCTGGTATTCTGTGCCACCACGGCAACCATTGTATCAGGCGCCATGGCGGAGAGAACCAAATTTCTATCTTACTGCGTATACTCGGCGGTGATATCCGCTCTGATCTATCCCATTGAGGCGCACTGGATCTGGGGCGGCGGCTGGCTGGCGCAGCTTGGTTTCCACGATTTCGCCGGTTCCTGTGCCATTCACATGGTGGGCGGCATCTCCGCCATCATCGGCGCTAAAATGCTGGGGCCCCGTATCGGTAAGTTTAACAGGGACAAAAACGGAAAAGTCATCAAGGTCAACGCGTTTCCCGGACATAATCTGGCAATGGGCGCTCTGGGCGTATTTATCCTCTGGCTTGGCTGGTACGGATTTAACGGCGCGGCGGCGACCTCCGTGGCGCAGCTTGGTTCCATCTTTGTGACCACCACCATCGCCCCTGCGGTTGCCACAGTGGTATGTATGATCTTCACCTGGGTCAAGTATGGCAAGCCGGATGTATCCATGTGTCTGAACGCCTCCCTGGCCGGCCTGGTAGCGATCACGGCTCCCTGCGATGTGACGGATTGCTTTGGCGCTATCGTCATCGGCGCAGTGGCCGGTCTGCTGGTGGTATTCGGCGTGTGGCTGCTGGACTATAAACTGCGTATCGATGATCCCGTAGGCGCCGTTGCGGTACATATGATGAACGGTATATGGGGCACCATCGCCACCGGCCTGTTTGCCACCAACACGGCACCCGAATACGGTATTACGGACGCTGCGGGCAATGAACTGGTGGGCCTGTTCTATGGCGGCGGTTTCAAGTTGCTGGGACTACAGCTGCTGGGCTTTGTATCCGTGGCGGCCTGGACGGCTGTGACGATGACGATCGTATTTCTGCTCATCAAAGCGGTCTTCGGCCTGCGTGTCAGTGAGGAGGAAGAGATCGTGGGTCTGGACGCCAAAGAGCATGGGCTGGCCTCCGCCTATGCGGGATTTGCCATCATGGATATCTCCAACACCATGAATATGAGTGTCAATGAAAACACGGATCTGGGCAATGACAATTATGTGACGGCTACCGAGGCGCAGAAAAATGCCTCCGTTCCTGTGGTGGATGCCACAGCCGCGGTGAACACCGGTATCCATAAGGTAGTGGTGGTTGCCAAGATGACCCGGTATGACGCTCTGAGAAAGGCTATGAACGATCTGGGCGTTACGGGTATGACCGTCACCAATGTGATGGGCTGCGGTATCCAAAAGGGCGCGGGAGAAAAGTACCGCGGCGTGGAGATGGACGTCACTTTGCTGCCCAAGATCAAGGTGGAGGTAGTGGTGAGTAAGATTCCCGTGGGAGACGTGGTAGAGGCGGCCAAAAAGGCTCTGTATACCGGACATATCGGAGACGGCAAGATATTTGTGTACGGTGTGGAACGCGTAGTGAAAGTGCGTACCGGCGAGGAAGGCTTTGACGCTTTGCAGGATGTGGAGTAAATGCTGACTGAACCAATGTACAGGTAAAATACAGCAGGCAAAACAGGACAGAGAAAAGAAAGCGGATAAGCAGGAGTTACGAAACAGCCCCGGATGACGTAAGCATCCGGGGCTGTGTTATAGAACGGCTTTTCTATCTGCAATGAATCTATCTGCCATAGAATATTTCCGCAATGGGAGAATCGGGTGATAATATCACGGTCTTGTTGCCGCCTGTCATGGAGGCCTTCAGTGCGTCCAGACTGCGGACAAAGGAATAGAACTCGGTCTTGGACTCGTCCGCGTATGCCTCCGACAGTATCCGCATGTATTCGGCCTCACCCTCGGCAATGAGGATCTCCGCCTCCTTTTCCGCTTCGGAGAGCATCACGGTCACTTCTTTGTCTGTGGTATTGCGGATGATCTGTGCTTCGGAGCTGCCCTCCGCCGTATAGGTGGCGGCGATATTGTCACGTTCGGAGATCATGCGCTCATATACGGCGGCCTTGTTGTCACTGGGCAGATCCAGTTGTTTGATCTCAAAAGACAAAAGTTCGATTCCATACTGATTCAATGTATCTCCGATGTTGGCGATGATTGCGTTGGTGAGAGCGCCGTCCCGGCCGGAGATCACATCATCCTGCGTGATGCTGGAAATCACATTTTTGGTTGAGTTATATACCACGGTGTCTAGACGCCCCTCCGCGCTCCCGATGGAGGAATTCAGAGTCTGGGCAAAGAGCAGGGGATCGGTGATATGCCACAGGACATAGCTGTTGCAGATCATCGTCTTTTTGTCGCTGGTGATCACGTCCGAGGAGGACAGATCGTACAACAGCGTCTCTTTTGGAAGGGTATCCACACTCTGTATAAAAGGAATCTTAAAGGTGACGCCCGCATGGTCTATAACATGGTCCACTTTACCGAACTGGCGTATCAGGCTGTACTGATTTTCGTTGGTGATGACCAGGCTGTTTGCACCGACGATCAGCAGAACCAGAACAACAATGACTATGGCTGCGTTTCTGAATTTTTTCATATTTCTCCTTTTCCGCATATCACAGTTTTGCCTGTGATATTGCTGTAATCCGTATTATATGTCATAAATCGGTATCCGGATGTGGGATAACCGAGCCGGTCTACTCTTCTACCACAGGTATATTGTAATCCGCGGACGGCGCGACATGGTCGGCGGAACCGTTGTCCTGGCCGGGGTTTACAAAGGAATCGATGGGGTAGATGGTCTGCATATCGCCGTTAGGGCTCTCAATTATGACCTTCAGATCCGGCAGCACTTCCTCCATAGCCTCAAAAAACATACGCTGTCTGGTGATCGTGGGATTCTTCACATACTCTTCATACATGGCGTTGAACCGGGCCACCTGGGCAGTCGCCTCATTGATACGCTCCGTCTTTCTGGCCTCCGCATCCTTGATGATGCCGTCCACCTTGGCCTGTGCCTGAGGGAGCTGCTCGTTGCGATACTTGTTGGCGTTGTTCAGCGCCGTCTCCTTGCCCTGCTTGGCGGTTTCCACGGCTTTGAAAGCCTCCATGACTTCCACGGTGGGAGGTTCAGAGTCCTGTATCGTGATATTCACCAACTGGATGCCCAGATCCTGCTGCTCCAACTGATCGATGATCCGGGACTTGATCGCCGCCTGGATCTCGTTTTTCCCGGTGGTCAGCACATCGTCTACGGTGTAGCTGCTGATCACGGTCCGGATACAGCTCTGGGAAATATTTTTCAGGATATTTACCGGCTCCTGGGAGGCATAAAGCGCCTTGACCGGATCGCTGTAGCGGTATTCCACGAAAAAGTCCACGTTGACGAAGTTGTAATCCGAGGTGATCATCAGAGATTCATTGACAGTGCTGTTGTTGTAGTCGTCAATGTCATATCCGATGGAAAAGCCCTGGATCGTCGTATTCACCTTGCGCACTCTCTGGATAAAGGGAATCTTAAAATGCAGTCCCGGTTCTGTTACGGCGCTGGCCTGTCCCAAAGTGATCAGCACTGCCTGCTCCTGCTCGCGGATCTGATAGGTGGAGCCGAATATCAGGATCAACACCACTGCGACCAGGGCGCATACGCCCACGATCTTTCCGGCGGACCGCAGGGGTTTTGCCGTGCCTGCGCTGCTCTTTTGCCAGTTTCCGTCCGGTCCCATGGTCTGAAATCCGTTTTGCCTGTTGCGGCGGGAATCTTTCATCATGTGTCATACTTCCTTTCTGGTGTCCCGTTGCGTTTCCATTACGCAATGGCGAAAAGTGTTTTATTGTTAAATGCATTATACAATAATTAGTTCCCATTCACAACAACAGAAAACCGCACGATGAAGACAGGTAAAGTGCCATGAACTTTCCCTATAATTGTTTTTCCTCTACATTTCTTCGAAAACTTACATAAGTCATCGCGGGAATTGCAACGACAGGTGAAAATGCTTGACACCCTGTATATTCTATGCTATGCTTCATATATGATGAGAATGGATATTTTTAACTGGATATGTCTGGGAATAATATTGGCAATTTTAGCGGCGGCGGGGGTACATTGGCTGAGAAATAAGGGACAGAGTGAGACAGGGCAGAAGGAGGGGGAAGTACGCGGTCTCGCTGCGGCTCCCCGTTTATGGCCATTGGCGCTGCCGCTGGTTCTATATGGGTTGATAGTCATACGCAGCATTGGATTTGGCAGCATACCGGGGGGATTCAATCAGGACGGAGCCATGGCCGCAGTGGATGCGTTGGCTCTGGCGAATTATGGAACGGACCGTTTCGGCAACTGGCTCCCGGCGCATTTTCAGGCATGGGGGTATGGACAGATGAGCGTGCTGCTGTCCTATATGATGGTGCCCTTTATTAAGCTGTGGGGGCTTAACAGCGTTACGGCCCGGCTGCCCATGCTGCTGGCCAGTATCGCCGGGGCAATGGCGCTGCATAGCCTGGTCAAGGATATTTTCGGCTCCCGGGCAGGCTTACTGGCGCTGCTGTGCGTGGCCGTGTCCCCCTGGCATTTCATGCAGAGCCGGTGGGCGCTGGACTGTAATATGTTTCCCCATATGTTCATACTGGGGTTGTTTTTTTTAAACAGAGGACTGCGGAAGGACAGGTATCTGTATGTGTCCATGATCTTCTTCGCGCTGTGCATGTATGCCTATGGGGTGTCTTTCTACATGGTGCCGCTGTTTTTGCTGGTATCCTGCATCCTGTTGCTGCTGTACCGGAAGATAAGCTGGAAACAGGTTCTGCTGTCCATGCTGGTCTATTTTGGGATCTCCTGGCCGATCTACGGTACCATGCTGATCAACTTTATGGGCTGGGAGACAGTGTGCCTACCCTTTACTACCATGGGATATTTTCCTGACAGTATGCGCTCCAGCGATATATTATTCTTTTCGGAGAGGCCTTTGGAGCAGCTTTGGCTGAATGCGCAGACGCTGTGGCGGCAGGTATTCCTGCAGAAACCCGATCTGCTCTGGAACGCCATGGAGGACTTCGGGACCATGTATAAATGCTCCCTGCCGCTGGTGCTGGCGGGGGCGGGTATCACGGTGTATCATGCCGTCAAAGGGGAAAAAAGTAAGAGAATATCCTGCATGCTGCTGCTGGTCTACTGGGGAACGGCCATTATGACAGGGCTTTTTATCAATTATGTGAATGTCAACCGCATCAACATTATTTTCTACTGCCATCTGGCTTTTGCGGGGATCGGGGTATATACCGTCATAAAAGAGTGGAGAAGGCTGGCGGCAGGCCTGGCGGCGGTATATGGTCTGCTGCTAATCCTGTTTTTGAATCAGTATTTTACGGATTGGGCGGAGAAGATGGAACCCCGGTTTTTTGCGGACTTTATCGAGGCGGTGGAGTATGCGGGGGATCTGGAGGCGGATTACTATTATATAACCCCTGATTCTCAGTCCGACGGTTCCTGGTGGGTCAGCCAGATCCTGACCATGTACGCGGTGAAGATGGACGCGAAGTATTTTCAGGGGGAAACCAACGCATTCCGGGGAGCGGAGATCTCCTATGGCGACCGCTATCATTTCAGCAATGCCAGCGGGGATCTGATCCAGGATAACGCGAATATAGTCTATGTGGTCCGGGCGGATCGTATAGGGGATTACGATCCGGGACGTTTTATGCGAAAACAGTTCGGAGATTATTACGTGGCGGTTCCATGGGCTTATGCCAGGTAAAGAGTTATCCGCGCTCTTCTCATATTTTGCCATGAACCTCTTTTCTTCTCCTTGTCTCAGGCAAAAAATCTTCAAAATCGTACATATAATCTTACTGTACATTTCAGGTGTTTAAGGTAAGAATCTCTTTACATGTCCACTTCCTATGCGAATCGATATATTTTTATCGAAAATCAATAAAAATATATTGACAATCAATCCAGTAAGTGGTATTTTATGGATACAGGGTTTTCGGGCGTGCCCGCTTGGGCGATAAGGGAAAGGAATACGGAGAGATGAACAGAGATACGATAATCAGGATTACGAAATATCTGGTGGATTTCATGTTTGGCGCCGGCATTTTGGTGACGCTGACCCTGCCGTGGAGCATCAAGTGGGCGGGGAGATATATGGAGCGGCTTTTGGACAGCTATGGGGAGATCGTCACGATCTACTTTGTATTGGGGATTCTGGCCCTGGCCCTTATCTGGGAACTGCGGAAAATGTTTAAGACCGTGCTGGCGAAAGACTGCTTTGTGCGGGAGAATGTGGCCAGCCTGAAACATATGAGTTATTACAGCGGCCTGATCGTGCTGATGTCCATTGTCCGCAGCATTGTCTACACCACTGTGGCCATGCTGGTGGTGATCCTGGTGTTTGTCATAGCCGGGCTGTTCTGCCAGGTGCTGGCGCAGATATTTGACGAAGCGATTCATTATAAAGAGGAAAATGACCTGACGATATAGAGGATCCGCCCTGCCAAAGGAACGCAGAACTGTGTCTGGACAGGGAGTTGGGACGACGAGGAAAGCCCGGCCGCGGCGTTGTTCTGAGATCGGGTGGGAAAGAGGAGATTATGGCGATCGTGATCAATTTGGATGTAATGATGGCAAAGCGGAAGAAGGGGCTGACGGAGCTCGCGGGCGAAGTGGATATCACCCTGGCCAATTTGTCCATCTTAAAAAATAATAAGGCAAAGGCGGTGCGCCTGTCCACGTTGGATGCTATCTGCAAGGCATTGCACTGCCAGCCGGGAGATATTCTGGAGTATGTGGAAGATCCGGAGGAAGAAAAAGATGCCGCCGCTAAAGCCGACGGCACGCAGAAATGAAAGGAGTGAGATGAGATGGAAAATATGAATATTCATGTGGAGAATCTGGATGCCGTCAGGCCGGGGGCGACGCAGGGGCCAGCGCCGGGGGCACCGATTGGACCGCAGGGCCCGTGCTTTTCCGCAGGCGGTCCCGTTTTGGTTCCTCAGCCGCCCAAAAAGCAGGATACGCCGGAAACGAAAAATATGAAAGAGAATTTTCAGATATTTGGCGTAGCGTCCTTTTTATATGCCTGTCTGTACGCCTTCTGTATGTATCGCAACGGCAGCGGGGTGACGTACCCTTTTTTCGTGGCAGGAAGTCTCTGGTTTATCTGCTATTGTTTTTCAAAACTGAAGATTTCCTTAAAAAAAGGCAGCGCCTTTTATATGATCAGCATGATGCTGCTGGCGGTGGCCACTTTCTGCACCGACGACGGAAGGATCATTGCCCTGAATAAGCTGGGGATATTCCTGCTGACCGTCAGTTTCCTGCTGTCGACTCTGTACGATACCGGAAAATGGAAACTGGGCAAGTATCTGGGCGCCATATGCCAGACGGTATTTATGGCCGTCGGCGAATTGCCCCGCCCCTTTGAGGATGCCCATTGGTATACCAAAAACAAGATGAAGAGCAAAAACAGCAAAGTGCTGTATGTGGTATTGGGCCTGGTGATCGCCCTGCCCATCTTTATGGTGGTGATACCGTTGTTGGTCAGCGCGGACGCGGTGTTTCGTGATATGACAGAGAAACTTCTGGAACATCTGCGGCTGGGAAATATATTGCTGGTACTGTTCATGTGGGCTTTTATGTTCCTGGCCTCCTACTGTATTCTGAGCTATCTCTGTAAAAGGACTATCAGGCCGGAAGTAACAGACGGCCGCAAGGGCGAGCCTATGATAGCCATTACCATAGCAACCCTTTTGACCCTGCTGTATCTGGTGTTCAGTGTGATCCAGATCGTCTACCTGTTTATGGGAAATATGACGCTCCCGTCAGGATATACCTATGCGGAGTATGCCAGAGAAGGTTTCTTCCAACTGCTGGCAGTCAGTATATTGAATCTGATCTTTGTGCTGGTGGGCCTTAGCTGTTTTAAGGAGAGCAAAGTGCTGAAAGGGATACTGACGGTCATGTCGCTCTGCACCTACATCATGATCGCCTCCAGTGCGATGCGCATGATCATCTATATCAGATGGTATTACCTGACTTTCCTGCGTATATTTGTGCTGTGGGGACTGGCAGTGCTGTTCCTGCTCTTTACAGGGATCATCCTGTCCATTGTCAAGGAGAGCTTTCCGCTGTTTCGCTACAGCATGGCGGTGGTGACACTGTGTTACATGGTTCTGGCCTTCAGCCATCCGGACTATTGGATCGCCAGAGTCAATGTGGCCAGCACGGACCTGGTGACCCGCAGCGCCTTTTTTGAGGGGGAACCCTATGACGATTACCGTTTCCTGAGCCGTCTGAACGCGGACGCCGCCCCTGTGCTGATCGATCTGATGGCGGAGACCGGATACGATCTGGACGCGTATTATTGGGAAGAACCCACTGATAAAGCTTATGAACTGGGATTAAAATCCCGTGAGCAGGACGGGTTTGGCTATTACTATCTGGAACATTTGAAGACGAGGAATGCCCGTAACGGCATCAGGACCTTTAACGTCTCCCGGTTCCTGTCGGAATATTTGATATCGTCGGAAAGCACGAAGGGGATGTAGACAGGGGGAGCATGACGGCTCTGCCCAAGTGCGGCGCAGCCATACAACCGTTGCTCATCGGTAGTATGGCTGCGCTTTCATATGGAAATATACCGGATATTGGTTGTATTATCGCATGGAAAATGCACAATCACTGATTTTGGCAGGAGCGAGAGTCCTCCCTCTTTTGGTTGTGCTTTAAAAAGACTTTTCCCTGCTCGAGGTAGAGTTCTTGCTGTTCCTCCGTCATAGACCGGAAAACATTTAACAGAGCGTTCTCATTGTGACTGGAACAGGTCTCGTCTCTATGGTCAAGCAAAAAATCCGTGGTCACATGAAAATAATCCGCGATGCGGATCAATGTGGCGTAGTCCGGCTCACGTATGTTTTGAATATAGTTTCCCAGAGCTGACGGAGACAGCATCAACGCCTCCGCAAGCTGTTTCTGCGTCATGTCATGCTGTTCCAACAGTTCCTTTACAATTTCCCCAAGCGTCATTTTCTCACCTCTAATTTGTATTAGTTTTATATTAACGAAAAGATTCTTCTGTCCCCAGATTAAACACGTTACGTATTGACATAACACAAAACGTGTGATAACATATATGTTATATAGATAATATTTGTTTTCAATCTTGAACCGCGTGAATGGGTAAAGGAGAATGGGACATGACTCAAAAGGGGGAGAAAAATGTCAGGAACATAAGAAAGAACACAGCTTAAAAGACGTAAGAGGATTAAGTGGGAGGAGGAAGGACTAATGGTAAAGGAAGGACGAAAGGTAATTAGAAGAATTGGAATTGACTTTGGTACCAGTACGTCAGTCATGATGTACAAAGACTACTATGAGAATGGGGAGCCTGTTGTGACTCGGGGAGAACCACTTATCGTAGGGGATGACAACGGTAATGGGAAGACGATTCCCACGGTTATATTGAAGACTACAAAGGGGTATAAAATCTATGGAGTAAAGGCGGAGAAAAGTACCGAGTCAGGAGACCGCTATGTAAACTTTAAGATGGATCTTGCCTCTGATGGGGAGAAATACCGGCAGGCACTTGCGTTGACGGAGGATTTTTTTAAATATTTGCGAGAACTGTTCGAAACGAAGCAGAATGATGGGTATGCTCCGGATGAGGAACAGACTTGTATCAGTTATCCCGCAAAGTGGAGAGACGAAGTAATAGAGGATATGAAAGCCGCAGCCAGGCGAGCAGGCTTTAAGAATGTGAGCGGAATGGATGAGCCGACGGCGGCGGTAAATAGCGTGGTAGTTCAGCAACAGACCCAGCTTTGCGACAGGGGACTGCTCAAGGCGGGTGAAGATAATTATGTGCTGATGATCGATATGGGAGCTGGCACCATGGATCTGGTGGTCTGTAAATACCGGCCGGGGGGAGAGAAACCGTTGGAAATCATGCTGTCGTGGCCGGAATTCCAATCGGAGGATTGCTTTGGCGGGAGAGAGATAGACGACAGGCTTGTGGAGCAGAGTCTCTCGTATCTGGAAAAGCACGGAGAGCACTATGAAGACAGAAAAGGTCTCCTGCTCAGTAGTAATAAGAGCTGGAAAGAAGGGGAGTTATCCGAAAACCTGAACAACAAAAAAAGTTTTTCCAGCGCTCCGATTTTTATTCAGACGAAAGTGGATTCTACGGAGGAATATCCCATACGGGATCGGGAGAGTTTTGAGAAGGCGTGCGGAAACCTGTTAGAGAAATTTCCCAAGATGATATTTGACTGTGGGAAAGCCCTGCGGGAGAAAAAGGGAATGGATCTGTTTGAAAGTATGGATCTGATCATTTTGACAGGGGGCAACAGCGCATGGTATTTTGTGGAGGATTATCTGAGAGGCCAGCGTACCTCTCAATATGGAACCCTGCAGTTTAAAAAGGTCATGGAGGCGCCGGATCGTGTTCAAAGAATGAAAAGACCGCAGGAGACCGTTGCCGAGGGTCTGGCGATCCATGAGGAGGAGCTGCGCCGGATCAGCAGAGAGCAGGCTGAAAAGGGCGCTGAATCGGCAGCAGCCACGCCGGATCCTGTAAAGCAGAACGTGGAGGTCGTCCCGGCAGCGCCGCCCGCGGTGAATGCTGTCCCAGCGGCGCCGCCCAAGCTGGATGCTGCTAAAGAGGCGGAGATCATGGCGGAAATTGCCGGTAAGGCAAAGCAACTTGCCCAGCAGGAGGCCAAAAGGGATAAGGGCGAGCTGTACTACAAAAAGGTCAAGGACTTGAAGATCATAGTAGATTTGCTGAATGAAAGCGCAGTCGCCCTGGATGACAAGACGAGGGTAATCACCCAGAGTCCCACGGCAAATGCTCTCTACATAGCCGGAAGGGGAGCTGGCGTGGTAGGAGCCGGACTTTCCCTGGCAGCCGCATACAGCCTGGGAGTACCGACGCTTGTCGCATTTTTTTCTGATGCCCTCATTTGCCTGGGTGGGACAGCCCTGGCAGGCACATTCGCCCTGGCGGCGGCGCCGTTGGCGGTCTTGGGAGCCGGAGGAGCCCTTATAGCCAGCAAGGCCAAGAAAAATCATCTGATCAAGGAGAAAAGAAGACTTCTCACCGAAGTGGAAATAAAGCTTATGCTGCTGGTCAATGCATCAGAGCAGGAAGAGAATCCTTCCGAGGGAAGAAAGGCGTTGCTGGAGACATTGAAAGAGGGCTTGAAAAAGGCATATACCGAGCTACACCACGATCTGGCGAAAGCATAGGCGCGGCTCCCAGAAATACGGATTACTATGACATAAACAGATGGAGGTAGACATGGAAAAAAATACTTATGAGCCTTCCGGCGCTACTGTGCTTGAGAAAAGGGAGGGCGCTAAAACCGACAGCATAAGCTTACAGGATACTTATGAGACTCTGTCCAGACTGGAGTCCTGGCTGGAGCGCGGATATATACGGGATCTGAGTCAGGCGAAGGATTTTTCCCTGGAGGGGCTTAAATGTAAGAAGATTACCTGGTTGCAGCTTTTCCGCCTGCCTATTTCCCCCTCCAGCGAGGAACTGTATGACCTGACGTCCTACTGGCAGAATGCCTTGGCGACATTTAATGTGTGGGGGAATAAATTTGTGTTTTTGCTGCTGCGAAAAGGCGGGGAGACCAATATTTTCTTTGGCGTGGCCTCAAACACCCAGACTTCCGGAGACGCCGTCAGGCAGCTCCGGCAGGTGACCAGCGCAGCTATCCCGGGAATTGAGGTGATCCCGCTGGATGGTAAAAAGGATGAAGAACATACCACAAACAAAATGATAATGGACAAACTGATGGAATTTACTGCGCTGGGGACGATCACGGGATTGCCTTCCCTCCGGGAGGGAAAAGGCGAGAATGTGCAGACACTGGATGCGCTGGCCTTTGGATTTAAGGGGGAAGTCAGCGAGTTTACGGACTATGCGGTGGTGGTCATCGCCGAACCTGTCGCCGAGAACGAGATCGATGATATGGTGAACAGTCTGCGGAACTATGCGGAGCGGGTTCATGGTCTGGTAAAAGGGAGTTCGAGTATTAGCCGGGGAACCTCTGAAAGCCTTGGGAACAGTGAAGGGAAAAGCAGCCAGATGAGTGTCGGACTAAGCATGGGTCACATGCTCCCAGTCGTTCCCAGCGTAAATAAATCTTCTGGGGAAAATTCGGGAACCTTTGAAAGCCATGGTATCAGCGAGACCCAATCCTACACGGTGGATGTGATCAACAAGAGGGCGGAATATCTGGAGCAGGTGCTGGAAAACTATATTACCCGACTGCAGAGAGGCCGGAATCTGGGATTCTGGAATACAGGCGTGTACGCCCTGGCTCGGACAAACAATGACGTCAAGACAGTGTTGGGACTGCTGAAGTCCATCTATTCCGGGGATAACAGCTATATCGAGCCCATCCGGGCCAATCTGATCGGGGATTATGGGGCGACGGAGGCCGTGAAGTCCTTCCAACTGCTGCCCTATCCCATAGAGGGGATGGTACATCCTCTGGGAAAGCTTTTTTCCTATGTGAGTACACCCATGAATACGGAGGAGCTTTCCATTGCCACATCCCTGCCCAGAAGGGATGTGCCCGGCGTCCGTTTCTCCAAGACGGCAGTGCGCTTTGCCACGAATCCGGCGCCGCTGGAGGACAAGGAGGTTATGGAGATTGGCAGTATCCTGGATCTGGGAGTCGAACAGAAACAGAAATATTACATGAGTCCGGACGCCCTGGTGCGCCACGCCCTGGTTGCGGGCTGTACAGGCAGCGGCAAGTCTACGACCTGCAAAAAGTTTCTCAGTGAGATCGACAAAAGGGATATTCCCAGCCTGATCATCGAGCCTGCGAAGGATGATTACGTGCGTTGGGCCATCGCTTATAATAAGAGAATAGATGAGGATGACAGCCTGACGGAGGAGGAGAAGGATGCGAGGAAATGGGATATCTATATGCCGGGAGTCAATGAGCTGGACGGCTATAAACTGAAGAAACTGAAAATCAACCCCTTTGAACCCGCAGCGATCCAGGGCGCTCCCATCGATCTGATGTCCCGCTACGAACAGGTGGTGACTATCATCAACGCCAGTGTGCCCGCCTCGGATGTGCTGCCCGTGCTGATCGACGAAACCATATACCGCTTTATGAGGGACTATTTTGAGGAGGATTTTCAGAAGACGGAGTCCGAGCAGAGACAGGAGTATCCTAAGATATCGGGGATACTGGAGGTGGCCAGAAAGGTGCTGGAGGAGAGGAACTATGACAAAAAGGTTCAGAACGATATGGCGGCCGCGCTGGAGACTCGCTTTCAGTATCTGTCCAGAGGAAAGAGAGGGGCGATCCTGGATGTGCGAAAATCAGTGGATTACGGCAGACTGTTCGGGCACAAGAGCGTTGTGAACCTGAGCCGTCTGATCGGTACAAAGGATAAGGCGCTGATCATGTCCTTTCTCATCGTGGCCCTCTACGAATACAGGATATCCGCGTTTTCCTATGATGAGGCGTACCGTTCCAGAGCCAATCAGAATAAGCTCATGCACCTGACGCTGATTGAGGAGGCCCACAATCTGCTCCAGAACCCGGAGTATGATATCGGCGGTACCGGTAATCCCCAGAAAGTATCGGCGGAAATGTTTACCAATATCCTGTCGGAAATCAGAAGCTATGGACAGGGACTGATCATAGTGGATCAAGTGCCCACCCGGCTGATTCCCGATGCGGTAAAAAATACAAACTACAAAATAATACACAGGCTTACCGCAGCGGATGACGCCCAGGTGGTGGCGGCAAGCATGGCCTTGATGCCGGAGCAGGCGGGCGTGATCTCCAAGTTAAGGATAGGCGAGGCTATTATCTTTGGAGATCTGGACGACGCGGCTCTCTGGGTAAAAATCAAGCGGAGCGAGGGTAATTAAACATAAGGTTAAAAATATGAGCAGGAAGGGAGGAAAATACTGTGAAACTGTATTGGCTGTTAGGGGCAGGAGTGCTGGCCGGCATTGGCGCAGCAGGTTTCTGGCTGGCAAAGAAGTTCCGGGAAGGGAGCGCAGAGCAAAATCAGGGAGGAGGTGACAAAAAGGACTGGGAGGAATGTGAGAGCGGGCTCTGCCGGGCGGAGCTGGAACGGTATGGCGACAGGTTCGCCGACCTGTACGCGCCTCTCCGGTTGGTGGCGGAAAAGACAGGCTATCGGGTGGATGAGGAGAATCTGGCGTTTTCCTGGGAGGCAAGGCTGGCGGACGATGAAAGGGTCTGCAATCTGTATCAGAAATGGCAGACCCTGGGGGCATATCCGGATGGAAAGAAAATAGAGGAGTGGTACGCTTTTCTATGCTCTCTGGGAGTGGCCCGCTCCGTGGAGCGGAGCGTGGTGCTGCGGGAGGAAACCATGGAAAAATATGAGTTTGTGGACGCTTGGAAGTCCTACATCGGGCAAACGCTGCAGGTCAAAAACGGTTATTGGTACTTGGGGAACAAGATATTGGAAAAAGGCGTGCTGACGATCGGCGCCGCGGAAGGCGGCATGTCTAAAGGCACGCAGGCACAGGAGGTATGAGATGGATATAGGTGATTTTTTAAGTGATGTAGTAGATAATGTATCGGATGTGGTCGACGGGGCAAAAGACGTTTTGTCGGATCTGTATGAGGGCGCGGCGGATTTCTTTTCCGATGTTGGTGAGACGGCGCAGCAAACGCTGGAGAACCTGGGGGAGGGAACAGTGGAAGCGCTGAAGGAAGGGGATCTGGAAAAGGCTATTGAGCAGAGCGATCTGCCGGCTGAGAGCAAGGCGGAGATGCAGGAGGTAAGGCAGGCGTTTGAGCTTGACAAGGGCAAAATGGAGATTGTCAAAGACGGTCTCAAGGCTTTTGCCTGGGGGGCTGCCGGTGTTGCATCGCTGGCACTAGGCGCTGTGCCTAGTGCATTATTGGCTGGCATGAATGCGGCAAAGGCTGGCGGACGTCTATGGGACAGTGTGTCTCAGATGCGTGATACTTCCCAAAATGCGCAGTCGCAAAAACTGGCTCAAATGGCCTGAGCGCGAAAGGAGAAACAGATATGAACGAAATGGAAAAAGAGGCAGTTTCCCTGCTGGATGCGGAGTATGTGGCATTGATCGACCAGATGGTAAATATTGCGGCGGTGCATGTGGCAAGCCTGTTCAGCGAATATGACCGGGGAAATGTGAAAAAAAACCTGGATCGGTTAGCGACAATACAGCAATTTTCAGCGTTGGGGCTGGGAGTGGAGTACAGGAAACTGGCGGCAGTATCAGATATGCCCGGTGAAAAGATCATTTCCCTCACAAAAAAGGGAAATGTTCTGCGGGTCAACAAAAAGTGGCTGGCGGAAAAGAGCAGCCTGGAAGACGCGATGCGGCTGATGCAGGCGGTACACACTGCGACGTTTCTGGATCATGTGCAACTGATGGTAAAAAGCCAAAATGAGGAGCTGCGGGCGTACGCACAGAAATATGGCTGGTCCGAGGAGATGAAAAACCCTGTGGACGCAGAGGAAAATCCTCAGGCCTATTTTGAACAGAAACATATAAAGGCGGCGTTGGCCTACGGCATCATCTATACAAATCAGGCGGTCAGATATGCCGCGCAGGCGCTCAAGCGGTTGCAGAGCAGATAGTGATCAGCACAAAGGAGGATTGGCATGGATCGTATAGAGATAAAGGAAATATTACTGGACGAATTCGATATGCAGGCCGCCCATGTGGAGCAGGCAGCCGAACGCATATGCGGATTTGACAGCGAACTTGCGGAAAAGTTTGCCGCTTATGTAAAGGAGAGGAAGGCTCCCGAATTTGCGGAGGGCGCATTTACCTTTGAAACACTGCAACAGGACTACAGGCTCAAGCCTGTGGGCGCTTTTCTGATGCTGGACTGGCTGCGCAAGGACAGGGAGAGCGCGGAGTATGCATTGTCCCTTCTATAAAATGAGCCGTTTCAGAGCCATTGGCATTTTGTCAATGGCTCCTTTCTTTATACTCCGCGAGTGCGCGCCGCAGTTCGGCCTTGGCGTCCGTGTCCAGATGGTTGGTGGGCTCTCCCTTCAGCAGCCGGAAAGATACATCCTGGAATATGGCCCGGTCCCCGAAACCGTGAGTCAGATGTTCTAATTTCCAGGTGATAGAGGAAGAAAAAAATTAAGAATTTTTAAGAATACATTTTCTGGAAAAAGGGGTATACTAATGGCATTATTAATAATTTATCAGTTGTCACTTGCGCTTAGTGGCAGAAAGGAGTATTATGAAAAAACTAGCAGTACTATTTTTGACCATGGCACTGGCTCTGAGTATCGCAGGCTGTGGAAACAGGAACGAGGGAAACGGAGAGAGCACCACGGACAGCGGGCAGCAGGAGACTGTCACGGATACCGCTGGAGAGTCAGATCCCGAGACCCAGACGGAATCCGGAACGGAGGAGGAATCCACTCAGCTGCCGGAGGAAGGGCAGGAGGGCGTCAGCGAGGAGATGAGCGCCATCCGGCAGGCAGTGGCAGACGCGATGGGAGAAAACTACTGGCCGAACAGTCCGATCCCGGCAGAGTACCTGGAGAGCTACGGCCTGACCAGCGATATGTATGTGGATTTCTGGGGTGAGATGCCTATGATCAGTGTCAATGTGGATACGATCATGGTTATCAAAGCTGCGGAAGGTCAGAGTGAGGCTGTGGAAGGTGTACTTAATTCTTACCGCGATGTACAGATAAATGACACGATGCAGTATCCCATGAATGTGGGCAAGGTGCAGGCATCCCTGATAGGGGGCGTTGGCGACTATGTATGCTTTATACAGTTGGGCGCGGATACGACGGAGTTTGAGGAGGACGAGGATGTCATCCGCCATTGCCAGGAGCAGAATGAGATGGCACTTAAGGCCATAGAAAGTGCTGTTTCGCAATAGGTATTTTTTTAGTGTGGCGCGGGGCAGCCCGGCTTGGATCAGGTCCCTGGCGTTCACGGAGAAGAGATTATGGTATTTAGCAGCATAACCTTTTTGTTTCGGTTTCTACCGATTTTTATGATCCTGTATTTTGTGGCTCCCCGGAGGATGAAAAACATCATCCTCTTTTTGGGGAGCCTTATTTTCTATGCGTGGGGAGAGCCGGTGTATGTGCTGTTGATGCTCTTTTCCACTCTGTCAGACTATATTCACGGAAGGCTGATAGATAAATACAGGGGCAAAACTGCGGCTAAAGGACTGCTGATCTCCTCCATCATTATTAATCTGGGAGTTTTGGGTTTCTTTAAGTACAGTGATTTCCTGATCGGCACTGTCAACGGGCTGTTTGGCAACAGCATTCCCCTGCTGGATCTGCCGCTGCCCATCGGCATCTCGTTTTACACGTTTCAAACCATGTCCTATACGATAGACTGCTACCGGGGCGAGGCTAAGGTGCAGAAAAACATATTGGATTTCGGAGTCTATGTCACCATGTTCCCCCAGTTGATCGCAGGCCCCATCGTCAAATACCGGGATGTGGAGGAGCAGCTGCACCTGCGAAAACCGGATATCACGGCTATCAGTTATGGGTGTTGCCGGTTTATCACCGGGCTTGCCAAAAAGGTGCTGCTTGCCAACAATCTGGGCCTTTTGTGGACGGAGATATCGGGGAAGAACCCGGCGGAGATCACGGTGCTGGGAGCCTGGCTGGGAGCAGTGGCTTATGCCTTTCAGATATATTTCGACTTTTCGGGGTATTCCGATATGGCTATCGGGCTGGGAGCTATGCTGGGATTCCATTTTCCGGAGAATTTCAAGTATCCCTATGTGGCGAGGTCCATTACGGATTTCTGGCGCAGATGGCATATCTCCCTGAGCAGCTGGTTTAGAGAGTATGTGTATATTCCCCTGGGGGGCAACCGCAGGGGGCTGCCGAGACAACTGCTCAACATACTGATCGTGTGGATGCTGACCGGGATATGGCATGGGGCCGGGTGGAATTTCCTGCTGTGGGGGCTGTGGTTCGCTCTGTGGCTGATCCTGGAAAAATTGGTGCTGGGGCGGATATTAAAGGCATTGCCCGGAGTGTTTGGCCTGATGTATACCTGGCTGATCGTGCTGGTGAGCTGGGTGTTCTTTGCCATAGAGAGCGGAGCGGGCGCTCTGGATTATCTGTATGTGATGTTCGGACAGGGAACGGCGGGACTGTATGACTCTCCCACACTGTTTCTGCTGCTGGAATACCGTGTGCTGCTGGTGCTCGCGGCGGTGGCGGCCACCCCGCTGGTCCATCTGTTGGCCCAGGCGCTGCTGCATGCCACGGGCAGTGTGACAGTGGCAATACGCCGGGTGCTGGAAAAATTGATTCCCGCAATGCTGCTTTTGGCCTCTGTGGCCTATATCGTGGAGGCGTCCTACAATCCCTTTTTGTATTTCCGTTTTTGACGGGAGGTTGTATAAACATGAAACTGGAAAATGACAAACTGCATGCGGGTATGACGGTGGCTTTATTTGCTTTGGCGCTGCTGGTGTTCGCGGTGGTGGATATGGCGGAGTCGGACCGCCTTTTCTCACAGACGGAAAACAGAATATTGGCACAGCGCCCCAAGTGGAGTCTGGAAAGCGTTTTGGACGGCAGCTATGAGAGGGAATATGAGAACTATGCCACCGATCAGTTTGTGAGCAGGGACACATGGGTGATGCTTAAGACCCGGATGGATATCCTGCTGCAGAAAAAGGTGATCAAGGGAGTCTATCTGGCGGCGGACGGCTATTTGATCGAGCAGCATCTGCCGCAGGAATATGACGGGGAACTGACGGACAAGCGGCTGGAGCAGCTGCGGCAGTTGACGGAGCGATATCCTCAGTCCCTGGTCATGCTGGCGCCCACGGCGGATAATATTCTGGCGGAAAAGCTTCCGAGCCATGCGGTCAGCTATGACCAGAGCCGACTGATGGAGCAGGTCAAAGGACAGATCGGGGAGGAGCATGTCATCGATCTGTTTCCCACACTTCGAGAGCACAGGGAGGAGTATATCTACTACAGGACAGATCACCACTGGACCACATTGGGGGCCTATTATGCCTATCTTGAATGGACGCGCAAGGTGGGCTATCCGCCCCGGGACTATGATCCCCAGGATCTGGAAACGGTGTCTGACAGTTTTCTGGGAACTCTGCATTCCCGGATCAATCTGCCGATGGAACCCGACGAGATTCAGATATTTCCCAGAACCAACCGCCGCAGTGTCAAGATTACCTACGATTTTGACAGGGAGACTTCCGGCTATTATGAACCCTCCTATCTGGAGGACAAGAATCAGTACGGGTATTTCCTGGATGACAATCACGCTTTTGTGGAGATCGAAACGGCTTATTACGCGGACGGCAAGGAGCTTTTCATCATCAAGGATTCCTATGCCAACTCGCTGATCCCCATACTGGCGCCGCACTATGAGAAAATCTATGTGTTGGATCTGCGGTATTATAACGGCAGCCTGTTTTCTCTGATGGATCAGTATGTGACCGATGACAGGGTAAGCGTATTGGTGATGTACAACTGCATCCATTTTCTGGAGGATTTTTCCTATCGCTGACGGCAGCGGAGGTATATGAGCGGAGGATATGACATGGCGGTCAGAGCGGTTATTTTTGATATGGACGGCGTACTGTTTGACACGGAGAAATTGTGTATGGACAGTTGGACAGCCGTGGCGCAGGAGAGGGGCATACCGGATATGGAGATCTTTTTCCCCCGCTGCATCGGCAGAAATCTAACGGATACCCGGGCGCTGTTTCAGGAATTTTACGGAGAGTCCTATGACTACGAGACATTCCGAAAACAGGCATCGGCCTGGTTTCACGGATATATAGAACAAAACGGCGCTCCGGTCAAAAAAGGAGTGAAGGAACTGCTCTCGTTTCTGCGGCAGAGCGGCTACAGGATCGGCCTTGCCTCCTCCAGCTCCCGCCCTGCCGTGGAGGATCTTTTGGAGCGGGCCGGGATCCGGGACTGTTTTCAGGATCTGACCACCGGGGATATGGTGGAGCATTCCAAGCCTCTGCCGGATATTTATCTCATGGCCTGTGGCCGCCTTGGGGTGGATCCTGCGCAAACCATTGCCATTGAGGACTCACCCAACGGGATCCGGGCGGCTTATGCCGCGGGAATGATACCTGTCATGGTGCCGGATCTGATCGCACCGGATCAGGAGATGCGGGACAAGAGCGCTCTGATATGCCGCGATCTGTTGGAAGTGAGGCTCTTTTTGGATAAATGATGCGGGTGAAAGCCCCTGGCGGAGAGAAAGGATATACATATGGCAGATTTGGGTATTCCCCGAAACACCGTGGCGGTGTTGCAAAAATATAATTTTGTGTTTCAGAAAAAATACGGACAAAATTTCCTGATCGATCCCCGTGTGCTGGAAAAGATCGTGGACGCCGCCCGGATAAGCGATCAGGACTGCGTGCTGGAGATCGGGCCGGGCATCGGTACCATGACCCAGTATCTGGCGGAGAGCGCCAGGGAGGTGGTGGCGGTGGAGATCGACAGGGCGCTGATCCCGATCCTTAAGGATACGCTGTCCGCCTACGATAATGTGACCATATTGAACGAGGATATCATGAAGGTGGATGTGGGCCGGATCGTCAGGGAGCGCAATCAGGGCAGACCCATAAAGGTAGTGGCCAATCTTCCTTACTATATCACTACTCCCATTGTCATGAGCCTGCTGGAGAACCATGTGCCGCTGGAGAGCATCACGATCATGGTGCAGAAAGAGGTGGCGGACCGGATGCAGGTGGGGCCGGGCACCAAGGACTATGGGGCGCTGTCCCTGGCGGTGCAGTACTATGCCAGACCGGAGATCGTGGCGCGGGTGCCGTCCAATTGCTTTATGCCCAGGCCGGGTGTGGACAGCACCGTGGTACGCCTTACCATATATCAGGAACCGCCGGTGGAGGTGCAGGATGAAAAATATCTGTTTGCGTTGATTCGTTCCTCCTTTAACCAGCGCCGCAAGACGCTTGCGAACGGATTGTCAGGCGGTATGGGAATCCCCAGGGAGCGGGTCACTGCCGCATTGCAGGAGATGGGGCTTCCGGCGACGACCCGGGGCGAGACATTGACACTGGAGCAGTTTGCGGCGCTGAGCAATCTGCTCCAGAGAGGAAATGGAATTATGTGAAAAAACGATATATAGTCGGCGCCTCCCGGGACTTGATACAATATCTTGTATTTTTTCTCCTTTTTTCCACATTTATTTTTGACATCCTCCATCCACTATGATACACTTATCATGAGTGTTTACTTTGACGGGGCTCCGAGGGAAGGATTGGGTTCGGATGTTTCGTTCTGGGGATAAGGGAGCGGACGACTTTGGATAAAAATGAATATAAAATAAAAGCAGATGAAATAAAGGCTTTGATCGCTCAGGGGGAATACCAGCAGGCGGCGGAGATCGCGGACGGTATCGACTGGCGCCGTGTCAAGAGTGTGATGATGCTGTGCACGATCAGCGACCTGTATAAGATCAACCGCAGATATGAGGATAGCCGGGATATCCTGCTGCTGGCCTATGACCGCCATCCGGGCGGGCGCACCATCGTATATTCTCTGTGCGAACTTTCTATCAAGCTGGAAGACTATGTGATAGCCATAGAGTACTATAAGGAGTTTGTGCAGATCGCTCCCAAGGATACGGGACGTTATATTTTGCAGTACAAGCTATATCAGGCGCAGGATGTGAGCCTGGAGGAGCGCATTGCCGTCCTGGAGGAACTGAAAGCCAAGGATTATCGGGAAAAATGGGCCTATGAGCTGGCGTATCTGTATCACAGAGTGGGACTGGTGACCAAATGTATCGAAGAGTGCGATGAGTTGATCCTGTGGTTTGGAGAGGGGAAATATGTGGTAAAGGCCATGGAGCTGAAGATGCTGCACCAGCCGCTGACCTCCGAACAGCAGGGAAAGTATGACAGCCGTTTTGAGCCGGAGCCCTATGCCCAGGACTCTGAGCCCTATTATCAGGGGCCGGAGCCTGTTTATGAAGAGGAGCAGGGCCAGGAATATTATCCGGAAACGTCTTATGAAGAGACAGAACCGGAGCAGACAAGCGCCACAGAGCAGGCTCAGGAGGCGGCACAGCCGGTAGATTTGCTGCGCGCGCCCACGATCCGGATCCCCTCGGATGAGATAGAGATCCAGGTCAAGACCATGGATGTGGGGCAGTATAATACCATCAATCTGCAGAAAGAGCTGGCGGAGGGATTGCGGGAAGTGCTTGAGGAGGATGGAGAGTCTCATGATGCCATCACCCGCAGCATCATAGCGCCCATGATGGAGGAAGACGGAGAAGAGCAGGAGACGGAAACGCCGGCGACGGAAGAGAGATATGGGCAGGAGATAGAGGAGGAGCAGACTGATACGGAAGTATTCTTTGGCGCTACTGGAGAGATAGGATCTGCAGGCGCGATGGATATGTCCGAATCCTCCGGGGAGATATTGACCCAGGAGGAGATCTATACCCAGGAGCCTTCAGTTGAGACGGAAGAGGAACAGCCGGAGGAGGAGGCTGCCGCACCGTCTGAAGACAGAACGGCCGCCATTGTCATGGAACAGTTGAGAATGCAGAACATGGGTGTAGAGCCGCCCAGGGAGATGGCGGGCGTGTTATCCATGGAGTCCGACGGACAGATCAGTCTGGTGGTGCCGGAATCGGAGAAGGTGGAGAAACAGATCACGGGGCAGATGCGCATAGAGGATATTCTGGCTGAGTGGGAGCGCATGAAACGTGATAACGAGGAAAAGCGCAGGGAGGCCATTCATCAGAAAGTGCTGCGGCAGACAGGCCCTATGTTTACCGCTTTTGAGGAGTCCATCAGGGATGGCCTTCTGGAGCAGCTGGAGCAGGGCGTGGCACCGGAGGAGATTGCGGAGGAGGCAGAATCCGCAGCGGCATATGCAGGCGAAGAGGAGATCCCCTCCGGGGAAGAGACCTTGGGTGAGGAGGAAAATGTCGGCGAAGAGGAGTCCCTGAGCG
>CAZGVI010000018.1:50423-72844 GCA_964529395.1 uncultured Acetatifactor sp.
ATGTCGGCGAAGAGGAGTCCCTGAGCGAGGAGGAGTATGTCGGCGAAGAGGAGTCCCTGAACGAGGAAGAGTATGTCGGCGAAGAGGAGCCTTTAAACGAGAAAGAGTATGCGGACGAAGAGCAGTTCACCAGCGAAGAGGAATCTGTCACCGAGGAGGATGCGGTGGAAGAACTGGAAGAGATAGAGGAGGAATCCTATGACGAGTCTGTCGGAGAGGACTCCGAGGAAACAGGGGACTCTGCGGAAGAAGAGGACTCCGGGAGGGATAGCCCTATAGAGGAGGAAAGCGGCAAGTCCGAACCCCAATCCCCTCAGCCCTCCAGAGAAAAGCCCAGAGTGCGGGCGCTGACCAGGGAGGAAAAAGAGCTGTACGGTTCCTTTATCCAGAGCAAGTCTTCCAAGGAAAAGCTGATTGCCGCCATTGATTCTATCAGCATGGCGTCCTATACCGGCAATGTGGTGATCACCGGCGATGAGGGCATGGACACGCTGACGCTGGCGAAAAACATGATTCGGGAAGTGCAGATGACGGACAGCAACTTTTCCGGCAGGATCGCGAAGATCTCCGGCAGTTCTCTGAATCAGAGAGATATAGTGCAGACGCTGGACGGTCTGGCAAACGGTGCCCTGATCATTCAGAAGGCTTCCGATATGAGTCTGAACACGGTAGACACATTGTACAAGGCTCTACAGCGGGAGCAGTACGGGCTGATCGTTATCATGGAAGACACCCGGAAGGCAATGAACAAGTTTCTGGGAGTATATACCAAACTGGCGGAATGTTTTAATGCCCGTGTGGACATGGAGGCTTTGAGTAACGATTCCCTGGTGGCATTTGGCAAAAAGTACGCCAAAGAGAGGGAGTATTCCATTGATGAGCTGGGCATATTGGCGCTGCATACCAGGATCGCGGAGATGCAGACCAGCGACCACGCGGTGACCATCATGGATGTGAAGGAGATCCTGGACGAGGCGATCCGCCATGCGGACCGCAAATCCATAGGACATTTTGTGGACATACTGCTGGCAAAACGCTATGATGAGGAAGACATGATCATCCTGCGGGAGAACGATTTTATCAGATAGCGTATGACGCATACAAAGCCAGAGTAAATGATAGAATGGGGAGGTATGAGGATATGGCGAAGACGAAAGTGAAAACGCAGAGAGAGGAAGTATTTATATCCGAGGCGGATCAGTTTCTGTTTGCGCAGGGGACGCACTACGACATATACAAAAAGCTGGGGGCCCATCCGTCCGTGCAGGACGGTGTGGAAGGCGTCTTTTTTGGAGTATGGGCGCCCAATGCGGCGAGCGTCCATGTGATAGGGGAGTTCAACGGCTGGAATGAAGAGAGCCATCCCATGGAAAAGCTGGGCCCCGGCGGGATCCACAAACTTTTTGTGCCGGGTGTGGAAGAAGGCTGCATGTACAAATTTCTGATCACCACGCCGGGCGGAGGAAAGCTGTACAAAGCCGATCCCTTTGCCAATTACGCGGAGTACCGCCCTGGGACAGCCTCCAGAGTGACGGATCTCTCAGGATTTGCCTGGGAAGATGAAAAGTGGATGTCAGAGCGCGACGGGAAGGATGTGCAGAAACAGCCTATGGCGGTATATGAATGCCACATCGGCTCCTTTATGAAACATCCGGACGGGACCAAAGAGGGATTTTACAATTACCGGGAATTTGCTGACCGGATCGTGGAGTATCTCAAGGAGATGCGTTATACGCATGTGGAGTTGATGGGGATCGCTGAGCATCCCTTTGACGGTTCCTGGGGATATCAGGTGACAGGGTATTACGCGCCCACCTCCCGCTATGGCGCTCCCAAGGATTTTATGTATCTGGTCAATAAGCTGCATAAGAATAAGATCGGTGTGATTCTGGACTGGGTGCCGGCTCATTTTGCCATGGATGCCCACGGCCTTAGCTGCTTTGACGGCCAGTGTATTTTTGAGCACCCTGATCCCCGCCTGGGCGAGCATCCTGACTGGGGAACAAAGATTTTCAATTACGGCAAAAATGAGATCAAGAATTTCCTGATCGCCAACGCGCTGTTCTGGCTGAAGGAATTTCATGTGGACGGGATCAGAGTGGACGCGGTGGCCTCCATGCTGTATCTGGATTACGGCAAGAAAGACGGACAGTGGCTGCCCAACAAGTTCGGCGGCAACAAGAACCTGGAGGCCATAGAATTTTTCAAACATTTGAATTCCGTGATCCGCGGGACTTATCCGGGCTTTTTGACCATAGCGGAGGAATCCACCGCATGGCCCAATGTGACGGGGGAGATCGGCGGAGAGAGCCTGGGCTTTACTTTCAAGTGGAATATGGGCTGGATGCATGATTTTTGCGAGTATATGAAACTGGATCCCCTGTACCGCAAAGGAAATCATTATGCCATGTCTTTTGCCATGAGTTATAACGAGAGCGAGAATTATATCCTGCCTCTGTCTCATGACGAAGTGGTGCATCTGAAGTGTTCCATGGTGAACAAGATGCCCGGCTATCAGGTGGACAAATATGCCAATCTGCGTGTGGGATATACTTTTATGTTTGGCCACTGCGGCAAAAAACTGCTGTTCATGGGACAGGATTTCGGGCAGGAGAGAGAGTGGAGCGAGGAGAGGGAGCTGGATTGGTTCCTGCTGGGAGAAAAGAACAATCTGGGCATGCACCACTATGTGCGCGATCTGCTGGAGCTGTACCGCAAGCACCCCTGTATGTATGAAAACGACAACTCCTGGAAGGGATTTGAGTGGATGAACGCGGACGACGCGGACAGGAGTACCTACTCTTTTGTGAGAAAGTCCGAGAGCGGGAGGAATAATCTGCTGTTTGTGATGAACATGACTCCCATGCGCTGGGAAAATTATGTGGTGCCGGTTCCTAAAAAGAAAAGATATAAGCTGGTGTTAAACAGCGATGATGTCTGCTATGGCGGCAATGGCAACACGGTTCCCGAGGAATTGACCGCGGTAAAGGAGCCCTGCCATTATCATGATTATTCCGTCTCCTTTGACCTGCCGCCCTATACCGCGGTGGTATATCAGTTCTAGCATAGCTGTTAAGAAAACCGGAAATTGACCGAAATAATAGGTGAGTGCGTCAGCGCTCGCCTATTTTTTGACCGAAAGGATCCCTATAATATGAAAATAAATTTTGATCAGACAGTGCAGAAGGGCGGTTCTGGAGAGCCGGGAGCGCAGGAACGGACAGGGGCGCGCCGGGCGCAGCGTCAGGCACATGGCTCCCGGGGCTACGGGGCCTATGTGGACGGCCCGGGCAGCGTTCACCCCGGCAACGCTCTGGGCAGCCGCTGGAATCAAAAACAGAAAGCGGCGTCATCCCAGGGAAAGTCCATGGCGGATATCCAGGCGCAGGCCGGTATGACGGACGCCCAGTTGATGCAGGATCAGATGACGGTGATGTCCCATACCATGTCCGAGGAGGATTATGCCAAAATGTCCGAGGAGGGATATGATCCCCGGGAGATGGATCCCCGGGAGACGGTGACGATCCTGGATAAGATCAAGGCGGAGCTGGTAAAAAGCGGATGCAATATCGCGGGGTATACGGATACTCTTGATATGGATACGCTGGCGGCGGCAGTGGGCGACGCAGGTCTGGCCCAGGCCCTGCGGGAGAGCTGCGCCGCGGCGGACATCCCCCTTTCAGAGGAGAATGTGGAAAAGATCTTACAGGCGCTGGATCTGGCACAGCAGTTGGAAACGCCGGATGACGGCGACTACTATTATATGGTCAGCAGCGGTATGGAGGCCACGATAAAGGGATATTATCTGGCTGAGGCCAGTGGCTGCGCCGTGGAGCAGGAGAGACAGGCGGAGTACTTTGAGGCCGAGATTCGGGGGTATATGACCCGCAATATAGCAGACCAGCCGGAGGGGGAGGACAGTGCCCGGACCGGCGGTGCAGACGGGGAGGAAGTCGATCCCCAGGAACTTGACAGACTGCTGTCTTCTCTGGGCTGCCAGGGCAGCGCGCAGGAGCGCGAGGCGGCAAAATGGATGATCCAGAGGGGGCTGCAGGTAGATCGGGACAGTCTGCGCAGGACCATGGAGATCCGGGGAGTCGCCTTCCCGGTGGAGCGGGAACATGCGGCCCGGGCCGCCGCCGCCGCCATTGCTGACGGCCGTGAGGCAATAGAGGGCAATCTTGCCGACACCAGATCTGTGAGGCAGAAAGCGTACGATCTGATGGCCTATTATCAGAGCAGCGAAGCCGAGCAGCGCATCAGTGATCACAGGCTGCTGGAGGAAGTGCGGCTGCGTATGACGGTGGAAACCAATATGAAACTGCTGGAAAGCGGTTTCTCCATAGATACCCGACCCATTGAGGAAACGATTGAGGCCTTAAAACAAGCCCAGCAGGAGCTGGCCCGTGAATTTTTCCCGGAGCGGGAGCTTACTGACCAGCAGGCGCTGGAGCGTTACGGGGAGTTGGAGAATGCCTGGCAGGTGGCTGCGGAGCTGCCTGATCTGCCCATAGACACTATAGGGCGCTGGCAGGAGAGGCTGCGGGATACGGAGCCCCAGGAGCAGGATCTGGCCGAGTTCCACCAGAGCGGTAAGGCGCTGCAGGCGCAGTATGAAAAAGCGGGACAGCGCTATGAGACTATCTGGACGGCTCCCCGGGCGGATATGGGAGACAGTATCCAAAAGGCCTTTGCCAATGTGGACGATATCCTGCGGGATATGGGGTATGAGCCCACGGAGGAAAACCGCCGGGCAGTGCGTGTGCTGGGCTATAACCGCATGGAGATCACCCCGGAGCATGTGGAGGAGATCAAGGCGGCTTGCGCCACAGTGGAGGAAGTGGTCATGAAAATGACGCCCGCGGCAGTGCTGCGCATGATCCGCGACGGAGTGAATCCGCTGGAAAAAAGCCTGCCGCAGTTGCAGGAATACTTTGAGAATCAGGAGCAGGATCCCCGGCAGGAGGCGGAGAGGTACAGCCGCTTTTTATATAAGCTGGAGAAAAAGGGAGAGATCACCCCGGAGGAAAAGAGCGCTTTTATCGGCTGTTACCGGCTGCTGCGCCAGATTGAAAAGGGGGACAGCGCCGCCATCGGAAACGTGGTGAACACCGGCGCTGAGATGAATTTCTCCACATTGCTGTCATCTGTCAGGAGCCGCAGGGCCGGGCGTACGAATACGCTGGTGGACGATGCGGTGGGGGGTCTGACGCGCCTGCAGGAGCGCGGCGTCCGCATTGATGAGCAGATCCAAATGGGGTATGCAAAAGAGTGGAACAGAGTGCTCGAGGAGGCGGCGGAGCCCGCGCAGCAGGAGCCTGCGGCGGGACAGGAAGAGGAGAGCGCCCGCGCGCGCCGGGAGTTTGCTCAGGCGGCGCAGAGTTCTCCGGAGGCCTGCGAGACAGTACAGCGGGCGGTGGAGACTCCCACGGCAGCCAATATTCTGGCGGCGCAGGAGATGGAGGAGCAGATCCGCAGGATCCTGGAGCGCTGGAATACAGACGGCAGGAACAGAGTGAAACCTGCGGGATTGTGGCAGCGCCTGCAGGAGCCGGAAGAGTTTCGGGAGGAATATCAGAAGGCCGTGGCCTCACAGGAGGAGCAGACCTATCACGAGCTGCTGGAAGACGCGGACAGTCTGGTGGACGTCCGTTCCCTGCAGTTGATGACCAAGCAGCTGCACCTGATGGGCAATCTGGCCCAATCGGAGGAATACTATTTTCCCATGGAACTGGACGGGGAACTGGCGGCGGTCCATCTGCAGATATGCCGCGGAGAGCAGGAAAAGGGGATGGTGCGCATCGAGCTGACCGGCGGCAGCATGGGAGATCTGCGCGGCGAGTTTCAGGTCAGGGACGGCGTGGTAAACGGTTATTTTGTGGGAAATCAGCGGGAAACGGTTATGAATCTGCGTGGTCTGACCGATATATTTGATAGTCATCTGGCGGGGGACATACAGCTTGGCCAGGTGGAATATGTACACAATGAGTCAGGGAAGACAATCATGTCCTGGGATAGAACGGAGCCGACGGAAACGACTTCGCAGGGAGATCTGTACAGGGTAGCCAAGGCTTTTCTCCAGACGGTTCAGGATATGGGAAAGCAGACGGAAAGGAATCCGTTCTAAAACATAAAAAAAAGCAAGTTTAGGAGGATTCATATGAGGATCAATTACAATGTCTCGGCAATGCTTGCCAACAATACGCTGGCTAATAACGACAACGCTTTGTCCGCGTCTCTTGAGCGGCTTTCCAGCGGCCTGAAAGTCAACCACGCCAAGGACAATCCGGCTGGTCTGGCCATGGCGAAGCGGATGAACGCGCAGATCGTAGGTCTGGGAGTTGCCAATGACAATGCCAGCGACGGGATCTCCGTCATAGAGATAGCCGACGGCGCCATGACAGAGGTCAGCGCCATGTTGCAGCGTATCAGCGAACTTACGATCAAGGCGGCCAACGGCACCACCACTATCGAAGACAGAGGGATCATTCAGGATGAGATCACGCAGCTCAAGGAAGAGATTGAGCGTGTCTCAAAGACTACTCAGTTTAACGGACAGAATCTGCTGGATGGAACTTTTAATGTGAAGGGATACACCAATGATGAAAAGATCAAGGTGAGCTCCTTTGGTGAGAAGACCCCCCAGGGAGTCTATTCGATCACATCGCTCGAGATTAAGGATGAATTGGACGCGGATGGCAATCCCACCGGTTTCAAGACTGCGGTTAATGTGCAGTTGAAGACGGCTACCGGCGCAGGCGGAACCGCAGATGAAAACAGTTTTCCTTTTCCGGCGGGCACGGAAGAGATTGTATGTGAAAAAGGTTTTATGACGATCAAGGGAAGTAACGGTTTTGAACTGAAACTGGATCTGAACGATGCAGACTATGGTAAAGTCCCTGGTCCGGCGGTTCCGCCGGCCCCGCAGAAAACATCATTGGACATAGAGGTTACAAACGTAGGACCCATGCGCCTGCAGATCGGAGCCAACGAAGGACAGGTTTTGGAAGTGGAGATCCCTCCTGTTTCCCTGCGCAATATGGGCATTGAAAATATTGATGTAACCACTATAGAGGGAGCAAAAAGCGCTATAGGTCTGATGGATGGAGCTATCGGTTTCGTATCCGGCGTCAGGGGCAAGCTTGGCGCGTACCAGAACCGCCTTGAGTCTACGGTGAACAGTCTGGATGTGTCGGAAGAGAGTATGACCGCCGCCTATTCCCGGCTGATGGATGTGGATATGGCGGAGGAGATGACCCAGTATACCACCAATCAGGTATTGACCCAGGCCGGTACTTCCATGCTGGCCCAGGCCAATGAAAGGCCCTCTCAGGTATTACAGCTGTTGCAGTAACAGGCACAAAGCGGGAGGTATGGATAATTATGACGTCTGATATCAAAAAGCAGTTTACTTTCCGCATCTCACAGGCCAATCCCACGGAGATGGTGGTGATCCTGTATGAGATGACACTGCAATACCTGTCCGATGCCAAGGAGGCTGCGGGGCGGGAAGAACCTGAAAAGTACCGGGAAAACGCCCGCAGAGCCAGAAACTGCATCGGCGAACTGCTCCGTTCCCTGCACTTGGAATATGAACTTGCCTGTGCTCTGCGGCAATTGTATCTGTACTGTGTCCGCAGGCTGTCCCAGGCGGAGGCGGGCTGGCATCCGGAGCTGCTGGGAGAAGTCGAAGACATCATCATGCCCCTGTGTGACGCATACAGGCAGATCGCTCCTCAGAATCCGGCGGGTCCTGTCATGCAGAACACCCAGACCGTATATGCAGGGCTCACCTACGGCAAAAATACGCTAACCGAGAACATGGCTGACCAGAGCATGAATCGGGGAATGCTCGTATAATCCCCGCAGGCGTCCTGTGGGAACCGTTTCTTTTTCGGAGGCGTATTCCTCCTGCGTGAGGGCGGCCAGATGCTTGTATCGTTTTAAAAGCGCATTGATCTCATAGATATAGCAATCCACCATGTCCGGATCGACGGCATTGTCAAAACCCGCATACGCGATCTCCAGCGCGATGCGGGTTTTTTCCAGGTCTTCCCGCAGAGAAGGCACGGAAAAATGTATGTCCATATCATCGGAAGTGTGATAGCTCTGGTTATAAAATGTTTTCATAGCGCTCTCCATTTTTTATTGGCAAATTTTGGTTGTTATAAGTATAGCCCCAGGGCTGGTAAAATATTCCGGCAAAATTTCTTTGCTGGTCTTTTTTTCCATTTTTTTCATATGATATAGCAAAGAGACCTCCAGGGAAGATCCAATGAGTCAAATGAAGATGTTGCTGATCGTGGGAATTTGTGTTCTGGTATTGCTGGCGCTGGCCTGGAGGCGTCGGCTGGAGTGGCTGCTGAATCTGCTGTTGCGGGGAGTGATGGGGGCGGTAGCGATATTTTTTATCAATCTGGCGGTAACAAACTGGGGATATCCTGCGCTGGTAGGTGTCAATCCCGCCACGGTTTTGACATGCTCGGTGCTTGGGTTTCCTGGGCTTGCGGCGCTCTACGGTCTGCAAGTCTTACATTTCTTGTAGCTTTTTCACAAAAATGATTTTTCTTTGTTTTAGCTATGGACATTTGTAAAAATAGCGGCTATAATGCAATTCAACAAGAGACATGTCAAGTCTCTTATCATCTAAACATCATGTTATTGTTTATTTGTGATTCACAAGAGTTTACCACGATTTCATGCAGGATGTACAAGGAAGGGAGAGATGTTTTTGGAGCATAAGATTTTAGCGCTCTGTGATCCGGAGACGGATTACGCGGGGCGGCTGGCTGCTTACCTGCAAGGCAGCAGGGAGTTTCCCTGGGAGATTCGGATCTTTACGGGGATATCCCAACTGACGGAGAGTGAAAAGCTAAAGGAGATCGATCTGCTGCTGGTCGCGGAATCGGTTTATTTTCCGGAATTACCGGTGGAAACAGGCGCCACAGTACTGTTGAATGAGAGCGGCCTCGTCAGATGGTCTTTCCTGCGTAATGTGGACAAGTATCAGCCCGCCGAGAACGTCCTGCGGGAACTTTTGGAGATGTATGCCGAGCGGGAAGAGACCTTTTATCCCCGGCTGGGCAGCGGACAGAAGACCCGGATCGTGGGCATGTACTCTCCCGTGCGCCGATGCCTGCAGACTTCTTTCGCACTGACTTACGGGCAGCTTTTGGCGGAGAGGCACAGAACGCTGTACTTGAACTTTGAGCATTACGCTGGGATGCCTGAGCTGCTGCCGGAGGAAAAGGGCAGGGATCTGTCCGCTCTCCTGTATTATATGAAGGCGGAACAGGATAAGTTTATACCGCGCATGAAAGCCCTGGTGCGGAAAAAGGGCCGGCTGGACTACGTGGCTCCGGCGTATATGGGACAGAATCTGATCTATATCACGGCCTCCGAGTGGCAGCAGTTCCTGTGGGAGATCGGGGAAAGCGGCGAATATGACTATATCATTTTGGATCTGTCCGAAAATATGCAGGGACTGTTGGAGATCCTGAGAAAGTGCAGCCGGGTATATATGCTGGTGAAGGAAGATCCCCTGGCCCGGTGTAAGATCGACCAGTATGAACAGATACTGTCTCTGTATGAGTACGAGGATGTAAAGGAAAAGACCAGAAAATGCAGCCTGCCTCTGTTCCGTCATCTGCCGGATCAGATCGAACAGTATACCAGGGGAGATCTGGCGCGGTATGTCAGGGAACTGATTGAGGAAGAGGAGGAGAACATATGCCGAAAGACTACGGAGAGCTGAAACAGGAGCTGCGCCGCAGAGTGCTGGAGAGGCTGGATTACGGAAGGGAACAGCCGGACGAGGAAGTCATGGAGATTATCGACCAGGTATTGTTGGAGGAGGGGGCAGTATACCTGCAGCCCGTGAGTGAGAGCTACCGCCTGCGGACAGAACTCTTCTGCTCCCTGCGGCGGCTGGATATTCTACAGAGTCTTGTAGAAGACCCGGAGATCACAGAGATCATGATAAACGGTCCAAACAGCATATTTATTGAACGGGCAGGCCGCCTGCAGGAGCTGGACATGCGCTTTGAATCGGAAGAGAAACTCCAGGATGTGATCCAGCAGATCGTAGCGGGCTGTAACCGGGCAGTGAATGCGGCATCTCCCATCGTTGACGCCAGACTGTCAGGCGGCGCCAGAGTCAACATCGTTATGAATCCAGTGGCCTTAAACGGCCCCATCGTCACTATCAGACGTTTTCCCGACACACCTATTACCATGGAAGAACTGATCCACTGGGAGTCACTTTCCCGCGAGGCGGCAGAGTTTTTAAGGCTGCTGGTGCGGGCCGGATACAATATTTTCATCAGCGGCGGAACAGGCAGCGGAAAGACCACTTTTCTCAATGTGCTGTCAGGATATATACCTGATTGGGAGAGAGTCATAACCATTGAGGACAGCGCGGAACTGCAGCTCCAGGGCCTGCGGAATCTGGTGCGGCTGGAGACGCGCAACGGCAATGTGGAGGGCTGCAGGGAGATATCCGTTCGCGATCTGATCCGCGCCAGTCTGCGGATGAGACCGGATCGCATCGTTGTGGGCGAAGTGCGCGGGGCCGAGGCGGTGGATATGATGCAGTGTCTGAATACAGGGCATGACGGCTCCATGTCCACCGGTCATGCCAACAGCGCCCGGGACATGCTGTCCAGGCTGGAAAATATGATCCTGATGGGTATGGATATTCCCCTCGCCGCCATCCGAAAACAGATCGTATCCGGCATTGATATCATAGTACATTTGGGACGCCTCCGGGACAGGAGCCGAAAAGTACTGGAGATATCGGAGATCCTGGACTGTGAAGACACCGTCATCCGGCTGAATCCCCTGTACCGGTTTGAGGAGGCGGGCGAAAGCCCGGAAGGGCGGGTGCTGGGAACTCTGGTCAGAAAGGGGGAACTGCTCCGTGATCAAAAACTCAGGGCGGCGGGAATGCGGTGACACATGCGGCCGCAAGCGCCTGTGCGGATCCGACATCAGTGCTTTTATAAAGCAGAACTTGCAGGATCTGGTTAAAGCACTGCTGGTGACGGTATTGTTCGCGTTCTTTTTCTACCGCAGCGCATGGGCGCTGCCGCCTATGTCTCTGGTGGGCTGGCTCTATCTGCGCAGGAGCAGACGGCGGCGTCTTCTGAGCAGAAACCGTCAATTGCTGATACAGTTCAAAGAATGCATTCAGTCTGTGGCCGCATCCATGAGAGCCGGGTACGCTGTGGAAAACGCTTTTTTGGAGAGCGCTGCGGACGTGGGAAACATGTTTGGAAAAGACTGTGCCATGGAACAGGAGCTGAGGCTGCTGCGGCAGGGGCTGTCCAATAATCAGCCGCTGGAGACTCTGCTGACGGAGATGGGACGGCGCTGCGGCCTGGAGGAGATGCGGGAGTTTGCGGAGGTGTTTGGTATCGCCAAACGCAGCGGAGGGAGTATTCCTGCCATGGTGGACGCGGCCAGCGGTTTCATCAACCGCAGGCTGGCGGTGGAGGAGGAGATGGAAACGCTGCTGTCCGCCCGAAAACTGGAGCAGCGGGTGATGAACGCCATGCCCTTTCTGATCGTTTGGTATGTGGAGGCAGGCAACCCGGGTTATTTTGACATGCTGTATGGAAATCTGACGGGAGCGGCGATTATGACGGTCTGCATGGGAGTCTATCTGGCGGCGTATGTGCTGTCGGAGAGGATATTTGAAAGAATCTTCGGAGAGAAGGATTGATGACAAGGAGGCGATGTAATGTATCTGACAGGAATAGTGGTGGCAGCAGGATTTGTTATACTGTTTTGGCTGTCTCGCCATGAGGAGGGAAAGCCGCTGGAGAGAATGGCGCTCTACCTGTATAAAAAGGGCTGTATTTACAGGATTTCCCTGTTAAATGCCCCTCATGTGCAAAGAGATCTGGAAAGCCTGTATCCCGGGCAGTCGGGACTGCTCTTGCAGGGGGATTACTACAGGAAAAAGATAGGGCTGCTGTTGGCGGTGCTGGGCGTGGGAACTCTGCTGGGCGTGCTGGCGTGTGCGGGCGCGGATATGGGCGGCAGCCTGAACGGCCGAGGGGAGCTGCTGCGCCCGGCCAGGGGAGAGGGAGCGAGACAGGTGAAACTGGAGGCGCGCCTGGAGGGAGAGGAGCCTTGCAGTATCCTGGTGGAAGTGCCGGAGCGAAACGCCACCGAGCAGGAACTTACGGAACTGTATGATGAGTTTTGGGAGATATGGAAACGGAAAACCCTGGCGGACAATCCCTCCTGGGAGGAGGTATCCCTGCCCCTTGCGCCCGCGGAAGAGCTGGAGGGATATCCCTTCGCAGTGTCATGGGAAAGCAGCGATAGCGAGGTGCTGGGAAGAAACGGAACCGTACATGCGCTTTTGGAGCCTGCGGCGGTGACAATGACGGTGGAGAGCCGATATCAGGATTTTTACCGCCAGGAGGAACTGGAGATCTGCGTGATCCCGCCAACTTTAGAAGGGGGCGAAAGGCTGACTGTCCAGATTATGGAGGCCTATGCCATTGCCCAGGAGCAATACGCGTACCAGGACAGGATTCCCCTGCCGGAGAGTATAGGAGAGAATGCCCTGTCGTGGCGGGAAGTCAGGGAGGATCAGGGTCTGCTCCTGCTGCTCATGACGCTGGCTACAGCCGCCGCCGTGTTTTTCTTTCAGGACAGGGATCTGCACAAGCAGGTTCTGAAAAGACGGGAACAGATGAAAGAAAATTACCCTGTGGTACTGAACAAATTTATTCTGTATCTGGGGGCGAGCATGACGATCCGAGGGGCTTTTCAAAAGATCGCCACGGATCATAATGACAGACGGGGAGGGGAGTGTCAGCCTCTGTATCAGGAGATGCTCCATGCGTGCAACCGCCTGCAGGCGGGTGTCTCCGAGAGCCGCACCTATGAACTGTGGGCTGCCCGCACCGGTCTGCAGGACTGCGCCCGGCTGAGCGCCATGCTGACACAGAATCTGAAAAAGGGAAACGCGGCGCTGCTGGAACGGCTGCGGGAGGAGGGGGAACGGGCACAGCAGGAGGAACTGCACCTCTACAGGAAGAAAGGGGAGGAGGCGGGCACCGGACTGCTGGTGCCCATGGTAATGATGATGGCCATTGTGATGGTGCTGGTCATGGTTCCGGCATTTCAGAGCTTTGGAGTATAAACTTTTAAATATGGATGGATGCGCCCGCAAAACGGGCCGGGAGGTATGATTATGAGAAAAATTTGGAACAGAGTAAGAGACTGGATGGAGGAAAAACTGATCGAATGGAAATATTTCGGAGCGGAGGAAAACGCCGGTATGGGAACGGTGGAAGTGATTTTGATCATCGTGGTCCTGGTGGGGGTGGTGATCATATTTAAGTCCCAGATCACGGAGCTGGTGGAATCCATTTTCTCCAAGATAACCAAACAGGTCAATAAGGTCTGAGGACGTGCCTATGCGATTCAAGAATCCTTCGGGATACCTGACGGTTTATGTGGCACTGACCCTGACGGTAATGCTCTCTCTATGCCTTGCGCTGATCGAGGGGGTGCGCAGGCATACGATCGCGTTTGAGACGGAATGTGTGATGGACATAGGCATGGACAGCGTGCTGGCGGAGTACCACCGGGTATTGCTGCAGCGCTATGGCATCCTTATGATCGACACGTCTTACGGCACGGACTATCCCTCTTATTATAACACGCAGCAGCACCTGGAGGAGTACTTGACCCGCAATCTGTCCGGCAGAGAGGAGGTATTACTGCCTTTTCTCTACCGTGACCTGCTGGGAATGGAGCTGGAGGACGTCAAAGTGATGAGAGTTTCGCTGGCTACGGATGACGGCGGTCGGGCATTTCAGCGGCGGGCGGCGCAGAGCATGAGAAACGATATGGGACTGAATATAGCGAAAGAGCTGCTGGAATGGATGGAGATCGTGGAAGGGTACGGACTTCTGGAAAACGACATGGAAGAACAGATGGATCAGATAAGTGGAACATTAAGGCAATATCAGGGCATGGAAAAACAGATCGGAGAAGAGACGTGGGTAAAGATCGAGATCACGGATCCCACGGAGACCGTGCGCCGGATACGGAATGAGGGTGTTCTGAGGTGGGTGGTGGAAGACGTTTCCCGGCTTTCGGAGACTGCCATTGATCCGGCCCAGTATATCAGTGGCCGGATTGCTCAGGGCATGGTGAACCACGGCAGTTATCCCAAACAGGAGCCGCTGGGGCTGGTGGACAATGTATTGCTGCTGGAATATTTTCTGGATCATGCCGGAAGATACGGCGCGCCGCTTACGGATAGTTTGCTGCAATATCAGGTGGAATATCTGCTGTGCGGTAAAGGAAGCGATGTGGACAATCTGCGCCAGACCGTCAATCTGCTCTGCGGTATCCGGGAGGCGGCCAATGTAATCTATCTGTTGGGGTGCGAGACGAAAAAAGCGGAGGCACAGGCGCTGGCTTCGCTCCTGGCCTCCGCCGTTGCCCTGCCGGAACTGGAGCCGGTTTTTGAGACGGCGCTGATCCTGACCTGGGCCTATCTAGAAAGTCTGTATGACGTCAAGACGCTGCTCGCGGGAGGAAGAGTGGAGCTACTGAAAGCGGATGCCGACTGGCATTACTCTCTGGAAAATATCTGGAATCCGTCTGTGGAGACACAGGACGGGAGAGGCAGAGGACTGTCCTATGAGGATTATCTGCGCGTACTGCTGTATATACAGTCCCCCGACACGCTGACATTGCGTTTCATGGATCTGGTGGAAATGGACATCCGCAGAACGCCCGGAAACGGCTGTTTCCGCATGGATGGCTGCATTGACGGCCTGGAGGCGGAGGCGGCCATCCGGTCAGGGTATGGGTACAGCTTTACGGTCAGAAGAGAAAAACAATATTGATATAAGCGGGAGGTGATCGGATATGTCTTCTTTATGGATGGAAAAATTCTTCTTTGTGTTGTCGCGTAATTTGTTTCAAATGCCCTTTCCCGAGTGCAACTCCCTGATGCGTATTTCTGTGACAGATCCATACGATCCATACATAGAGAAGACATATCCGCGCGCCTCCCGCTGTATGGAAACGAAAGTAAAGCGCCGGGGCAGCATGACGGTGGAGGCAGCGATCGTAGTTCCCCTGCTGATTCTTTTTGTGCTGCATCTGGGCAGCTGTATGGAGATGCTGCGGCTGCACGGAAAGCTGGAGTATGCGCTGTGGCAGACGGGCCGGGAACTGACTTATTTTGGAGCAATGCAGGGGGCAGAGGTTATTCCGGATCTGGCGGTATCCTATCTGTATGTCAACGGAAGGATCCAGCAGATCCTGGGTAAGGACTATCTGGACGGTTCCCCGCTGGTTCATGGCAGCCAGGAACTGACATATTTGTCATCGGAATACTTGGACGAGGACGATTGTATGGATATTGTTCTGACCTATCAGGTCTGTCCCCGGATCACCTGTTTTCCGTTTCCCTATTTCCGCATGTGCAGCAGATATTATGGGCGCGCCTGGACAGGTTACGCCGTTGAAGACGAGACTGAGAAGGAAGTGTATGTATATGTGACGGAAGACGGAGAAGTGTGGCACGGCAGTGGGGATTGTTCTTACCTGAATCCGGGTGTTCTTGAGGCGGAGCCGGAAACCATATGGATGCTGCGCAACGCGGATGGGGAGGTCTATCGCCCTTGCAGTCGTTGCGGGGACGGGTCGGCGGGAGATACAATGTATCTGACTCGGGAAGGGAACCGTATTCATACGGTCAGGGACTGCCCGGCGCTGCTGCGGCGGGTTCGCAGGGTAGTTTGGCGGGAAGACATGCCCTACCGTCCCTGCAGCCGCTGCGGAGTGCTGCGCCGGAGTGAGAATCTGAATGGGGAAAAATAAGACTATGTGGAGATGTATGAGATATTTGTGTGTGATCTTACTGCTAAGCTGGCACAGTGTATCCGACATAAGGAATCAGTGTATACCGAGCCGGTCGCTGGCTCTCGGAGTCATATTCTCCTGCCTTGGGGCGTGCGCAGGAGGACTGCATGGGGAGGCGTCCTGGGTGGAACTGGGCCTTGCTCTGCTGCCGGGAACCGCCGCGCTGGTTTTGGCCAAGATCACGAGAGAACAGATAGGAATGGGAGACGGATGGGAGTTGATCCTCATGGGCAATTGGCTGGGACTGTCGGATTGCCTGCTGGCTCTGGGCATTGCGCTGCTGGGTATCTTTTTGATCAGTGTAGTTCTGCTCCTGCTGGGCAGAGCCGGAAGAAATACCCGCATCGCGTTTGTACCCTTTTTGTGGGTGGGCACGGTAGCAGCGCTGCTTATCGGAATATAAGTAAAATGCTCCGCATTTAACTCTTCTGAACGGAATGTGCGCTGAAGCGCACGGAAACAAGGGAATGTGAGTTAAATGCTCCGCATTTAACTCTTCTGAATGAAATGTGCGCTGAAGTGCACGGAAACAAGGGAATATGAGTAAAATGCTCCGCATTTAACTCTTCTGAACGGAATGTGCGCTAAGCGCACGGAAACAAAGGATATGAAGGAGGTGTGGGGGCAATATCGCGGGCGCAGTCCGCGGCAAATGCCCTGGCAGATGAAAAAACGGAAAAAAATAAGAGGTTATTTTTCGGTGGAGGCGGCCTTGGTGCTGCCTATGGTATTGGGCGTATATCTTTTTTTGATCGTCACTCTTTTTATACAATATGACAGGTGCCTGCTGGAACAGGATATGGCGTCCATGCTGATAAAGGCCGGTAATTATGCACAGTCCCCACAAAAGCGTCTGGAATATCTGCAAGAGCTGACTCTTTCGTGGGACAGGGGGCAATATCTGTGGATACAGCCGCAACCTCCGCATTTTTCTTTGCAGGGACAGCGTATATGCCTGGAGGCGGCTGGAGAATATACATTGCCCTATGGCGCTCTGGTCATGCCGAACGGATCACAGCGTATAGAAATTGTTTTTAGGCTGAATACATGGGACAGGACTGTGATGGCGAAACTGCTGGCCGGGCGTGAAGAGGAACGTAATGTGCGCTAAAGCGCCCGAATTTAAAGAAAGAGGTGGAAAATGGATAATGGTAGGATAGTTAATGACATATTGGAGACAGAGTATATCAGAAATCTTAATTGCAATTATGCCAGGGTGCGGCTGGATGGGAAACCTCAGGAAAACCGCTATCAGTACTGCATTTTGAACCGCGGGGGCATTCGTTTTTTGTTGCCCTGCAGCCTGCGCTATATTGACGGGGACGCTTTTTTGTATTACGATATCTCCTCGACCCAGAGCATAGTGCAGTTATTTGAGGGAAAAGTCATTGGCAGAGATTGGATGCGGGATTTTTTATGGGGCATGGATCGGATGCGGCAGGAGCTTTCCAGATACCTTCTGGAAGATCGAAATGTGATCTGGAGTCCGCGGCATATATATCAGGATCTGGAGAAAAATGACTTCTTTTTTATGTATGTGCCATATTGTGAAAGAGACAGCGGATTTAAGCCGTTGCTGGACTTCTGGGTGGAGCATATCGACTATGGGGACGAGGCGCTGGTGGAGTTTGTTTACGGTCTGTACGAGCAGTATGCCACGGCCGGAGAGATCTGTCTGAACCAGCAGATTTTTGACAGTTTTAAAGAAGTGGAGAAACAAGAGAGAACGCGGCAAAAAGCGGAGCGGCAGGAACAGGAAGAAGTCATGCGAACGCGCGAACAGGAACCGTTGCAGGTTTTGCCGTCCCAGTGCAGTTCCCCATCGGAGTCTGAAACAATGGACAGACGCAAAGGCTTTCTCGCTTTTCTGGGCGGACGCAGAAAGAAACAGGATCCCATTTCCTATCAGGAGATCCTGCGGCGTCAGGTGGCCACGCAGCCGCTGGGAGCGGTGGGAGAAGAACAGGTCTATGGCATGGAAGGAGCCTGCTCGGATATGGAAAAAGAGGATGAGGAAGAGTATGGAAAGACTGTTTATATAGAGGAAACGGAGAGAGAACTGCCCCGGGGGCTGTACAGAGACAATGGGGAATTGGCGGTAAGGATCGATAAATTTCCCTTTGTGATCGGCAAAAGAAAGGAAGAGACAGACCTGGTACTGGACGATCGTTCGATCAGCCGGATCCATGCCCGAATATTGGAAGAGGAGGGGAATATTTATCTGGAGGATCTGAACTCTACCAACGGAACATTCAAAAACGGACTGCGTATGCGCCCCTATGAGAAACGTCGTCTGGAAAAGGAGGATGAACTCCGGTTTGGAAAAGTAGAGTATATTTTTCGTTGACGAACGGGGGCAAAGAGTGGTACAGTTTTCTATATGGACAGGCAGGGGATTTCTATGGGAGAATATATAAGAAAACTGAGAACTCTTCCCTTTGTGAGCGTTATTCTGGTAGCGGTCAATGTGGGGGTTTATATTATCTGCCAGATATCCGGGAACGTCCTGTATGACAGAGGATGTCTCAGCGCGGTGAAAGTTCTGGCTTACGATGAATACGGACGGATCTTTTGGGCGATGTTTTTACATGCGGATACGGGACATTTGTTCAGTAATATGATAATCCTGCTTTTTATGGGAGCAATGATCGAGAAGGAGATAGGTCATTTCCCTTTTGCCGGAATATATCTGGCATCCGGTATTGGAGGAAATCTGCTGTCACTGGTGGGCAAGATCGTCAGCAACGATTGGGCGGTATCACTGGGAGCCAGCGGCGCAATCTTCGGTCTGGACGGTTTGCTGCTGGCGCTGGTGTTGATCTCTAACCGGCGGATGGAGAATGTTACACCAAAGAGAGTGATTCTGATGATATGCCTGTCCCTGTATAGCGGTTTTACCGGCGGCAATGTGGATAATCTGGCGCATATCGGTGGACTGCTGGTGGGATTTATACTGGGAATGATATTGGCGTTGTATATACGCGTTTCAGGCATAAAAAGACCGGACGCGGGTTATGGAGGACAAGGTGAATATTAATATTTATTACGGTGGCAGGGGATTGATCGATGATCCTACTCTGTATGTGATCAATAAGATGCGGGAAGTGTTGGAAGAACTCAGAGTACATGTGACACAGTATAATCTGTATGAAAACAAGAATGCCATTCCAACTTTGCCGCAGACGTTGAAAGACGCGGATGGTATCATTTTGGCCGGCACGGTGGAATGGTACGGGATCGGCGGCTATATGTACCAGTTTCTGGATTCCTGTTGGCTCTACGGGGATAAGGAAAAGATTTCCAAGTTATATATGTGTCCGGTTGTCATGTCCACAACATATGGGGAGAGGGAAGGAAAGATGCAGCTGGCCACTGCGTGGGAAGTGCTGGGGGGACGGCCCTGTAGCGGAATCTGTGGCTACATTGCCAATACTCTGACGCTGGAGATGAAACAGGAGTATACGACGATCATTGAGAAAAAGGCGGAGAATCTGTATCGGACAGTCAATCAGAAGACACCCAGTTTTCCTGCCAGCAACCAGGCGGTAAAAAATACCGTAGCCATAACTCCCAATGTGGATCTGACTCCGCAGGAGTCGGAGCAGTTGTCGCGCTATGCGGCAGACGACAGTTATGTACAGCGCCAGAAAGAGGATATCCAGGAACTGGCCAGCATGTTTCGGGATATGCTGAGCGAAAAGGACGGTAATTCGCAGGATACCTATATCCAACGTTTTCATCAGGCGTTTAAGCCGCAGCCGGGCTTTTCCGCATCCTATGCAATAAAGCTGGAGGACAGGGAGGAGGCCCTGATCATTCAGGTAGACGGCCCGCAGATGGAGTGTCATTATGGTATGACAGAGGAGCCGGACGTGGAAATGACTGCTGCGCCGGACATAATAGAGGAGATTATTGCGGGCCGAATATCCTTTCAGAGCGCGTTCATGTCCGGTACCATGAAAATGAAAGGTAATTTCCGTGTGATGCGAATGTTGGACAGTCTGTTTGTTTTTGAAAAATAGAAGAGCCTGTAGGAACAGGCGGATAGGAGAAAAAGATCATGAAAAAAGACGACTGTATTTTTTGCAAATTGGCGAGTGGTGCCATTCCGACCAGATGTATTTATGAGGATGAGGATTTTAAGGTGATTCTGGACGCTGCCCCCGCTACCAGAGGACATGCGTTGATCCTTCCCAAGGAACATGCGGATGATCTGTATCAACTGCCGGAAGAAATGGCAGGAAAGGCTTTTGTTTTGGCCAAGAGACTGGCGAAGTCCATGACGGAGATCCTGGGATGTCAGGGCTTTAACATTGTGCAGAACAATGGGGAGGCGGCAGGGCAGACTGTATTCCATTTCCATATTCATTTGATTCCCCGCTACCTTGATGACGGTCAGGGTACGTTTTGGGAACCCAGACATTTTACGGATGAGACGCTTGATGAGATCCGCAGCAAACTGGCACAGTGAGTAAAACACTTTTCGTTAGGCCTTCTTGAACAGAGTGTGTGCCAGAGCGCTAAACCAGAGTAAAATAGAATTCATGACTACGGCGACCATTAGAATGGACAGTAACATCGGTGCAGTCTGTGGTGCGCAAACAGAGGTAATAATGAAAACAATCGCGGTAAGCACAATTACAGATGTAATTAGGGAAATGTGCATCGAGGCTAATCATTTTCTGTCGGCTGATATGAAACAGGCTCTGGCAGACGCGGCACAGACAGAGAGGTCTGCTCTGGGCAGGCAGATTTTGGAACAATTGCAGGAAAACTTGCATATTGCCGGAGAAGATATGATTCCGATCTGCCAGGATACTGGTATGGCAGTGATCTTTCTGGAGGTCGGTCAGGAGGTGCATTTTGAGGGGGGCAGTCTGGAGGACGCTGTTCACGAGGGGGTGCGCAGAGGCTATGTGGACGGATATTTGCGTAAATCCGTAGTGAAAGATCCATTGATCCGGGAAAACACGGGGGACAACACTCCTGCAGTCATTCATTATAAGATAACGCCCGGAGATGAAGTAAAGATTACCGTTGCTCCCAAAGGATTTGGCAGTGAGAACATGAGCAGGGTATTTATGCTCAAGCCGGCAGACGGTATCGAAGGCGTGAAGGCAGCGATTTTGACTGCTGTAAAAGACGCAGGGCCCAACGCATGTCCTCCCATGGTGGTGGGAGTCGGTATTGGCGGTACTTTTGAAAAATGTGCTATAATGGCTAAGCAGGCTCTGACACGGGAGGTTGGAGAGCATTCTTCTATTCCTTATATAAAGGAAATGGAGGGGGAACTGCTGGATACTATCAACAGTTCGGGCATAGGGCCGGGAGGTCTGGGCGGCTCTGTTACGGCGCTTGCGGTGAATATCAATACATATCCAACACATATAGCGGGTCTTCCAGTTGCTGTAAATATTTGCTGTCATGTGAACCGCCATGCAGTGCGGGTATTGTAAAGGATGCCCGTCTATTTACACATCCATAAAGATATGCGCATGGCGCGGGCAGAACCGAGCGATGCAGGAATGAGGTAAATGTGGAACAGAGAGAGAACAAATATCTACAGGTACCCTTTGACAGGGAGAAAGCGGCTGAGCTAAAAGCGGGCGACTATGTTTATCTGAGCGGCACGATTTATACAGCCAGGGACGCCGCTCATAAAAGAATGCATGAAACATTGCAAAAAGGCGGCGAGCTGCCCTTTGATGTAAAAGATAATGTAATTTATTATATGGGACCTTCTCCCGCGCGAGAGGGAAGACCGATAGGCTCTGCGGGACCGACAACAGCCAGCCGTATGGATAAGTACACTCCGGATCTGCTCGATATGGGCCTCAGAGCAATGATCGGTAAGGGCAGGCGCAGTGAGGCCGTTGCAGAGGCGATCATCAGAAATCAGGCGGTATATTTTGCCGCAGTGGGCGGTGCCGGGGCGCTGCTGTCCCGTGCTATTGTTTCCTCAGAAGTCATAGCTTATGACGATCTGGGAACAGAGGCCATACGTAAGCTGGAAATCAAGGATTTTCCCGTGATCGTGGTGATAGACTGCGAGGGAAATAATCTGTATGATACGGCTGTTTTACAATACGCTGAAAAAAATGAAAAAAGCGATTGACAAACGGTAAAAGCTTAGGTATAATAACTTTTGCGTCATCCAAAGGAGGCGCTTAACAGCATATTGGTAGCGGTGTAATTCAGATTTGGAGAAATACTCAAGAGGCTGAAGAGGCGCCCCTGCTAAGGGTGTAGGTCGCTTACGCGGCGCGAGGGTTCAAATCCCTCTTTCTCCGCTTTCTACCAAGGTTATTAAACCAAGTAGAAAAAAATAAAAAAGTTGTTGACAAGCTATGTTGAATGTGGTATCTTATAGAAGTTGCCGCTGAGAACAGAGATGCCAGCGACAGAAGAGAAGTTAATGACGAAGTCATTTACGGGAAGTTAATGACGAAGTCATTTACACGAAGTTAATGACGAAGTCATTTACTTCCTGGACCTTGACAAATAAACAGCAATGC
>CAZGVI010000019.1:0-69891 GCA_964529395.1 uncultured Acetatifactor sp.
GGTGACAGGATTCGAACCTGCGGCCTCCTGGTCCCAAACCAGGCGCTCTAGCCAAGCTGAGCCACACCCCGATGAACAAAGATATTATATAATGGTTTGGAAAAAGTGTCAATCCATAAATCTCAGCCGCCCATCAGCCCGATCAGCTGGTCCCGCTGCACAGCGGCGTCCGTGCCCTTTATCTTTTTGGCCATGCTCTCCAGCTCCGCCTGGCTGGCGGCCGCGCGCATGAGTTTTTCCTTAAATTCCTTCTGCTCGCGCTCGGCCTTCCTGGCTCTCTTCTCCGCCCTGGCCCGGCCCTGCAGCTTTATATTGCTCTCCATGGAGTTCAGCAGCTGTTTCATATCCGTTGCATTCATATTCATTATCTCCTTGCGCCTGATTGTTATGTTCAGTCCCTAATATGTTTATCGGCATATATGCAGGCCTATTGAGCAAAGCTGCCCCTGTTTTCTCCGATCACGCACAAAAAGACCATGGGCCCCTGTCCTACAGCCACTCCTTGATCTCCTCTCCCACGGAGGGGTACTCGTCCTCATACTCCACCATGATTTCCACCATATACTGCACAGTCTCTTTACTGTGGGGCAGTTTCATAAGCTGTTTCGCGATCGCTCTGAACGTATCCGTATCATGAAAGGCAAGAAACGACAGGTAGGTACATTTCCGCAGGAAAAAGTCCGCCATTTCAAACAGTCTTTCATGCCGCAACGCGCCCAGCGCCGCCATCAGGCCGCATATCTCGTCAGGGGTGCAGATATGCGCCTGTGCCGCGATCCGATCCAGCCGCTCTGGGGTAATCTCTCCGTATTTGTCCGTATAGGCTTCCAAATCCGAGACGCCCCTGGCGTCGGGATAGATGGCGGCAAGTCCTCTGCTGTCATAGGGAAAACACGGTTCCCTCCCCGTAAACTGCGCCTGAATGATCTCCATTTTCTCCGCCGACAGTTTATCCTTATAGGTCTCCGCAGCTTTCACTCCATATTGCGCGCAGGAAAAACTCATATCGCCCGCCCTTAGATACTCCGCGGCCCTGATCCCGTTCTGATAAGCGGCAACAGGATAGCAGGGTATGATCACCAGCGCATTGACCTTTCTGCGCTCCAGTGCCGCCGCCAGCGCCTTGTGGTGGCCGTCGAGCAGCGCCGTCATATAGCCGTCCATATAATAGGCCACGGCCCGACACCCCGGATGCTCACGATAGTATTCCACCCGGCTTTCGCACAGCCTGGCGCCGGATTGCGTAGCCACTGTGAAATGGGGTCTGAGATTCCCCCACTCCCCTTCTCCCCGGTAAAACAGGCAGGAACCCGGCACTCCCCCCTCGCTGGCAGGCACATCCCAGAATAAATGCCCGTTCCCGTCAGTGGGGTATAACTGTGTGTCCAGGATAACATAGCAGTTATCCTCCAGAAGTCCCAGCAGCGGTTTCATCCCCTCCAGAGCCTCCTCGAAGGACACATTTTCGCCGTTCATCCGGGCCTCCCGAAACTCCTGCGGCTGCCCTGGCCCATAGCCGCTCCTGACGATCTTTTCACAGGTGGGGCAATAATATTCGTCCCCCTGAAACTGAAACAGGGGGACGTCGCCAAACATCAAAGTACAGTAAGAGACATCGCCCGTCTCCTCTGAGAATCTTTCATAGAGCTGCCCCTTGCCGTTTTTTACCCGGACCAGCGCCCCGGGAGCATAAAAATCCCCGGCGGCAGTCCCCTCCCACCGGGTTATGACCTGTATATCCGGGACTTTTTCGTCCACTTTCGTCCCGCTCTCACCGGATACCTTTTTATCTCTTTTCACCCATCGCTCAAACATACAACCTCCCCTTTTTCAGATCACAGATATTCGATCCGGAAATCTGCCTTCCCTGTCTCGTCCAGCTCCATGATGATATAGGAGGGCCTGTGGCCATCCTGACGGGGATAAGAGATGCTGCCCGGGTTCAGGGCGGTCAGATCCTTCTCCACGTCCAGACAGGGCCTGTGGGTATGACCATACATGACGATATCCACCCCCCTCTCCCTGGCCTCCTGCTTGATCCTCTCGCTGCCCATGGACACATAATAGGTGTGACCATGCGTGACCCATACCCGGTAACGGCCGATCTCAAATTCCAGCTCTCTGGGCAGATCCGAGAAAAAATCATTGTTGCCTGACACGATCTGCACCGGACAGTTCGCCGCCTGGCTGATGGCGTACTCACTTCCTTCCGTATCCCCGCAGTGAATCACCATGTCCAGAGGGGCCAGCCGCTCCAGCAGTGCAAAATAATTATCGTTTTTTCGATGAGTGTCACTGACGATCAATATTTTCTTTCGTTGTTCCATGGAACATGTTCCTCCCGCTCATCTTACTCCATAATACGCTGCAGCTGCCGTCTCATTTCCTGCAACGCATTTCCGCGGTGACTTACCCGATTCTTTTCCTCCTCGCTCAGCTCTGCCGTAGTGCGGCCAAACTCCGGCACATAAAAGATCGGATCATATCCGAATCCGTTACTCCCCTTTTCTTCATAGCCGATCCGCCCCTCTATGACGCCCCGGCTGGTCAGTTCCCTTCCATCCGGCAGCACCGCCGCAATGGCGCATACAAACCTTGCCGTCCGCCGGGCGTCCTCCACTCCCTCCAGGCGGCTGATCAGATCGGCGTTTTTAATATGATAGGAAGTGTCCTCCCCCATATAACGGGCAGAATAGACTCCCGGCTCTCCATGCAGATGATCGATCTCCAGCCCCGAGTCATCCGCCATGACTATCGTATCCTGCCGCTGCCCCATTTCCTCCAGACAGGCGGCCACGGCCCTGGATTTGATCAGCGCGTTCTCCTCGTAGGTGCTGCCGTTCTCTTCGATATCCACCGAGACTCCCGCCTCTTTCATGGATATCACTTCCAGCCCCGTATCCGCCAGGATTGCCTGTATCTCCTTGATTTTTCCGGCATTGCCGGTAGCAAAAACGATCTTTCTTATCATATATTTATCACCTCTCCCGTATATTTGCAGGAAACCGTTCTCAGGATTCACCGCTCTCCAGATCTGTGAAAGCCTGCCCCAATGCTTTTGTGATGCCTTCCGCCACCTTATCTATATATTCCTGTCGGCCCAGCAGCTCCCCTTCCCGCTCATGGGTCAGATACCCCGCCTTTACCAGCGCTCCCGGGACAGTCAGCCGCTGCAGGACAGGGTCGTCAATCTGTATCAATCCATTAGCACGTCCCGACACTGCCTCTGTGAGGCGCCGCTCCAACAGATCGGCAAGCTGCAGATTGCCAAATCCGGGGATGAAATACTCTCCGTTATACCAGACCTCTGTGCCGAATTGCTCCGGATCCTGCTCGTCCTCATTCAAGGCGATTCCCACATACAGATCCGCGCCCACTTCCCGCGCCAGCAGGATCCGATCCTCCACAGCTACCTCCACATCCTCCTGTCTGGTCAGATAAACCTTGATATCAGAACCGTCCAACTGCTGCCGCACGGCTCTGGCGATCTGCAGCGTGATATCCTTTTCCCGGGAACCGTTCGCCGCCGCGCCCATATCCTCCCCTCCGCATCTGGGATCGATGACCACGATGCGCTCAAAGCATTCCTCCGGCGATGCGTATTCCACATAGAGCCGGTTTTCCTCCATCACGCTGCTATACTCCTGTATGGTGTTCATCTGCAATTTCAGAACCGTCGTATCCTCCTGCTGCTGCGCCCAGCCGCCCACCACGGGCGAGATATCTCCGGCGATCAGATACTCCCGATAATCCGCCGCCTTGGCTCCCTGAATGTAGATCCAGAGCTGGCGCTCCGTATAACGGTTCTCTATACTGATCTGCTCCGCATGGACGGAGGGCGACAGGGGAACCGTAAAATGTCCGGGCTTGCCCTCCTCCTCCGCCAGCGTCAGCCGGTAGCGCTCCACTCCCTCGTTCTCCGAAGGGGTATACTCCTCCCGACCGTCGGGCGTTGTATCCGCGATGACAATGCTCTTACCGGCCGCCCACCACATCATCACCGCCATACAGCCGACGCAGAGCAGCGTCCACAAAGTCAGCGTGCCATAACCTCTCCAGTCCGGCTTACCTCTCATGCGCGCCTCCCCGCCTGGGCGGTTTGGGCCCCAGGAACTGATAGTAATAGGTTTTCATCATGCCATTATAGATCTTTCTGTTCTTATCGGCCTTGCGCCCGATATCCCGCTCCGCCTGTTCATAGGATGTGATCAGATACAGGCTCCAGCCGTCCAGACTGCGAAACCGCTCGCCTATCGTCCGGTACAGGGCGGGCAGAGCCTCTTTCTCCTCCAGACGCTCCCCATAAGGCGGATTGGTGATCAAAAAACCGTATTTTTTCGGATGAGAGAGCTGCGCCACGTCCCGCCGCTGAAAATGGATCAATTTCTCCACGCCGGCCAGCCTGGCGTTCTCTCTGGCTATAGATACCATACCGTCATCCATGTCGTATCCCTGAATATCCGTCTCCACAGACAGATCCACCAGTTCCCCGGCCTCCTCCAGCGTATCCTGCCACACTTTTTTTCCCACCACATGGGGCCAGTTCTGGGCCGTAAACCCTCTCTTCATGCCCGGCGCCATATTGGCTGCCATCATGGCCGCCTCGATGGGGATGGTCCCGCTGCCGCAAAAGGGATCCACCAGGATCCGATCGCCGTGCCAGGGCGTCAGCAGGATCATAGCCGCCGCCAGATTCTCCGCGATAGGGGCCTTGGCTGTCAGTTTTCTGTATCCTCTCTTATGCAGGGACTCGCCGGTGGTATCCAGCCCCACCGTCACCTCGTCCTTCATCAGAAACACCCGCACGGGGAAATGCTCCCCACTCTCCGGAAAGCGCTCCAGCCGGTAATGCTCCTTCATGCGTTCCACCATGGCCTTTTTCATGATGCTCTGGATATCGGAGGGACTGAAAAGCTTACTTTTGACACTGGCCGCCTTGGCGACCCAGAACCTGCCGTCCCGGGGAATATATTCCTCCCAGGGCAGCGCTTTTGTGCCCTGAAAAAGTTCCTCAAAAGTCTCCGCCTTAAAGCGGCCCACTTTAATCAGTACCCTCTCCGCCGTGCGCAGAAATATATTGGCCCGGCACAGCGCCTCCTCGTCCCCCAAAAAGGTGATACGGCCATCGGCCGTCTCGCTCACATCATATCCCAGATCGGTAATTTCCTTTTTTAACACAGCCTCCATGCCAAAATGGCAGGGTGCTATCAGTTCGTATCGTCTCATTTATTCCTCTTATTCCATGCTTTTCAGCACATTCACGTTCACAGCAATCCCGGTTTTTCACTTATCTTACTATTCCTCAATCTCATATTCCGAGCACGTTTTCCGAACAACCGGGATTAGTGATTTACATTTAATTCATGTTACCACAATCCACACCCATATGTAAATAGGGATGCCGCAAAAGCGACACCCCTATTTTCCAGAAAGCCTGCGGCAGCCTTAGAAACTGTTGTTCTTCTGGCTGTTGTTCTGCTTGTTCTGGTTATTCTGGTTGTTCTGATTGTTCTTCTTGTTATTGTCCTGGTAGCTGTTCTGGCTATCCTGGTAACTGTTCTGGCAATTGCTGGAATTGCTGTTCTGGTTGTTCTGATTGTTGTTCTGCATAATTCATTCCTCCTGTTGGTTTTTGGTTACAGGAGTAGTATATCCCCATTGTTTTAAAATATACATCTTATTTAATGCAGCCAGTCGCGGAATAATTTTATAAAAAAAAGCACAATCATCGCAATGGCGATCAATGGCCATAACCAGGCCAGCATATGCAGCACAAGACGAAAGATCAGGCCAAGCGCCACCAGGAACAGGAGAAGGATCCCGCCCGCCAGCACCGGCAATGCCCATGCCGGCAGATTGGAAACATGTAAAAAATGCCGGGAACCGCCCTGACGCTCGTCACCTTCCTGTCTATCCGCATATGCCTGCTGCGCGTTGCCGCTCTCTGTCCTTACATTCTCAGCCGCCACAATAGATCTGGCAATCAGCCTGGGATCACCCAATCCTTCCAGTACGTCCTCTTCTGCCTCTCCCAGCCGTATCTGGGTATTGATATAGTCTTCATAATAGCGGGCATTCTCTTCCACCAACGCCGGCGAAACCTTTCCGCTCAGGGAGATCTTAAGCCGATCCACAAATTCCTGTCTGTTCATATCGGATATTATCCTATCTGCCTCTTTCACTTGCTCTCACATGCAGATTGCAGCTCTGCAAATGCATATCAGGTATCTGTTTTAGTATAGCATGCTTTCACGATATGGTAAATATACGGGATATAAAGCATTTATAAACATTTCATAAAAACTGCCGCCCCTTGCAGGGCGGCAGTTCGGATATTGCCTTACATTGTCCGATACCGGCAATTACTTCCACTCATTGTACTGTCTCTGGAACTCAGCCAGGATATCCTGATAACCGGCCTCGTCCAAAGCTGCCTGGTAAGCTGCGATAGTGGACTCTACATCCGCAACAGCAACACCGCCGTTCTCCAGTATGAAACCGTACTGCTCAAACACGTTCTGACAAGCGGAGAACTGTGCATCCACAGGGCTCTTGTCGAAACGGAAACCTGCCGCGCAGGAAGTGTTGGCGCCGCCGTTGAAATCCTGGTACAGATCAGCCTTATTGGTAGGCTCGCCCGCTACAGGGGTAACGATGGTAGCGGAAGCGGACTCCCACATGGAGTGATGGTACTTCTCACTGTGCTGATCCACCTGGCCATTGGCGTCATAGTTGAAGTCCTCGCCCTCGATACCAAAGGTATACATATCAGCCAGCTTGGAATCAGTATACAGAAGACCCATGAAATCGATACAAGCCTGTGCCTGCTCAGGAGTGCTGTTAGCGGTCACGCAGTAGCAGGAACCCAGAGCGGAGGTGGAGTGTGCCCATCTGTCAGTAACGGGAACCATAGCCACCTGCTGTTTGTAACGATCGTTAGCCTCAGCGTTTACAGGGATATCTGTCCACCATGAAACGGCCCAATCCTGGGTCTGGGTGGTGGTATCAGTGGTCGTCTTGGTAACATCATCCTCGGAGATGTAGCCAGCCTCTGCCCACTTCGCCATCAGAGTACAGAACTCCTTGTACTCGTCGGTCAGGATCACATCCACAACCTCGTTGGTGTCTCTGTCAACCGCAACCCAGTTAGCGGTAGCATCTGCGGTGAAGAAATCAAAGCTGTTGATGTAATATCTGTAGAACATAGCGGTCTTCTGGGTCAGGTAGGGGTACTTCAGGCCCTCTGCCTTCGCGTCTGCCAGCATGGGCTCGATATCAGCCAGAGACTTAACGCTGGACAAATCCCAGCCGTACTTGTCAACCAGATCCTGACGGAACATCAGGTCATAGCCTTCCACATTGTCCTTGTACACGGGGATGAAATAATTCCTGCCGTTGTACTTGGTAGCTTCCCACTGGCCTGCGTCCATGGAATTGTAGAGCGGAGTGCCGGGCAGCAGATCCGTGATGTCATATACCGCGTTCTTGGGTACCAGATCGTTGGTGCCGATGGTGGACTCCCAGGAAGCCGTCCACAGCAAGTTGATCTCGTTGTTGCCCAGTGCCAGATTGGTCTTGTCGATATACTCGCCGGAACCGATATCGGTCAGCTTGATCTGTACATTGATCTTGTCTGCAATATAGGCGTTGATCGCGTCTTCCACTTTCTTTACCTGCGCGGAATCGGGCGTTGCCAGGTTGAAGGTGTTCCTGTTGACATTGATGACCACCTTGTCGCCGGAAGCAGAGCCGGTATTTCCACCCGCACTGCCACTGCCGCTGCTATTGCCGCTGTCCGCAGGGGTACTGCCGCATCCGGCAAGCAGGCCTGCCATCATGGATGCCACTAACATAGTTGCAAAAATCTTTTTCTTCATTCGGTATTATACCTCCCTTTGAATTTATATTCACAAGGAAAACGCACTATTGCGCCATTCCTGGAATACCTGAATCATTTAACCCTTTACAGAGCCCACCGTCAGACCCTTTATGAAGTACTTCTGGAAGAACGGATAGACTATCATGATCGGGCCGATAACAACGATAACCGTCGCCATCGTGGCCGAGTACTGGGGAATGCTGCCTCCCATGGCCGCTCTTACGGATGCGGGAACATTGGAGTTGTTCAGCAGAAACTCAATACTCTTCTGAATATTTACCAACAGCAGCTGCAGCGGTTTCTTGGAATCCGAAGTAATATACAGCAGCGCGTTCTGCCAGTCGTTCCAGTATGTGGTGGCCATCATGAACCCCACCGCCGCCATGGAGGGTTTCAGCAGGGGAAGAGTGATCTGGAAGAAAGTGCGGTACTCTCCCGCCCCGTCAATCTTGGCCGCCTCCATAAGTTCAGCCGGAATACTGTTTACGATATAAGTCCGCAGGATGATCACATTCATCGTGGTCACGCACAGCGGCAAGATCAGCAGCAGCAGATTGTCCTTCAAGTGATAGCTGGATGTAAACACAACGTAGTTGGACAGCTGGCCTCCGTTAAACAGCATCGGTATCAACAGGAAAACGGATAAAAACTTGGACAGACGAAATTCCTTTCTGCTGACGGAATAAGCGAACATGGCCATGACCAACAGCCCCAGCAGCGTACCGGCCACCGTGATAAAGATCGTGACCGTATAGGATGTCACAAGCTGTTTTCCATACCGCAGCACGGAGTTCATTCCCGCCATGGACCACTGGGTGGGGAAGAAACTGAATCCGTTCTGGTTGATCGCCTTCTCATCCGTAAACGCGGCGATAAACACCAGCAGGATCGGCAGCAGACAGAACAGCGTATATATCAGCAGAAAGAAACCAAGTATGTACTGCCCTACGCCCTTGCGCTCTCTTCTGGAAGGGGCAAGATCGGCGTTTTTCATTTTTTTCTTCTCTTTCATCGTTGTCTCCTTCCTCCTAGAACAGTGAGTTCTCAGGCGAAACCTTGCGCACCAGACCATTGGCGAACAACATCAATAGCAGACCCACCACCGACTGGAACAATGTGGTCGCCGCCACAAATCCAAAGTTGGAATTCCTGAAGATGGCGTTCAGCACATAGGAGTCAATAACCTGGGTGGTCTCATACAGGGCGCCGCTGTTTCTCGTAACCTGATAGAACAGACCCGTATCGGATCTCATGATGTTACCCACGGACAAAAGCAGCATGACGGTGATCATCGGGATCAGAGAGGGCAGTGTGATATGCCATATCTGTTTCCACTTGTTGGCGCCGTCGATCTCGGCGGCCTCATACAACTCGGTATCGATACCGGCCAGAACGGACATGTATAACACGGAACCGTATCCCACGCTGTTCCATATCTTCACCACGGTCAGGATGATCGGCCACAGCGCCGCGTCAGAGTAAAACCGAGTGCTCATGCCAAAGGTATTATTCAGGATACCGGTGTCCGTACTGATAAACGCGTACACGATAAACTGTACTGCGGCATAGGAGATGAACACGGGAACGATCATGATCGTCTGCATTACCTTGGCGCATTTCTTAAAGATAAACTGATCGATGGCGATGGCCAGCACCACATTCAAAAAGGTGCCCAGAAAAGTAAAGATCACATAGTACATCAACGTGTTCTTCGTCATATTCACAAAAGTGTTCTTAGACGCCAGCAGGAACTTGAAATTCTCCAGCCCGTTCCATGGACTCCCCCATATCCCCTTGCTGTAGTCGTATGACTTGAACGCCATCACCAGTCCCGACATCGGCACATAGCTAAACAACAGCAGGATCAAAAAGGCCGGCAATGCCATGACCACATGCGCTCTGTGCTGCCAGGTGTTCTTCAGGAAACTCTTCATGTTATACACTCCTTTTCTTTTTTATTTTAGATCCTCTTGAAGACTGCTCTTCTCAAAGACTCAGATCTCTATCTTCAATACAGATTTCCCTTCCACCAGCGAACCGGGAATCACGATCTGCTCCATCAGCGTGGTCTTGGGCTGTTCGATCAGGCTGATCAGTTTCCTGCCCGCCACGCATCCCATCTGCTCCGCGTCCTGCTTGATCGTGGTGAGCTGCGGCTGTAGCTGGCTCGCCGAAGGGATGCCGTCATAGCCCGCCACGGAGACATCCTCCGGGATCCGCAGTCCCATCTCCCGGATGGAATTGATGCCCCCAAACGCGGCGAAATCGTCAGGATACAAAATACATGTGGGCGGTACGGGGAGTTCCAGCAGCGCTCTCGTCTCCCGATAGGCGATCTGCGTGTTGCGGTAAGCCGCCTCTCTGACATAGATATCCGGGATCTGTAGCCCCAGGCGCTCCGCCGTGCGGTAAAAACTTGACAGCCGACTGGCGGTAACGGCAGTGCGATCCCCGTGTATATAGGCGATCCTGCGATGCCCCATGCTGTATATGTACTCCATCAGATCCTGTATGCCCCGCACATTGTCAGATATCACGGAACTCCGGTTGTTGAACAAAAAGTCAACTATGACCATCGGGATATCACTCTGCATCAATTCCACTACACCCGGATCCTCAAAATCCACACAGACAAGCAATACCCCGTCAAATCCCCGGTAGCGGCTGTGTTCCAGATAGGTCATGCCGCCTCCGCGGTTCCTGCCGTTGTTGACAAAGGTGATATCAAAACCGCCGGCCTCCACTGTCCGCTTGAAACTGTCCAGCACACGGCAGAAATGATCGTGGGTCAATCCGTTGTCCGCCCCGTCAGAAAACAATACTCCTATAGTGTATGTACGGTTGGTCTTGAGAGCGCGAGCCGAAAAATTGGGCAGATATCCCATTTCCTTGGCAGTCCTGCGAATCTTCTCTTTTGTCGCTTCCCCGATGTCTTTGTGATCGTTCAGTGCCTTGCTTACCGTGGCAACTGATACCCCGCATGCCGCGGAAATGTCTTTCATGGATACCATATCTGACCCCTGATTCTTTCCGTTACTTAATCGTTTACTTTGCAATAACTCCGCTGTTTAGTCTGCTTTCTTTTTTACCTTACTTAATCGTTTACTTAAATTTTCTTTGCCTGTTATTTTTTTAGTCTATATCATTTTGAGCAATTTTACAATGGTTTTTTTGCTTTTTTTGTATATTATTGCTAATTTCGTTGCATGTCACCAAATTTGCACCACACTTTTTGTGCATATTTACCCGCGTTTTGTTATTGTTTGAGCACCATTTCCTTAATCATTTAAATCAAGTAATTTCCTTTTTTTACCGTGGTAAATAATTGTACAAGGCCGGGGATAAATATAAATTTTTCCCAAAAATTCAATATTTCTATTGCATTTTACAGGTATGTTCTGTATAATTTTCCCATGTGGTACTGTTTTACTTAAACGTTTCTTAAAGCAGTTAACCCAAATACAAATAAAAGGAGATTTACATTATGAAATTTGGTTATTTCGACGATTCCAACCAGGAATATGTGATCACCACTCCCAAGACACCGCTGCCCTGGATCAATTATCTGGGCTGCAACGAGTTTTTCAGCTTAATCTCCAACACCTGCGGCGGCTATACTTTCTATAAAGACGCAAAGCTGCTGCGCCTGACACGCTATCGTTACAACAATGTGCCCACCGATATGGGCGGCAAATATTTCTACATAAAAGACGGCAGCACCGTCTGGAATCCGGGCTGGCAGCCCACAAAGACGGAGCTGGACAGCTATGAGTGCCGCCATGGCATGGGCTACAGCCGTTTCACAGGCGCCAAGAACGGGGTGCAGGCACAGCTGCTGACCTTTGTTCCTATGAACGATAACTGTGAGATCAGCAAACTGACCCTGAAAAACACCGGCAGTGACACTAAGGAACTGAAGATCTTTTCCTATGTGGAATGGTGTCTCTGGAACGCGGATGACGATATGAAGAATTTCCAGCGGCTTCTCAGCTGCGGCGAAGTAGAGGTGGAAGGTTCTACGATCTTCCACAAGACCGAGTACCGCGAGCGCCGCAATCACTATGCCGTCTATTCCGTAAATGCCCCTATCGCAGGTTTTGATACCATCCGGGACGATTTTCTGGGGGCCTACAGGGGCGCTGACAACCCGGAAGTGGTGGAGAACGGACAGTGCAGGAACACCATGGCCAGCGGCTGGTCCCCCATCGCCTCCCAGCAGTTGAATGTAACCCTCGCTCCCGGCGAGTCCAAAACCTTTATCTTTGTGCTGGGCTACATTGAGAATCCTCAGGAGGAAAAGTGGGAGTCCCCCGGGATCATCAACAAGAAACCGGCCTATGAGATGCTGAAACGCTATGCGGACGAGGCGGATGTGGACGCTGCTTTCACTGCTCTGCAGGACTACTGGAAAAAGCTGCTCTCCAAGTACCATGTGGAGTCCGGAGACGAGAAGGTCAACCGTATGGTCAATACCTGGAACCAGTATCAGTGCATGGTCACATTTAACATGTCCCGCTCCGCCTCTTATTACGAGTCCGGTATCGGCAGGGGCATGGGCTTTAGAGACAGTTGTCAGGATCTGCTGGGCTTTGTACACCTGATCCCCGACCGGGCCAGGGAGCGTATCATCGACATCGCCTCCACCCAGTTCGAGGACGGCAGCGCTTATCACCAGTACCAGCCCCTGACCAAAAAGGGGAACTCCGATATCGGCAGCGGCTTTAACGACGATCCCCTGTGGCTCATCGCGGGCACCAGCGCTTACGTGCGGGAGACCGGCGACTCCTCTATCCTGGAGCAATTGGTTCCTTTTGACAACGACATGTCCAAGGCCACGCCGCTGATGAATCATTTGAAGAGATCCTTTGACTTCATTGTGAACCACAAAGGACCCCATGGACTGCCGCTGATCGGGCGGGCGGACTGGAACGACTGCCTGAACCTGAACTGTTTCTCCGAGCATCCCGGCGAGTCCTTCCAGACCTTCGGCCCCAGCGAGGGTCCCGTGGCAGAGTCCGTGTTCATCGCGGGCATGTTTGTCAAATACGGTGAGGAGTACGCGCAGTTATGTGAGCTGATGGGCGATGCCCAGGAGGCCGCATATGCCAGAGCGCAAGCCGCGGAAATGTACGATACCATCTTAGGCAGCGGCTGGGACGGCGAATGGTTCGTCCGCGCCTACGACGCGTACAGCCACAAAGTCGGCTCCAAGGAATGCGAGGAGGGGCAGATCTACATCGAGCCTCAGGGATTCTGTGTACTGGCCGGTGTGGGCGTCAAGGAAGGGCTGGCGGAAAAGGCTCTGAACTCTGTAAAAGAAAAACTGGACACCGATTACGGCATTATGATCCTGCAGCCCGCCTATACCAGGTATCATCTGGAGCTGGGCGAGGTATCCTCCTATCCCCCCGGATATAAGGAGAACGCCGGTATCTTCTGTCACAACAACCCCTGGGTGTCCATCGCCGAGACCGTGATCGGACGGGGCGACAGGGCCTTTGAGATCTATAAGAAGACCTGTCCCGCCTATGTGGAGGATATCAGTGAGATCCATCGCACCGAGCCCTATGTGTATTCCCAGATGGTGGCCGGACGGGACGCCAAGTTCCACGGCGAGGCCAAGAACAGCTGGCTCACCGGTACGGCGGCCTGGACCTTTGCCAATATTTCCCAATATATCCTGGGTGTGTACCCCACCCACACGGGACTGCAGATCAATCCCTGTGTGCCGAAGGGTTTCGGCGACTTTAAGCTGACCCGCGAATACCGCGGAGCCGTGTACCATATTCAGGTGCTGAACCCTGCCAATGTGGAGAAGGGCGTGAAGTCCATGACTGTGGACGGGGCGGCCGTAGAGGGCAATATCATCCCCTATGACGCCTCCAAAAAAGAAGTGAATGTAGTTGTAACCATGGGATAAAGAACATCCCGTTATGGGATAATAAAGTATCCCGTTAAAAGGCGGTACAGTCGAATGACTATACCGCCTTTTTGTTTCTGACGCCTCGGCGGACCCGACGGCTAACGTTTTCTGCCCAGCTGCCAGAACGCCACGGCGCTGGCTGCCGCCACATTCAGGGAATCCACGCCGTGGGACATGGGGATCCGCACGGTGTAGTCGCAGTCCGCGATGGTATCCGCCGCCAGACCGTCCCCCTCGGTTCCCAGCACTATAGCCAGGCGCGCCTGCTCCTGCAGGCAGGGTTCTGCCAGGGATATGGAGTCCTCCCGCAGGGCCATGGCGGCGGTCCGGAAACCCAGGTTGTGGAGCAGCCCGTTCAAACGGCTCTCCCGGCCACTGTCGCTATCGTCAGCCGGATCCAGAAAAGTCCACGGGATCTGAAACACCGTGCCCATGCTGACCCTGACGGCTCTGCGATACAGAGGATCGCTGCTGCCGTGAGTCAGCAGCACTCCGTCCATGTTCAGGGCCGCCGCGCTGCGAAAGATTGCCCCCACATTGGTGGGATTCATCACATTTTCCAGCACCGCGATACGATCTGCCCCCCGGCAGACCTGTTCCGCAGAGGGCAGCGTCTTCCGATACATGGCGCAGAGCATCCCCCTGGTCAGAGCGTATCCGGTAATCTGCTCCAGCACCTCCCGCCGCGCCGTATAAACAGGGATACCGGGGCACCGGGCAATCAATTCCCTGCCCTGGGGGCCATCTGCCAAAGTCTCCTCCATCAGCATGGAAAAAGGACGGTATCCGGCATTTAACGCCCTGTCGATCACCATGGGGCTCTCCGCGATAAACAGTCCTTCCCGCGGTTCAAAATAATGGGCGATCTGTCCTTCTGAAAGTCTGGCATAGACGTCCAGCTCCGGTATTTTGATGTCATTGATCTGGATAATATCCGCCATAAATTCTCCTCAGATATAAGTCTACTGGCAGAGCTTTGCCACCACCTGGCTGATCACACTGCCATCCGCTTTACCCTTCAGCTCCGGCATGACCGTTTTCATGATAAGCCCCTTGTTCTTCTGTGCCAGCAGATCGGCATATTTTTCCGTCAAAAATGTCTCCACTTCCAAAGCGGACATCATTTTCGGCGCATACTCCTGAAAAATATCATATCTGGCCTGGTACTCACTGCGCAGATCCTCCCGGGAGGCCGGGCAGGCATCCAACTGCTCCTTCACCGTCTTGATCTCCTTGAGGATAACCCTGTCCACGATCTCCTCCGTGATATTGTCCCGGGTTCCCTCGTCGATAGCCACCTTTTTGGCGGCGGAAACCAAAGTGGAGATGGCGTCCTTACGCACTTTATTGCGCTCCTTCATGGCGGAGATCATGTCTTTCTGTAATTGTTCAAACTGCATTATACTGTCCTCTCTTTCCGGGAATATCCCTTTTTTAACAATTGACTAATATATACCACTCCCGGGGAACAAATGCAAGTGCCGGTAGGTATAATTTTGCTTTTGCGGCACAAGTGTGCTTTTTTCTGGAAAAAAGCGGGGCGCTATGTTATACTATTACCGTATTTTGAGAAATACAGCACCGGATACTCCGAAGAGAATAAACCTCACATATTGGAGAGTGTCTCCGCCGAACCTATGATATGAAGGGAAGAAATCATGAAAAAAAGAAAGGGATCTGCCCGGTTTTTGCCGGTAATCATTATCGTTTTACTGTGGAGCGGTCTGGGACCGGTACTGTCCTGTGACGCCGCTTTCCCGTTCCATATCTCCTGTCCTTCACCGGGCGGCCCTGTACTGCGCACTCTTCCCTACTACCCGCCCTATCACGGGATCTTTGCCCGCCGAAGGCATTTTCTCTGCGGGAAAGAACCGCTCTCCGCTCAGGAGATCCAGGCCTGCGCGGCGGATCATACCCCTATCCCCGAGACCATCGGGCAGGTGGACAAACGTTACGTGGAACGCTGTGAAGAGGCGCTGTCCCAGCTGCCGGCGCAGCTTTGTTTTCTCTTTGTGGACTACGGCTGGCACTTCTATGTGACAGACCGCGATATCGCCCAGACGGAGTTTGACGGTCTATATGCCTCCGTCAAGGGAGTGACGGATGTGCAGAGCCTGTATATCAAGGTGGAAGACCGGGACAGCGCCACTGACTCCTCCACCATTCTCCATGAATTTGGCCACTTTCTGGATTACTGCTGCAATTTTCCCAGCGAGAGGGAACATTTTATCACCCTCATGGAGCAGGAGCTGGAGGCTGCCGGGAATATGGGTATGCGCTGCAATCCTCCCAACAATGAGGAATATTTTGCGGAGAGCTTTTTCTGGTATCTGACCGCCTCGGAACAGATGAAAGATTCCATCCCGCTGACCTGGGAATTTATGCGGCAATGTCTGACGGAGACCGTTTACCATATCCATGAGTAGACGTCCTTCCTATTTCTCCCGCTGTTCCGAAATGTACCCCGACTGAGGATGCGCCGTTTCCAGTTTACTGACCTGTTGATATCTGGCAAAACTCCGCTGAACAGGGTTTCATCGGCAAGACGCCTGAAAAAATCGCCATATCACCCGTCTGTGTTTCCGGGCGATATGGCGATATACATGTTTCCCTGTCTTGCTATTTTCAGCATTTCTCCAACGCCTGGGCGATATCGGCAATAAGATCCTCCTTGTCCTCCAGACCGCAGCTCATCCGCACCAGTTCCGCAGGCACCCCGGCCTGAGCAAGCTGCTCGTCCGTCATCTGACGGTGGGTGCTGGAGGCGGGGTTCAAACAGCATGTCCGGGCATCCGCCACATGCGTCTCGATGGCCGCCATCTTCAGATTCTTCATAAAGGTTCCCGCTGCCTCTCTTCCGCCTTTCAGACCAAAGGATACCACGCCGCAGCTGCCGCCCGGCAGATATTTCTGCGCCAGCTCATGATATTTGTCCCCAGGCAGGCCGCAGTAATTCACATAGGCCACCTTGGGATGGGAGGCCAGGAACTCCGCCACGGCCTGACCGTTCTCACAGTGGCGTTTCATGCGCACATGCAGGCTCTCCAGCCCCAGGTTCAGGATAAAGGCATGCTGGGGGCTCTGGATGGAACCGAGATCGCGCATCAACTGAGCCGTACACTTGGTGATAAAAGCACCGCCCTGCCCGAATTTCTCCGCATAGGTAACACCGTGATAACTCTCATCGGGCGTACACAGTCCGGGATATTTGTCCGCATGAGCCATCCAGTCAAACTTTCCGCTGTCTACGATACAGCCGCCCACTGCCGCGCCGTGTCCGTCCATGTACTTGGTGGTGGAATGGGTCACAATGTCCGCTCCCCACTCAAAAGGACGGCAGTTGATGGGAGTCGCAAAGGTATTGTCAATGATCAGGGGCACTCCATGGCTATGCGCGCACCGGGCAAATTTTTCGATATCCAATACCGTCAGGGCCGGATTGGCGATGGTCTCGCCGAACATCACTTTGGTGTTGGGCAGAAAAGCCGCGTTCAACTCTTCCTCCGAGGCGTCCGGATCCACAAAAGTAACATCAATCCCCATCCTTTTCATCGTGACGGAGATCAGATTGTAAGATCCCCCATAAATACTGCTGGAGGACACAATATGATCCCCTGCCCCGCAGATATTGAACAGAGCGTAAAAAGTCGCCGCCTGTCCGCTGCTGGTGAGCATGGCCGCCGTGCCGCCCTCCATCTGACAGATCTTGGCCGCCACATAGTCATTGGTGGGATTCTGAAGACGGGTATAGAAATAGCCATTGGCCTCCAAGTCAAACAGTTTGCCCATATCCTCGCTGGTATCGTACTTAAAAGTGGTGCTCTGCACAATGGGAATCTGGCGGGGCTGCCCGTTTCCCGGCGTATAACCGCCCTGCACACAGATACTGTTCATGTTCATTGATCATTCCTCCTTAGTCACTGTATTTGTTTTACTCATTATACCTTAATCCTGTGCGCTTTAGCGCACTCTCTGTTCAGCAGAGTTAAACGCGGAGCGTTTTACTCATTGTAACACAAGGCCCCGCAAAAAACCATTGTTATTTCACGATGCCGTTGGCCAACAGCGCTTCTCTCCAAACTTTGTAAGATTTGGCCGTCAGGTGCAGACCGTCTCTGGCCTGGCCTGCATTTAAATTGCCCGCCTCATCCACAAAAAAAGCGTTCAGGTCCAGGTAAAAGATGCTCTCGCTGTCCGCCAGTTCCGACAGAGAGGCGTTGCGTTCCCGGATCTCGTCATTGTTGAAACTGGGATGCTCGGCGGTATAGGCGGAAGTCACTGGCAGTATGGACTGAATCACAATATCCGCATTCGGCTGTTTCTCCTGTACATGGCTGAGCAGGGAACCATAGGAGGCCAGATAACTCTTGCGCTTTCCGCCCATGTCATTGATTCCCAACATGATGTAGACCGCCTCGTACTGCCGCAGATCCAGCAATGCGTCCAGCGTGACACCGTCCATATCCCTGGTCAGAGCCTCGCTTGCTCCCATTCCGGTAATACAAAAATAGGTGGCATTTTTCAGGGAACCGTACATGGACAGCCCCACCGTCAGAGAGTCCCCGATAAAGAGCACATTGTCGTAATAGCTCTTATCCACCGCGGCAAAGCTCCCCACCGACTGAGTGATGTCCAGCTTGACCGGCTCTTCAGCCAGATAGTCGTTGGAGGCGTAACCCACATCTCCGTAAAAATCGATACGATACCATCCCGTCTCATTACAGCGGCCCGTCACCCTGACTTCCTGATTTCGGTACAGTCCGCCGATGCGCTCCCCCTCTATAGAGGGCTGATCCCGCACCCGCAGAGACGTCTGGGCGTATAGGCTCCCTTCCATCTCTGTATAGGTATATGGGTCAGGTTCTTCTGTGGGTTCCGGCTCCGCCGTTGGAACACTCTCCTCCGGTCCAGCTGCGCCCTCAGGCTCCTGGGGCTGCGTCTCCTGTCCGGGCTGCATTTCCTCCATGCCGATCTTTTTGGCGGTATATGTCAAATCGCCGTTTTCCGCATCCACCGCGGGAGAAAAGAAAAGCCAGAAACACAGCACCATCAGCAGGGCAAAGGTGGCGACAGTCAAAGCGCCAATCGTCATCCCCAATATATGTTTATTAACATGCCAGTTCTTTGTCAACGAACTCTTCGCCATTTTCCCTCCATCCATATACCCCGATCTCCCGAAATATACCGGCACTGGGTTGTTTTATTTTCAAACTTGTCCCTAATTATACTCTTTAACATGCCCTACTGCAACATCCTTTTGCATAAACCGACCGCATAATGTGCGCTTAAGCGCACTAAACTGACAAAAGGCCGTGCTTCAGAGGGCACAGCCTTTTTTATAACCAGTACACTAGATCCGCACCAATTCCCGGCAACGGTTCAACGCCGCGTACAGTTCCTGGCGGCGGGGCATGGCCAGATTGCCCGGCAAGCTCTCCCGTCCGGGACAAAAGGCGGCAAAACCGGTCTTTGCTATCTCCTCATACAAAATCTCCACCGCCTGACGCATAGTTTTTCGCCCGTCAAAACAACGGCATTTCATATATTTGAGCATATAAGACAGAGCCGTCAGCTGTTCGCTATCCGCCAATTGTTCCACATAACGCATGTCCACCGTCTCCCTGTTGATGGAAAAACCGTCCAGCCCCATGGTTTTCATCTTGATCCGGTCATCTTTGGCAAAAGCCTGATCCGCCTTGATCACCCGGTGAAAATCCGGCTTTTCCGCCTCTGGAGCATTCCCCAGCGTGTACGGAAACTGCTCCGCCTCCCTCTTGGCCAGAGCCGTGATCTCCACCGGACGGTATCTGTTCATCTGCAATATGCAGTCCGCCTTGTGAAAGTATGAGCCGCAGCTGCCCGCCACCAGCACCGTAGAGATGCCGTAGTCCTCATACAGTTCTCTCACCCGGTCGATAAAGGGAATGATCGGCTCCATATCCCGACTCACCACGCGCTGCATCAATTCGTCGCGGATCATAAAATTGGTTGCGCTGGTATCCTCGTCGATCAGAAATGCCCCCGCCCCCATCTCAATAGCCTCCACCGTGGCCGCCGCCTGAGAGGTGCTGCCGCTGGCATCCTCCGTGTAAAAATGGCCGGTATCCTTACCTCCCGGCAGATTGCGGATAAACATGGAGATATCCACCTGTTGAATGCTCCTGCCGTCCTCCGCCCGCAGTTTCATGGCGCTGTCATCGGTGAGTACATACTCTCTGCCATCCCCGGCGATATGGTCATAGACGCCCTTTTCCAGCGCCTCCAGCAGCGTGGATTTGCCGTGGTAACCGCCGCCCACGATCAGCGTCACACCCTTGCGGATCCCCATCCCCCGCAGAGCCCCTCTGTGCGGCAGCTGCAAAGTCACTGCCATCTCCTGAGGGCTGACAAAAGCCACCGCATCCTTCATGGGCTGGGCCGACACGCCGGATCTGCGGGGCAGGACGGCTCCGTCCGCCACAAAGGCCACCAGCTCCCGCTCTTTTAGCTGCTGCCGGATGTAGAGTTGATCGTCTGCCAGAAAAAGTACTTTCTCCAGACCATCCCTTGGGCAGGATGCTGCCAACAGGGTCTGCTTTACGCATACCGGCAGAAAGTCAAACAGGATTTTAACCAGCTCCCCTGCATTAATAGTGCGCCCGTTGGCCGGAAATCCGATCTCCATACGGATCGTGATCTGGCCGTCCGCCGGATTTACCGTGCAGGCGCTGCGCTCCAGTATCTCCTGACCCGGCTGACTGATGCCCAGCAGGCCGCTCTTACCCGAGCCTTTTGCCTTAAAGGAATACTCCCGTATCTTCGCCGCCATACGTCTGAGCAGATAGTCCTGAAAGGCTATGCGCCTGTGCTTTTGCTCATAACACTCCCTGGCAAACCCCGCCACTTTCCCCGGCACGATCAGGCTCACCTTGGAGGGCGCCGCAAAGGGATCCCCCTGCACATGGTCAATGGACAACACGTACTGCTGGAACTGATACTGCCCCCGGGTGTCCTTGTAGGCCGGATAACTCCTGTGGTCGATCTGTCTTAATAATGTCTGTAGTTCTGCCGCTGATTTCATAGTATACCTCTTTTCTGTCTGTCCTCGATATTGCGTCACTCGCTATATCAGCACTCTACCAGTCAATAATCTCAAAGAACTCGTTTATATTTGAGCCCCTCTCGTTCTCATGTTCCCATATGATCTCTGTATCGGAAATCTTTATGTCAAAATGTGTTTTATTTACCCGGTATCGATTTACCACTATTTTTTTCTGCAATCGGGAGAGCATCAAACGCCAGGAATTATCCCCGGCATTAAGATAACCGTACACGTCTTTCATTGCCTTAAAGTTCTCCAAGCTGTCAAAGCCAAGACTACGCTCTATATATTTCTCCGTGTCCTGCCCATGGTAATCCGGGATATGTAAACAGGCAACATATTCAAAATCCGGATTATCCAATATCAGGAAGTGCGGTATCTTTCCGCTGTCATTCTGCAGTGCACAATATTTTATAAGCTCCTTTAGTTTGGGCAGTTCTCCGGAATGCTTTTTAACCCTGTCATAATCAATGATTATAAATTTGGCGAGGCAATTGTTCCCCGCCTCTTTTTTGATTGCATCCAAAAAATTTGCGTAGCCGCCGCCTTTCATATTGATGGGCTTAAGCGCCAGTTCCACACCCTGCTTAAGCCGCATTGCGTCTATATAATTATACTCCGTATCTCCTTCGCAGAAAACGACAAACTTTTTCCGCAACTCTCTCTTTGGCCTACTCAAAAGCGGTTCCTCCCAAGATCCCCTTCATGTAAAATTCATATACTTTTGCAGTCTCATACCTTATTTCAGGGAAATCGGCCAGCGAGTACAACTCGGAATTTAGGCTGTCCCTGTTTTTTGTCACAAAATAAATCTGCTCTTTCATATAGTTTTTAAGGTCGAGATGCAGTACATTGTGGCTGGAAAAGATAAACTGGCCTCTGTGTTCTTTCCCGTTTATAAACGCGACGATCCGCTCTGCCAGAATGGGATTGATGACCCGGTCCATCTCATCCGCAAAGATCACTTTATCCTCATATACCACACGGAAAAGCTGAACCGCCCAGGCAAAAAACTCTCTGACTCCTCCCGAATCGCTCTTAAGCTCTCTGGAAAGACTCTTTCCGTCTTTTGTTTTTCGGATGATCCGGCTGTTTCTAAACGGTTTTTCCTCGTCTACCTCAATGTCGCAAATACTGTAGTCCACCATCCGCAGAATGTCCAGAAAGCGAGGATCCTCTATGATTCTCACGTCTTCCTCTGCATTCTGCCATTCCCGATATAGAGCGTAATCACTGCTCTGACTTTCCACGATCAGTCTGTTGTTCATCCAGTCAATAAACTCAATCGCGTGTTCATCCCCTAAAATAGCCAGTTTGGTGACAAAAAGGCCCACATTTTCATTGGAATGAGTTGGTCTGGCATATAACTCCTCTATCTCTCTCTTTGAATTCTTTACGGAGATATCGTAGTTTACGCTGACTTTTGTTGTATAGTTCTCGCGCTTTATATCAATATTGTTCCTTTCAAGGAGCAGTACCTCTTTTTCCCGGCTGCTTTTCTCCTTTTTATAAGAGAATTTCTCGCTGACAATGCAATACTCATCAATTTGCAGTTTATAATGATAAGTAATACCGGTACCGCCGACTACCTGTATATCAAAGCCCTGTATTGTACATCGCTTTTCGTCCGGCGGCGCCTCCACATGATTGATATTTATAAGTCCTTTATGGGCACGCACTACCTTATTATTTTCAAACAGACTTTTTAAAAAGAAAAGACTGTTAATAAAATTCGTCTTTCCTCCGGCGTTTTCTCCGACCACCACCGCAGTCTTTAATACATCATACCCGTTATCCGCCTGAATATAGTTATTGGGAAATCTGCTCTTTACTTTATTTGCCGGCGCCAGAAGGTCAAACTCTGCCTCCTGGTCAAAGGAGCAAAAATTTTTAAATTTATATGATATCAGCATATTTTCACCGCCCAACATTTTTATGAATTTATTATACAATTTCCCCATAAAATGTCAATGCTATTCGTTTGTAAAAACATTTTTCTGGTTTTATCCCTGCCATTCGTATTCCAGCACCTGACAGTTGCCGATACCGAAAGCCGCAAATTCTTCGTTGGTCATATCGTAAAAATAAGACTGTACGATCCGGGCGATCCCGTTGTGTGCCACCAGCAGATAGCTTTTCTCCTGAGACTGCGCCTTTAGCTCGTCCAACAGATTGTATATCCGCTGAGCCATCTGCATCATGGATTCACCGCCCCCATTTCGGTTGACGAACTGGGCTTTTGCCGCTTGGAACGCTGCTCCGTCCCTGGGGGTAGACTCCCATTTTCCAAAGTTCTGCTCCTTCAGACGGGGTTCCTCCCGCAAGGGGATGCCGGTAATCTCATGGATATGCCGGGCAGTGTCAGCTGCCCGGCGCAGCGGAGAATGCAAAATCTCATCGATCCCGTACTCTTCTGCTGCGATCAGCCGTCCCAGTTCTTCAGCCTGCTCATGCCCCAGCGCCGTCAGAGGAATATCTGTGGCTCCGCATATTTTGTTTTCCGCATTCCATACGGTCTGCCCATGCCGGGCAAAATACAGTTTTTTCATAAAGTCCTCTTTTCTGTAGACTCTGGTCCCGTGTACTCATGATCCGACCTTTTCGGAGAGATCCATTGCCCATCCCTGTCTTATAACCATTTAAAACAGAGCTGTTGGCCCATAGAATTTGTTCTATATTGCAACAGCTCTGTCTACATAAATCCGATGAGTTCACTTATTATACAGATGCGAACATAAGCTCTTTTGCCTCACCATATTCAAGCTCTGTATACCCTAAATCCAAAATTGTCTGCCTGTCAAACCCCTTCTTTATCATTCGGCAAATCGCCTGCCGCTTTTCCTCCTCTATTCCCGCCGCCTTACCTTCTCTCATGCCGGCTTCCCTGCCTTCTCTCATGCCGACTTCCTTGCCTTCCCTCATGCCGACTTCCTTGCCTTCTCTCATACCGGCTTCCTTGCCTTCTCTCATGCCGGCTTCCTTGCCTTCCCTCATGCCGGCTTCCTTACCTTCTTTGATTCCGGCGGCCTTTGCCTCCTCCATGTACTTTTCCATAATCTCACACATTGCAGACACACCTCCTTCCTGCTCTTTCAGATAATACACACGGGAAGACAATTTCGGAAAACGCGGGTCATGCACTTCCTGTTGCATGAAACACCGCATCAATCCCGCTATATCCGTCCCGTCGTCTATGCAGGTGTTGACAAACACCTCCTGCAAACCGTCGTCTATAGGTTCTCCGTTCTCCCGGATCACCTTGTCGATATGATAGATGGTCCGCCCGTAACCCAGAAAATCACGCTCCGAGATATACACGATGATCACCCGCGGCACGTTCTCAAACCGCTCCCCGGGCTCCGTGTTCTTGGTGACGATGCTTGCGGCGTTGTACCTCACCCTCCTTAAATGGTCATCGGAACGAGCCCGCTGTACCTCGATATTGCACTTCGCCCCATCCCCCAGAATACACAGGGCGTCCAGCCTCACAGACCGCCCATAGATGTTTTTGAGGCTCCGCTGGACGATCACTTCCTCAACGATCAGCGCCTTGTCCTCCAGGATCGTCCGCAGAATCTCCTGGCATACCTCCCTGTCGTCGGCAAGTACCTCAAAGAATACGTCGTCGATGGGGCGAAATCCCTCCACCCGTTCTTTCTTTTCTTCAAATGTCATCCTTTTCCTCCCTTTCCCTGCCACGGCAGTGTTGTTGATCTATATTTACAAGGGAAAAATAAGGACAATGAGCCTGTTTTGCTTATATAGACGGCCTGTTACTGCCGTACCAGAAGTACTGCGGAACCGCCGGTGAATTGTTTGTGCAGTTCCTGTCCGGGGACATGCGCCATCCAGATTTAACGCGTCACTTTCGGATATCGGACATATCCGGGAAAGTGTATCCCCACAATTATTATATACCATATTCTCCTCCAAAAATCAACGACAAAAGAACAGTTATGCCAAATTAAGAGAACGCCGATGATCTCCGGCGTTCTCCCTGTTTTTCAACCCTATGCTATTTACTCAATATTTATGACTTGTCCCGGCCTGATGCGGTTTACATTTTTGATCTGCGGATTGGCCGCCGCCAGTCGGGCAACTGTGGTATGGTAGCTGCGAGCTATCTTCCCCAATGTGTCGCCTCTCTGCACGATATAACCGGCAACGCTGTTCTCCGCGCCTGTCCCGGCGCTGGCGGCGCTGTAATATGCCGACAGGTACAGGGGGCCGTACCAGGAGGTGTCGTCATCCACTGCCATGCCAGCGGGAATGATCACATGGTAATCCGTTCCCTCATAGGCGTATTCCATCTCCAGTGTCACATCCCCGCGCTTTACCAACTGCTGCATGACACTGTTGGACAGAGCGTTTATATTATGCTCTCTGGTCACTTTGACCGTAGCCCCGGGAGCCGCCGCCGCGATCCGTCCTTCCAGATCCGTCTGCGCGCCCGAATGACTGGAGCTGCCGCTACTCGCGCTCTGTCCGGGTGCGGGGCTGGGTGCATCCTCCGAATCTTCCGCAAACACAAAAGTGGAAAAGCCGGTCACAGTAAAGGTTATGGTTCCGTCGCCGTTTACATGAAATGCCGTCGACCTCGGAGAACCGTTCGCGGGATAGTGCAGGATCACCAGCCGAGAGGGATCGATCCCCTGCGGTACCGGCATGGTGACAGATACGGGCATGATCAGGTCATGTACCTCCGCGCCGCCGCTGACCAGCCTGATATCCAACTGTACGCTCTTTTTATGGCTCGGAAAAGTGGGAACCTGATTTTCCTTGGGCGTTATATCCATCTGTAAACTCACGTCCTGTCCCGCCGCCGCATTAAAGGCAGCGCCAACCAGGCCGACCTTCCCCGGATCAATATACTCTTTGGCGCTATCGGAAACATCCGGGGCTTTCACCGTAATGTCCTGCTCCGTCATATACCGAGTCTCCAGATCCCTGACCTGTTCCCGAAACGAATCACTGGTCTGCATGGCCTGCTGGATGGAGGAGAGATTAGCGCTGTCCTTTAGCACTTCCACTACCTCTGCAGCGCTTTTATCCACCGCGCCGCTCAAGAGGCCGCTAAGTTTTTCCGCGTTTACCGTGGTATCCAGAATCTCAGACCTGGGGCCTTCCTTTCCGTTGGCGACCACATCGATGTTATAGCTAAATGCCTGTACTGTGACATAATATTTGCCTTCACCATATTGAGAAACAGTATCAGAGACATCCACGTCAACTACTGTTTTATCCTCGCATTCATAACGAGAAACACCGTATACACCGCACCTGCATACGTTTCCATCCTCAAACATTTGATATAGTGATATCACGTAGTATCTTAAATATTGAGTGTCCTCAAAAGGCGCAAAGTGACACAGTCCCGCCTGCTGTTCATCCCAATATACTATAGTACTGCCTAACTCCTGCTGAGGACGCACATAAGTTATGCTCTCCAATTCTGACCATTCACTATTGCAATACGTCGGATCGTCATTTTGCGCAAGCGCCTGCACGCGAAATTTGTAACTACCAGACTCATTCATTACTTGATCGCAATCATAATACAATGCGTTTTGTTGTGTATTATTTGCGTCATATAGTTCGGAGCCTATAAATCGGGACAGTAATTCATCATCTTTATACACCTCTATATGCCAATCAGAACAACAATATCCTCCCTCGTCAACATAAAAACTGTGATTTACCCCTTCCCAGAATAAACCATAAGACCTGTACTGGGATATCCTCCCCCAGCGCAGATTGGTGGGTGCGTCCAACTGCACCTTTTCCCACGCATTACCGGACACGGAGAGCAGTTCCATACCCGGCTCCTCTTCCGCGCTCACCTGGGTCAGTCCGCCCGGGTTCCCGAGAGGTGATACCAACAGCGCCAGCGCCATCAAAGACGCTATCATTACCTGTTTCTTCATCGTCCTATTTGCTCCTTTCGCTCTGTTTTTGACCTTTTTCAGACATGTCCGTTTTCCGCCTGTCGGCCTTATCTATACATTGCAAAAATGCCCTTTTTCCGGCGGTGTCAAGCCTACTATAATTTATGCGCCCGATTCTGTCAACCGCCCCCAAATGCCGTTTCCTCACAATCCCTGTATTTATCGGCTTTATCGAGCATAAAAAAATATTATTTAGCGGTTGCTAATATCTATCTCTACTATCCCTTAATATAATTTATATGGAAAGGGCACTCCCAAATGTAAAGTCCCCTACGAACACACAAAAACAGGAACCGGAAAACATCTTTTCCAGTCCCCGCGTCTAAAAACTCTCAGCCTTAGACTACCGCCTCCACAAGCCTTCTATTGCCCAAGAGCACCTCCCGCACACCGGGCCGCTTGTTCTTGTTAAAATTAGAACTGATCATATAGCCTCTATCCAGACGGTACTCCTCCAGGTAGTCCACAATCACGTCCGTCCGCCTGGCGTCCCGGGTCTGGGCCTCGATATAATAGTTTCCCACGCCATTAATGATGGGTTTCAGATACAGCAGAAAGAATTTATACCCTGCTCCTTTCCGCATTTGCGCATGTTACTTATACCTATGATATATCATATCGTCCGAAATGGCACTGCGAAAGTCCAACGAAATACACGGCGCGGATTCCTCCACGCCGTGTACATTATCCTTTTATTAATCTCCCTGTTTCTGGCTTACATCATGCCGCCCATACCGCCGCCTGCGGGCATCGCGGGAGTCTCCTCCTTGATGTTGGCCACTACGGACTCGGTGGTAAGCAGAGTGCTGGCAACACTGGTAGCGTTCTGCAGCGCGCTTCTGGTCACCTTGGCGGGATCCAGGATACCTGCGCTCACCATATCAACATACTCCTCTTTCAGCACATCAAAGCCTACGCCTACAGCGGACTCCTCCACCTTGTTGATGATCACGCTGCCCTCCAATCCTGCATTGGCCGCGATGTGGTACAGGGGAGCTTCCAGAGCTTTCAGCACGATCTGCGCACCGGTCTTCTCATCACCCTCCAGGGTCTCCGCCAGCTTAACCACTTCCTTGGCCGCATGGATATAAGCGGAACCGCCGCCGCAGATGATACCTTCCTCCACGGCTGCCCTGGTGGCTGCCAGAGCGTCCTCCAGACGCAGTTTAGCCTCTTTCATCTCCGTCTCGGTGGCCGCGCCCACACGGATCACCGCTACGCCGCCTGCCAGTTTGGCCAGTCTCTCCTGCAGTTTCTCTTTATCAAAGTCAGAGGTGGTCTCCTCAATCTGTGCCTTGATCTGTGCGATACGGCTCTGGATCGCGTTCTTGTCGCCCTCGCCGTCCACGATAACGGTATTCTCCTTCTGCACCTTCACGGACTTAGCCCGGCCCAGCATGGACATATCGGTGTCTTTCAGCTCATAACCCAGCTCGGAACTGATCACGGTGCCGCCGGTCAGGATGGCGATATCCTCCAGCATGGCCTTTCTTCTGTCGCCGTAGCCGGGAGCCTTAACGGCCACCACATTGAAAGTACCGCGCAGCTTGTTGACGATCAGAGTGGTCAGGGCCTCGCCCTCCACATCCTCCGCGATGATCAGCAGCTTGGAACCGCTCTGTACGATCTGCTCCAGCAGGGGCAGGATCTCCTGAATATTAGAGATCTTCTTGTCGGTGATCAAGATATATGGATTGTCCAGAGTAGCCTCCATCTTATCCATATCCGTAGCCATATACGCGGAAATATATCCTCTGTCAAACTGCATACCCTCTACCAGATCCAGCTCGGTCTGCATGGTCTTGGACTCCTCGATGGTGATCACGCCGTCCCCGCTAACCTTCTCCATAGCATCCGCCACCAACTGGCCCACTTCCTCGTCTCCTGCGGAGATGGCTGCCACTCTGGCGATATGCTCCTTGCCGTTTACCTTCTGGCTCATGCCCTCGATGGCTGCCACCGCGCAATCGGTTGCCTTCTTCATACCCTTTCTCAGGATGATAGGGTTAGCGCCAGCCGCCAGATTCTTCATACCAGCGTTGACCATAGCCTGTGCCAGAACCGTTGCCGTGGTGGTACCGTCACCGGCCACATCGTTGGTCTTGGTAGCCACTTCCTTTACCAACTGCGCGCCCATGTTCTCAAAAGCATCCTCCAGCTCGATCTCCTTGGCGATGGTCACACCGTCGTTGGTGATCAGGGGAGCGCCGAAAGACTTATCCAGCACTACATTTCTTCCTTTGGGTCCCAAAGTTACTCTAACCGTATCAGCCAGCTGGTTCACACCGGACTCCAGGGCCGCGCGCGCCTCTGCGCCATACTTAATTTCCTTTGCCATAATGAATACGCCTCCATTTTCTTAGATTGATGTACCGCCGCCGAAAATATGTCCCACCGACGGTACGCGATCGAACCGTTTACTGGATGACCGCCAGAATGTCGTTCTGTTTCACAATGATATACTCATCCTCGTCCAGTTTCACTTCTGTGCCCGAGTACTTGGAGAAGATGACCTGATCGCCGACCTTGACCTCCATCTTCACTTCCTTGCCGTCTACCACGCCGCCGGGACCGACTGCGATCACCTCTGCCTGCTGAGGCTTTTCCTTGTTCTGTCCGGGCAAAACGATGCCGGACTTGGTGGTCTCTTCAGCCACCAGTTGTTTCAATACGACTCTGTCGCCTAAGGGTACTAACTTCATATTGTCTGCCTCCTTAACTGATCCTTTTGTTAGCACTCTTATATGTCGAGTGCTAATCTCTGGAACATATATTAGTTTCATACGCGGCGGTTTGCAACCGTATATATCTGGATTTACGGCGTATTTTTATGCAATAATCTCCTTTTTTCTCATTTATACTCTTATTTACTCATTTTTTACGGTTTGAAGTGATTTTATACTTATTTTAGAATTATAAAATCTTACTTCTCAAAACGCCGCAGCAAAAAGTACACGGCAATAGCCGCCCCCACCATAAACAGATAGCCGTTCCCGATACACTTAAAGAAAGCGCCCATGATCTCGTACTCCCGCAGCATCCCCCAGGTCTGCTGCCATTTTTCCGCAAAAGACAGGCTCCTGTAGCCGGAAATAAGCCGAGAATTGCTCAGATACCAGATGAATCCGCCGTAGGTGGCGAAGGGCAGCACCAGCACGCTCATCCCCACGCTGACAGCCATCCCATCCGTTCCCAGATTCCAGGAAAACAGCTTATAGCCGCCAAAGCTCAAAAGGATCATGATGATACCTCCAAATACAGTGATATAGCCCTCTCCCATGATATAGGACCATATCAGCGCGCCCAGCAGACAGCCTATGGCCGCCCCCAGTGCCCCCAGACCCACATGGGACTTTTTAACGGTGGCGATATCCTGCGGTGCTTTGTGCAGCTGCTCCTCCTCCACTGTCTCCGCCTGCTGCTGGGCCAGCTTTTCCGCCATGGATTTGGGGCGGCTTGCCTCCTGCTCCAGATATTTGGCGTAGGCCTTCTCCTTTTTCAGGCTGACCAGGAACAGCGCCGCTCCCGCCACCGCCAACACCAATCCCAACAGAGCCAGGGGAGTGAAACTCCCGGCGCTCAAAACCAGCGCGAGTATAAAGAGTACCAGACCGGCCGCGGCCAGCGCCGCTCCCGCCATCTTCTGCCGCCGGATCTTTCTCTGATTTTCCTGATGTATATTTTGATTCATTGTTTTCTCCTTTCGCAATGCTTGCCGTAAAAAAAGGGCTGTACTCACGTCCAGCCCCTTATATCGCTCTTTTTCAGCACTTGATCTCCAAATATCCCAGCAGCTTGCTCATGTCATATTCCTCCAGAACACCCAGATTGGAATCATAGAATTTGCCGTCATAATGCACCAGATAGTGACAGAAACGTCCCATCTTTTCCATCATGATACAGCACTTGGGCAGAACGGCGGGACGTCCCTCCGTGTACACGATGATATCCGTGTGATCAATGCCGTAATAATTCAGAGCGGATATCACTCTGCCCATGGTAGCCTGCCACTCCCGGCAGTCCATGACGCTGATCACCTCCGCGATGGTCACACCCGCCAGCATAGCCACGCAGGATTGCCCGCACAGACCGTCTTCCGGCTGGATGATCACATCCATGCTGTCTATCTTACGAATGGGTTTCTCAAAGCTGTAGGGGCTGTTCTGATCCATCTTAATCAGACTGCCCGTCACATGCAGCAGGATCTTGTGACTCTGCCCCAGATCCACCTTGACCGCGTCCTCGTCCTCGATATGGATCTGATAATTCCCCTTCTCCTGGGGGATCAGCTCACAGTCGATGATGGTATTGTCCAACACCACATCCGCCTGGATCACGTCACGCTGTTTGCATACCTCCCAAATATTGAAGGGGATCTGGATCATATACCCCTTCTCCTTTTTCTCGATCTTTGACTCAAAAAAATACCTCATACCTGTAACCTCCGCCAATTTTATGAAAAATGTTCTGTAACCGCTTACATTCTCTATTCTATCAGATTTTCAGCCGCATGCAATAGCTGTACCGGAAAAAATACAGCTCGTTATTTTTCTGTCAAAGCACCTTTGCGCACTTGAGAAGGCGATATGCCGTAATGCTTTTTAAATAGTTTGCTGAAATGATACGCGTCGTCATAACCCACAGCGGCTGCTACTTTCTGGACCGACATGTCCCGATCCTGCTGCAGCAGCTCCTTCGCCCTCTCCAGCCGGATATTGATGAGGTGCCTTATGGGGGTATCGCCCGTCTCGCTCTTAAATATCTTGGAGATATAAAAGGGACTTAGATACATATTTTCCGCGATCGTATCCAGCGAGATCTTCTCGCTGTAGTGATCCTCAAAGTAATTTACGATCTGCTCCACCACATACTTTTTATTGACCGAATCGAAAGCATAGCCCCTCATGGGCTCGGGAAGAGGAGACTGTTCCTTCAGTATCAGCAGCAACAACTGCATCAGATACGCCTTCAGCATATGATAGCGCCCCGGCCAGCACACGGCGCCCTCCGCCTCCATGGACGAACATATCCGAAAGATCCGCTGCCGCAGATCTCCGCTGGTATGCAGGATATACCCTCCCCCCGGCAGCGGTATGTCCCCCGGCTCACGCCCCGGGAGCTGCAAGTCACAGAATCCCACAAAAAACTCCGTTGTCGGCACTTCCGCCTCGGGGTCATATAGAGCCTGATGGTGTACGCCGGGTTTGAAGAGCAGCAGATCCCCCTCCTCCACTTCGTACATCTGTCCCTCTATATAATATTTTCCCGCGCCGGACAGCACAAAAGCCAGTTCCACGATATCGTGACAGTGATACGGCTCGTCCACCGCCGTCCGGGTGCCTTTCCAGGTAAATAAAAAAGTGGGATTCATTTCTTCAATCTGTATGGAATTGTCCTCATCGACACAATACCTGCTCATTCGCACATCCCCTGTCAATATCAAAAATCTTCGCGCACTACAGTTTCAACACGAGCGTAGCGATCTGGAAATATACCAGCAGTGACAGCGCGTCCACGATCGTCGTGATAAAAGGGCTCGCCATCACTGCTGGATCAAAACCCAAACGCTTGGCTCCCATGGGTAAAAGACATCCCACCAGCATGGCCATGATCACCGCCAGCACCAATGTCAGGCATACCACCAGAGCCACGGCCAGCCCCACGCGGTCAAACAGCATCAGTTTGGCAAAATTGGCTGCCGCCAGCGTGCCGCCGCAGAGGATCGCCGTGCGCAGTTCTTTCCACAGGATCCTTGGCACATCCCTGTACTCGATCTCTCCCAGAGACAGACCGCGGATGATCGTCACACTGGCCTGTCCGCCCGCATTACCGCCCGTGTCCATCAGCATGGGAATAAAGGCTGTCAGGGCCACATACACACTGAGCGCGTCCTCAAAAGAAGTGATGATACTGCCGGTAAAGGTGGCGGACACCATCAATAAAAGCAGCCAGGGAATCCTCTTTTTATAAGTCTCCCAGGCCGAGGTCCGCATATAAGGCTTGTCGCTGGGCACCAACGCCGCCATCTTCTCCATATCCTCCGTGGCCTCTTCCTCGATAACGTCCACGATATCGTCCACGGTAATGATCCCCACCAGGCGGTTCTCGTTGTCCACCACCGGCATGGCCGTAAAGCCGTACTTCTGGAACTGCCGGGCGACCTCCTCCTGGTCGGCGAGAGTATGCACGGACACCACATTTTCATGCATGATATCCCCGATGGTCTCATCCGGCTGGCTGAGCAACAGATAGCGCAGAGCCACCGTACCCAGGAGCTTGCGCTGGGCGTCCAGCACATAGCAGATGTTGATGGTCTCACTGTCCAGCCCCACTGTGCGGATCCGCTCGATGGCCCCCTCCACGGTCAGGCTCTCCTTCAGATCCACATACTCCACCGTCATGATGCTGCCTGCGGAATCCTCCGGGTAGCGCAGCAGATGGTTGATATCCCGGCGCGTCTCCGCGCTGGCGCTTTCCAGCAGCCGCTTGACCACATTCGCCGGCATCTCCTCCAACAGATCCACCGCGTCGTCGGCCATCAGGTTATCAATGATGCTGGCCGCCTCCCGCTCTGTCAGAGAGGTGATGACCGTCTGCTGCAGGTCCACATCCAGATAGGAAAAAATATCCGCCGCCAGATCCTTGGGCAGAATCCGGAAGGCTTTTACCATGCTCTGTTCCGGCAGTTCCTCCATACACGCAGCAATATCCGCGTCGTTGAGATCCACCAGCAACTGGCGGAGCCTGGTATACTGCTGCGTCTGCAGCAGCTCCTGTATCGTCTCAAATTCTTTTAACTGCTCCATAGCATTTCTCCTTATGATGATCTTTTATGTGTCTGTAACTTCGCCCGGGAACGGGATCACTGCCGCTGTTACCGCTCTTCATAAAAAACCACCACCTTTCCGAGAAATACATTTTATCTGTTTATTTTACGATTATGTCCCCTTTTTGTCAACAAAAGTTATTTCACCCTTTTGATCCCAGCCGATCCTGCCGCAGGTGGCCTCCACCAGCTCCCCGCGCAGCTCCTGCGCCTGTTGCGCGGGAATCCGCAGGGTCAGCCGCACATCCTGCCGATAGAGACTTTCCAGCGGTTCCACCCCCTTTTGGCCCAGTATGTAAAGGACCTTGCCCACATCATTGTAGTCCGTCCGCAGGCATACCTCGATCCCTCGTCTCATAACACCCGTTACGCAATTGTCCAGCCCCGCTTTGACCGCCTGGGTGTAGGCTCTGACCAAACCGCCTGTCCCCAGCAGCGTTCCGCCGAAATATCTGGTTACCACCACCGCCACGTCGCGGATCCCCTCCGCCAGCAGCGTCTCCAGCATGGGCCTGCCCGCCGTGCCGCTGGGCTCCCCGTCGTCGCTGCACCGGGTCAGTTCTCCTTTGCCGCCGATGACAAACGCGCTGCAATTGTGTCTGGCATCCCAGTATCTCTTCCTGGTCTCCTCTATAAAAGCCGCCGCCTCCCGCTCCGTTTCCACCCTTTGCACAGTGGCGATAAAGCGGGATTTTTTCTCCTCGATCTCGCCCTGTCCGCCTTCGAGCACCACTCTATATTCCTCGTTACCCTCTGCTGCCATCCCTCTCCATTCCTTTCCCTCAGTCGCTTTCGTCCTCTCCAAACAGTATATCCCAAAAACCCTTTTGCGGCCAATACTTTCTGACTAAATCCTAAAATTTTTGTGAACAATTCTTAATATCTTAAGGAAACACTTTATTTAACGGGTAAAATTTGGTATACTGTCCGTAGCTTTTGAAATATTTGAAAGGAAGTCTTTTTATGAACTATAGCAGAAAAGGTGTGCAGGCCAAAAAGAGGGCCCTGAATGCCAAATCACCTAAAATAGGAAAAAAAGCCGCCTTGCTGGTCTTAAAGCTCTTTCTGGTCTCCATCGTCGGGATCGGCATTATCGGAGCCTCGGCGGGGATCGGAATGTTTAAGGGGATCCTGGCCTCCACGCCGCAGATAACGCCCAATGACGTAGCCCCCGTGGGCGCCGCTACCTTTGTATATGATTGCGAGGGCAACAAGCTGGACGAGCTGATTGCCGTCAATTCCAACCGTATCATCGTGACCCAGGACAAGATCCCCGAGGATCTTGCCCACGCCTTTGTCGCGGCGGAGGACGAACGTTTTTACCAGAACAACGGCATCGACTACAAGGGCATGATGCGGTCCGGATATCAGTTTATCAAGACCTTCGGAAAGGAGACCCAGGGCGCCAGCACCATCACCCAGCAGCTTCTGAAAAACACGATCTTCACCAGTTGGACGTCCGAAGGCGATAATATGATCAAAAAGATCAAGCGTAAACTTCAGGAGCAGTATCTTGCCATAGAGCTGACCAAGACCCTGAGCAAGGACGAGATCCTGGTACGCTATCTGAACACCATCAATCTGGGGCAGAACACTCTGGGCGTGGAGGCCGCTGCCCAACGGTATTTCGGAAAATCCTGCAGCGAGCTTACGCTGTCGGAATGCGCCGTCATCGCCGCCATCACCCAGAACCCCACCAAATATAACCCGATCACTCATCCCGACAGGAACGCAGAACGCCGGGAGAGATGTCTGAACACCATGCTGAGACTGGAATTCATCACCGACGAGGAATATGCCGAGGCCCTGGCAGACAATGTCTATGACCGGATCGAGAGCCATAATATCGACTATCTGGAGAACAGTTCCTCCAGCAGCTATTTTGTGGACGCAGTGCAAAAACAGGTCAAGGAGGATATGCTGGCAAAGGGACTCAACGAAACCCAGGCCGAATTTCTGCTGTATTCCGGAGGACTTCGGATCATGACCACCATGGATCCCAAGATCCAGGCCATAGCGGACGCTGAAGTGGCCAATCCGGATAATTTTCCTCCCAATATAAAATGGTATCTGGAGTACGCTCTGACCGTCATCCATGCTGACGGCAGCCACGATAACTACAGCAAGGAGATGATGGCCAAGTATTTCAGAGAGAATGTGGACAAGAATTTCAATCTGATATTTAGCTCTCAGGATGCCGCCATCGAGGCCACAGAACAGTACAGAAACACGCTGTTAAAGGAGGGGGACGACTATACCGAGGATATTCGCCTGATCCCTCAGCCGCAGACCGCGCTGGTCGTCATCGAACAGGAGACCGGCTATGTCCGCGCTCTGGTGGGAGGACGCGGGGCCAAGGAGGGAAGGCTTACCTTTAACCGCGCCACAGACGCGAAGAGGCAGCCCGGCTCCACATTCAAGGTATTGGCCTCCTATGCTCCCGCGCTGGATAGCTGCGGTATCACTCTGGCCAATGTCTATATTGACGCCCCCTTTAACTATAATGACGGCACACCTGTGCGAAACTGGTACGGTGAATCCTATAAGGGTCCTGTGACTGTTCGTTATGCCATAGAGCAGTCCATGAATATCATTGCCGTTAAAACGATCACCCAGATCACGCCCAAGCTGTCCTACGATTATCTGCTCAACTTCGGTTTTTCGACTCTGGTCACAGGCAGGGTCGTGGGCGATCAGGTACTGGGAGATATAAACCAGTCCACCGCTCTGGGGGGTCTGACTGACGGCGTCACTCCCATGGAGCTGACTGCCGCTTATGCCACCATCGCCAACGGCGGCGTCTACAATGAGCCCAAACTGTACACCAAGGTGCTCTACGCAGACGGTACGGTACTTTTGGATAACACAGGTTATGAAAACAGCCGACAGGTGCTGCAGGAGTCCACTGCTTTTCTCCTTACAGAAGCCATGGTGGACGTAGTTACCAAGGGCACCGGCACTGCCGTGAACTTTAACCGTGAGATGGCCATCGCCGGCAAGACCGGCACCACCTCTAAAAACGTGGACGTGTGGTTCGCGGGCTACACCCCCTACTATACCTGCGCCACCTGGGTGGGATACGACAACAATGTGCATATGTACAGCGGGCGAAACGAGAACAATGAGACCAATATCGCAAAGAAATTGTGGCACAATGTGATGGAGCAGATTCATGCCAATCTGCCCAATCAGGCTTTTTATGTACCCACCGGAGTGATGCAGTATACCGTGTGTAAGGATTCCGGCAAGCTGCCCAATCCCGGCGTATGCCCGGAAACCTCCCTGCATACGGAATATTTTGCCGAGGGAACGGTGCCGGTAGATGTATGCGACGTGCATTACAGCGGCCCGGTCTGTGAGTACGACCAGCTGCCCGCAAGCGCGGAATGTCCTTTCTCCTACAACGGCGTATGTACCAGACTGCCTGCGGAAGATCCTTCGCTTGACGCAGGGTCGGCCACTGTACCGACAGTAATGCCCGACGGTACGATCGTCAATGTAAACCCGAATGTGCAGAACACCTGCCAGCATAATGCCGCTTTCTTCCTGAACCCTGACTATGAGACGACTCTCAACGCGCAGCAGTTTGAGATCAATCTGCGCCGCCAGCAATACCAAAATTCGCTGCAGGTACAGCAGGAGGGACTGCAGCCTGACGCCAACGGCTGACCGGGTGACAGCCCGGTCTATACAATAACCTTCGGAGAGGAGAAAACATATGCATCTACCGGTACAACTTTTGGGACAATGGGATCAAAGCGCCGATACGGCAGAAACCCTGGCGCGGGATCTGGCCTACGGCTACAAGGTGAAAGACTGCGAGCCTGAACAGGAAGCGGCTTTCAAGGCATGGCTGGCCGGAGAGACCGACAAAATGCCGGAGAAAATGCCCATCAGCCAATATGTGGCATATTCTTTCGTCGTGGAGACCAACCGAAGACTGTGCTATCTATCCCAGTTCAGTTCTTTTCCGGAAAGGCTCTGCGCATATGCGTTTAAAATCGGGCAGATCACAACGATACAATGGATGATGAGGCAGATGCTGCTGTGTTTGGGTACAGATTATACCCACACCTTTCTGAATAATACGGCCACCCGATATCAAGTCTCCAACAAACAGGTTATGCGGATATGCTCCGGCATTTACGCAGGACAGAAGACAAAGCTGGAAAAAGAGTTCTATCTCGGTTATATACGTACATGGCTTGAAAACGACAGAGAGGAATATCTCGCATCCATTGGGGGACTGGGCAGCGAATGGAGAAGAAAAATCCTGAAGGCTCTGCAAAAAGCCGAACTGATCCAGTAGCTGCTGACAGGAAACGAGAACTATGACCCCATTACAAAGATTTTATAGGTCTGCGGATAGCTGTTTTAACGCAAAAAGAGCGGAAACCAGAAATTTACAGGTTTCCGCTTTTTATTAAGCTGCTGACGGGAATCGGACCCGTGACCTCCGCACTACCAATGCGACGCTCTACCGACTGAGCCACAGCAGCAGGTTGTGATGTTCTCTCAATCACAAAAGCTATTCTACCAAAAGTATCCGCATTTGTCAACACAAATCGCACAATTCTAAAAATATTTGTTTTTGGTTTTGCGGTGCAGGAACCTGACGCGGTATCCGTGCTGTTCGCACAGCGTGTTGATCACGGCCTCGGCCTCCTGCGCCGCATTGTCGTTGACACAAAAAATACAGTAATCCTTCTTGCGTCCCAATCGAAAAATGCCGCCTTTATTCCAACGGATAAAATAGGAAATCCTGTTTTGCAGCAATTCCCGCTCGATAGCCTGCTTACAGTCTAAGTCACCCACTTCACACAATTCGATCTCATTGTTCACCTTAACCATACTATATAAAGTCTGCTGCATCTCCCCATCCCCACATCTCTGCAATTACTGTCCGCTGCTCACGGGACTGATAAGAGTATAGCATATTGAAAGAGCTTTTTCAAGTCCGGCTTTGCCCCTGTTTCCTGCCGCAGCTCTCCCGCATCTGATCCAAAATATAGGGTTTCAGCTCCTGCGCCGTGATGCGCCCGATCTCCGGGAAACTGATGCTGGCCATAAAGCACACCAGCTGGGAACCCACTGTATAACAGAGGTATCCGGCGGGAATGTCCGGCCGCAGTTCCCCGCTCTCCACACCTTCCCGGATCATATTTTTCAGCATGGATACCAGCGTATAATCCTCCTGCCCCGCCTCCCTGATCCGCTCCTGTAATTTCAGTCCGCAGAGCGAAGTGTCCGTCAACAGATGAATGAAGTGCAGAAAACACTCCCTCTCCGCCATTTTCTCCTCCAACAGCTCTAACAGACACTCCATCCGATCAAAAAATCCGGTGCGCAGAGCAAGCTGCGTCTCAGCCTCCTCCTGTATACATACCATAAAATGTACGATCGCGCTGACGATGATCTCCTCCCGGGTGTCAAAATAGTCATATGCCGTCCCTTTTCCGATACCGGCTTTCTGTGTGATATCCGATACCTTGAGAGTGCGGACGTCCACACCCTCAAGAACCAGCTCCATCACGCCCCTGTAGAGCTGTAGAACTTTTTCCGGAATCTCTTCTTTAGGCTCAAATCCAGTGATCTTTTTCATCTCTCTACTCCGCGTCCTCAATCTTTTCCCTGCGTTTTAACCGTTTTAGTTTACTGCGTTTCACAGGCGCCTTTGCCCCGTCTCTTTTTTCCCTGATAAAGATATCATATACACAGGGAACCACTATCAGGGTGAGCAGCGTACCGTACAGCAGTCCGCCTATCGTGGTGACAGCCATAGGTTTTGCCATCTCCGCCCCCATGTCGTCGGAGAATACCATAGTGGACAGCGCCAGGATCGTGGTCAGTGCCGTCATCAGCACCGGGCGCAGTCGGGTGCGTCCCGCCGTCAGGATGGCCGTCCTCTTCTCCATTCCCTGTTCACGCAGCTGGTTCATATAGTCGATCAGCACGATCCCGTTATTTACGATGATACCGGCCAGCATGACAAACCCGATCAGCGCGATCACACTGATCTCACTGCCGCTGATAAACAGCCCCAGCAGCCCGCCGGTAAAGGCCAACGGGATCGTAAACATGATGATGAACGGTGACAGCAGGGACTGGAACTGGGCCACCATGATCAAATACATGAACACCACCGCCAACAGCAGCATCAACAGCACCTGCTGAATGGCGTCATTGATCATCTCATTTTCGCCGGCAAACACCAGGCTATAGCCCTCCGGGAGCTGATAGTCCGCCAGCCTCTCCTCCACTTTGGTGGATACCTGGCCCACATTGTAGCCGTCCGCTATGGCTGCGGACACTTGGATATACCGGTTCTGATCCGCGCGGCTGATGGAACTCAGCGATACCGCCGGAGCCAGACTGGCGATATCCGACAGAGGGATCTCCACCTCCTTGCCCTCCTCGTCCGTTCCTTTGATGGGCAGATCCGCGATCATGGCTCTGGTCAGCGACACATCGCCGGCATTGGATACATAGACCACATAGTCCTTATCCGCCGCCGCGAGAGTGGTAGCGTTGCTGGAATCCGCCAGCTTGGGCGTGATCTGGGTAAATACCTGAGCCACAGTCAAGCCATATCGTATCGCCTTATCCTTATCCACCGTGATCCGCAGCTCTTCGCCGCTCTCCGCCAGACCGTCGGACACTTGGGCCGTCCCTTCCACAGACTCCACGATTGCCGCCACCTCCCCGGCGATCTGCCGCAGGGTATCCAGTTCACGGCCCCGCACCTGTATAGAGATACCGCTGCTGCCCATGGCGCTCATATCCATACTGGAGGTATCCACTGTGATCTCCGCATCCAGATCCGCCGTCCTCTCCAATATCAGCTCGGCAATCTCCTCGTTGCTCAGCTCTTTGTCCTCGCGGGCCACCACATAGATATCCGTGCTGTGGGTACTGCTGTTGCCTCCTCCGGTCAGCATCGCCATGGAGGAAGTGCTGGCCATGGCGCCCACATCCGTGATATCCTCCAGCTCCAATATCCTCTCCACCACCGTATCCGTCAAAGCGCCCGTCTCCTCCAATGTGGCGTCATCCGGCAGATTTACATTGACCGTCATCTGTGTGGAATCCATATCCGACATAAAGGCCGTACCGTTGGTCCAGGCCAGGGCAAAACTGATCACCAGCATGGCCAGGGCCACCACCAGCACCAGACTCTTACATTTCAACGCAACGTCAAGCAGCTTGACATAGGCTCCTGTCATTGCCTTGAAGAAACGCCCCTCCTTCTGCTCCTTCGTTTTGGTCAGCAGCTTGGAGGACATGGCAGGCACCACCGTCAGGGCAATGATCAGGCTGGCCAGCAGGGAATAGGCGATGGTCAGGCCCATATCCACAAACAGCTGTCTGGTAATTCCTTCCGTGAACACAATGGGCGCAAACACACACACCGTGGTCAGCGTGGAGGCAATGATGGAACCGGTTACCTCCTTGCTGCCCTCTATGGCCGCGTCCACAATGGATCTGCCCTCTCCCCGCATACGATATATGTTTTCAATCACCACGATGGAATTGTCCACCAGCATGCCAATGCCCAGCGCCAATCCGGACAGGGAGATGATATTCAGGGTCACGCCGCTGAAATACATGCAGACAATGGCCGTGACCAGGCTGACAGGTATGGAGAAGGCCACCACCATCGTGGGCCGCAGATCCTTCAAAAACAGCAGCAGGATCACTATGGCGAGCAGACCTCCCATTAGGATATTGCTCACGATGGAGTCCATCACAAGGTCAATATACACACCCTGATCCATCAAAGTGATAACACTTAGGTTTTCATCCGCCTCCATCAGATCCGCAAAGCGCTGTAGCAGCAGATCTGACACCGCTCCGGTGGAGTATCCCGTCTGTTTCTGAATGGACAACATACAGCCCGGACTGCCGTTTACATTGGTATAGATCTCCTCCGAATTATCTGTGTAGAAGACATCCGCCACATCTCCCAGAGTGACCACAGGCACTCCATCCATATGCAGATCCATCAGCGGCAGCGCCTGCAGCTCTTCCAGGGTCGTCGGCTTATCTCCCACGCGCACCAGATAATCTATACCGTCCTCCGTCACATAGCCGCCAGGCATGGAAAAATTCTGAGCCGTCAGCAGATTTTTTATCATATCCACCGTCAATATCTCTGTCATATCCGCGCTGTCGTAGGCCTCCTGGCGGGCCTCCTCCAACTGTTTTACGCCCTCCTCAAGCTGTTCCTGGGCGGCATCAAGCTGCTCCTCTCCGGTCTTGATCTGCTCCTTAGCTGCATCCAACTGAGTCTGGGCCAGCTCCATCTGATACTCTCCCAGATTGATCTGAGAAGTGGCATTGGCAAACTCCACAGCCGCCGTCAGTTCCCCTTTCTCCACCTCGATCAGTCCGTCATTGACCTGTTTGAGGTTCTCATCCAACATGGCCGTTGTCTCATTTACCTTCGCCTCGTAGGCTGACAGCCCCAAACCGTTGGTCAGAGCGTTCAGAGACTGTTCCAGATTGGCGCGCTGGGACATGATCTGGCTGGACACCGCCGCGGTGATCACACCCAGATTGACATAAACCTTCTGAAAATCGTCCGGATTCGTCCAGTCAGACTCCCACAGATCGTCAAGCATGTCCGCCATCTGCTCATTGGAACCCATCTGTTTCACAATATCGCTGTTAAAAAATCTCTCTTTCAGCTCAAGGATCTGTTCCTTCGTCTCATCATCAATATCCGAGTCCGAGCCGGATACGGTGAAACCTCCGATCAGCCGGTCGTACTCTTTTATATAGCTGCTGGTATTTTCCTGTACCTTATCTATCTCCTCTATACCCTTCTGCAAAGCTCTGGCAGTGGTCAGGTTGGTACTCAGCGTCATCTTGGCGGACTCCAGATTGGTCTTGGCCGTGAGCAGCTGGTTTTTTGTCTCCGCCAGCTTGGCTGCCGTCTCCTCCTGGGTTCTGCTCAGTTCATCCTTTCCCTCCTGAATATCTTGCTTTCCGCTGTTTATCTCCTTTAACCCGTTGGCAATCTCCTTTTTGCCGTCCTCCAGCTCCTGGCGGCCATCCTCCAGTTCCTGACGGCCGTTCTCCAGCTCTTCCTCCGCCTCCCGCATCTTATCGTCTATGGCCGCATAGATTTTGGCGTTCAGCGCATCCACCTTTTCCTGACGGATGACTACGTTCACACTCTCCTCCAGCAGACCTATGGCACTGGCGCTGGCAACGCCCTCCAGACTCTCCACCTCCGGCATCAGCACATCCGTGACATACTCGCTGACCTGCGCGTATTCCATATCGTCCACACCCACGGCCACCATCATCACCGGCAGCATATCCGGATTCAGTTTCATAATGATGGGGTTGCCCACGCTGTCGTCCCAATAGGATTTGATCTGATCCAGATTCTCCCGGATCTCCAGCGACACCGCATTCATGTCCGCAGACTGGGCGAACTCCAATATCACCATGGAATAGTTCTCCGAGGAGACGGAACTGATACTCTCTATATTGCTGACCGTAGCCATGGAGGACTCCACAGGCTTGGTCACCACCATCTCCACCGTCTCCGGGCTGGCTCCCACGTAGGTAGTCATGACGATCACATAGGGCAGGCTGATATTTGGCAGCAGATCCGTGGTCATCCGGGTAAAAGATACGATCCCCAGCACTATGGCCAACACCACGCCAACCAGAACGGTATACGGTTTTTTTACGCTGAATTTAGATATCATGCAAGCTTTCCTTCCTGGGTCCCTGCGTGTTCCCATCCGGCAAATTAGACTCTGATGCGGAGCTGACTGACCGGCCGGTCGGTTTTCTGTTTAAAATTATAAGCCGTCTTAGGCGGAAAGTCAATTAACAAGTCCTGCCCAGAATATTAAAAAAAAATAAAGAAGACGCTATAACATCTTCTTTATCTTACTTTTTAGCCGCTGCAGGGCATTGTCAGTGGATTTCTCCTCTCTGCCCAACACTTTGGCGATCTGGCTGTAACTCATACCCGTAAGATACAGATCCAGCACCTGTTTCTCAAATCCGCTGAGTTCCCTGTCGATCTGTCCCTCCAGATATTCCACCCGCTCCCGGTCTATGAAGAGGGTTTCAGGATTCTGATCCTGATCGGGGGGCAATGCCTCCGCCAGATCCAAATCCTCGCTGCCCTCCTGACTGCGGCCGTTGCCATAGAGGGAAACATAGGTGTTCAGGGGCCAGTGCTTCTGTCTGTGGGACGCCTGCACCGCCGTGTACATCTGTCGGCTGATACACAGATCCGCAAAAGTATAGAAACTGGCATCTCTGCCGCAGTCATAGTCCCGAACCGCCTTGAACAGTCCGATCATGCCCTCCTGGATCAAGTCCTCGTTGTCCCCTCCCAGGATATACATGGATTTGGCCTTACTGCGCACCAGATTTTTATATTTGTCCATGATATAGTCTGTAATACGGCTCTCTCCGTTCCGCAGACGGTCTATCAGTTCCTCGTCACTGAGCTGGCTGTATTCCCGTTCCATGGCGTTCTTCCTGCCTCTCTTTGTCAATCCACCGCGCTTTTACGGCATTCATGCTCCACCGCGATCCAATCCGCCACATTCTGATACCATAGCTGACCGCAGTCCGGTCGTCCTCACTGCAGGCGCTGCCTGACAATCTCATAGGCCAATACTCCGGCCGCCACAGAGGCATTTAGAGAGTCGATATCGCCTTTCATAGGGATGGCAGCGGTCATATCGCATTTTTCCCTGACCAGGCGGCTCACCCCTTCCCCCTCGCTGCCGATCACCAGACCGATGGGACCTTTTAGATCCAGATCATACATCCGGGTGCCGCCCATGTCGGCACAGACAAACCAAATACCCGATTTTTTCAGCTCTTCTATGGTTTTGGACAGATTTGTCACCCGGGCCACCGGGGTATAATTCAGCGCTCCCGCCGAAGTGCGGGCCACTGTAGCGGTAAGCCCCACCGCCCTGTTTTTCGGGATGATCACCCCGTGCGCGCCTGCCAGATTGGCAGTTCGGATGATCGCCCCCAGATTGTGGGGATCCTCAATATTATCCAGCAAAAACAGAAAGGGAGATTCCCCCTTTGCCTCCGCCTTCTTCAAGATGTCCTCCAGCTCCGCATACTCATAGGCTCCCGCCACCGCTATGACACCCTGGTGATGTCCCGTCTCAGACATCTGATCCAGCCGTTCCTTTGTCACATACTTCACGGGAGTGTCATGCTTTTTGGCCTCCCGCTTGATGGTCATAACGGGACCGTCCTGACAACCGTCCTGAATATAGAGCTTGTCTATGGGCCTGCCGCTGCGATAAGCCTCTATCACGGCGTTTCTGCCCTCTATTGCCTGTTCCTGATATCCCATAAATATTTTCCTCTTAGCGCTCGTCAGTATTGATCTCCGGTCCGACGCGGCGTATGCCTTCCTGTATCAGATCCAGCATCCGCTCCGTGCGCCCGGTCATATACAGATACCCCAACAGGGCCTCCATACCTGTGGCCTTTCGGTATTCCCCCACGGAGGCATTCTTGGCTTTGGTATAGAATTTGGCATTGCGCCCCCAGCGGTAGATCCCGGTCTCCTCCTCCGTCAGCGTATCCGTCAGCGCCTCGATCATCTTCGCCTGAGCGCCCGCTTTCACATATTGTATCGTCTTCCTATGCAGATCGTTGGCAGGGCAATTTCCCCGCTCCACCACCACTGTGCGGATCACCAGATCGTATATGGCGTCTCCGATATAGGCCATGGTCAACGGCGAGTAGGTCCGCACATCCACATCCCGGCACCCGAAACGGGTGCGTATCCGCTCCGGCAGATTTATACTTTCTTCCATTTTACACCCTCTCGTGTGTCTTCCAGCAGGATCCCCCGCTCCAACAATTCGGCCCTGATGGCGTCCGCTCTGGCAAAATCCCTGTCCTTCTTGGCGGCCTTTCGCTCCTCAATCCTGGACAGTATATACTGTTCCAGCTGCGCGTCCACCTCCCCGCCGGCCGTCCTGGCCTGATATGCTATCAGCAGATTCAGGGACAATACCCTGTCAAAATCCTCTGCCAGCGCGTATTTTGTAGCGTCGGACATATCTTCTTTCAGCATGTCATACAGAACCGTGAACGCCATGGAGGAGTTCAGATCGTCGCACAGCGCATCCTCAAAGCGCTTTTTATACGCGGCATATTGCGCCTCGTCCACCTGGCCCTCCCGCTGCAGCGTACCGATACGCTTAACCAACTTATCATAGGCCGCAGTCATATTGTCGAGAACCTCATAGGAAAACTCCAGTGGCTTGCGGTAATGGGACTGCAGGCAGAACATCCTGTATACGATCGGATCATAGCCTTTGCTTTCCAGCAGGGACACAGTCAAAAACTCTCCTTTGGACTTACTCATCTTGCCCGACTTATCATTCAGATGATGTACATGGAACCAATAATTGCACCACTTATGTCCCAGATAGGACTCACTCTGGGCGATCTCATTGGTGTGATGGGGAAAGATATTGTCCACGCCTCCACAGTGAATATCCATATACTCACCCAGATGTTTCATACTGATGCAGGAGCACTCGATATGCCATCCCGGATAACCCATGCCCCATGGGCTCTCCCACTTAAGTTCCTGGTCGTCAAATTTTGACTTGGTAAACCACAGCACAAAGTCGCTCTTATTGCGCTTATTGGCGTCCTCGTCCACATCCTCCCGCACTCCCACCAGCAGTTCCTGCTCGCTCTGGTTGGAAAACACATAATATTCCTCCAGCCGGGAAGTATCAAAGTAGATGTTGCCTCCCTGCTCGTAGGCGTACCCTTTCTCCAAAAGCACCTGTACCATATGGATAAACTCCGGTATACAATTGGTGGCAGGCTCCACCACATCAGGAGTCTTGATATTCAGTTTCACGCAGTCGCTGAAAAAGGCATCCGTATAGAACTTCGCGATCTCCATGACCGTCTTATGTTCTCTTTTCGCACCTTTCAGCATCTTGTCCTCGCCGGTATCCGCATCGCTGGACAAATGCCCCACATCCGTAATGTTCATGACTCTTTTGACGTCATAACCGATATAGCGCAGGGTTTTCTCCAGCAGATCCTCCGCGATATAGCTGCGCAGATTGCCGATGTGGGCATAATGGTATACCGTCGGTCCGCAGGTATACATCGCCACCCTGCCGTCCTCGTTGGGGACAAAGGTTTCGACCTTTCTGGTCAATGTGTTGTAAAAACGCAGTCTGTTCTCCATATGATATGTCCTTTCTCGGCTTATCCTGCCGGATACATGCGAATGCCGGGCACACAATCTATATGCCCTGTCCCCGAAACTCAACCGTCGTATCCCCGGCCGGTCTCTTCTCCCCCTGTCCCCGCAGGCGCCTGACTTCCCGTTCCAGAGCCAGAAGACGATTTGTTAACTCCGTGTTGGCCCTCATCAGTCCGTTGATATCCTCCCGCACCGGGTCCGGCAAAGCCTGATTCAGATCTTCCCGCGGCAGCGCCTGATCGTTACGCTTAACCACACGTCCCGGCACGCCCACTACGGTGGAACCCGGCGGCACTTCGGAGAGTACCACGCTCCCGGCTCCGATCTTGGAATTGGCTCCGATGGTAAAGGAACCCAAAACCTTCGCCCCGGCACTGATCATCACATTGTCCTCCACTGTGGGATGGCGCTTACCATGCTCTTTGCCGGTTCCTCCCAGAGTCACCCCCTGATAGATGGTCACATTATCCCCAATGACCGCTGTCTCTCCGATGATCACGCCGTTGCCATGGTCGATAAACAGGCCTTTGCCGATCCGGGCGCCGGGATGAATCTCTATGCCCGTTTTCCGCACTCCTCGCTGGGAGATATACCTCGCAAGAAAAAAATGTCCTTTCTTGTACAGCTTATGCGCGATTCGGTAGTGCATCATAACTTTAAAGCTTGGGTATAAAAACACCTCCATAGAGGAGTGTATCGCGGGGTCACGCTCTTTGATGATCTGAATTTCCTCCCGGATATTCCGAATCAATCCCATCTCTCCAACTCCCATCTGACTACTGGAGCGGACAGTATTCAGACTGTCCCGCCCTCCATATAAAAGCGGATAAACTCATCCATTGAGACGAATTTATCCGCCTGTCGCCTTTTCTTTCTACTATTCAGCATATGCAAAAAGGGAGGATTTGTCAACTCTTTTTTCAAAATCCGGTATAGCCATACCCTATGCCCTGGGACATCCGCCGCACCCTTTGCATCTCTCGGTCGCCCCATCTTCCAGAGCCAGATTGAGCGGGCTGGTCAACATGCAGATCGCCTGAGAGGAAATCCCTTCGCCGTTTCCGGTAAAGCCAAGTCCCTCCTCCGTTGTGGCCTTTACATTGATCTGCTCCCTGGAGATTCCCAGAGCAGCCGCTATATTATCCTCCATCTGCTCAATATAAGGGCGCATTTTGGGGGCCTGGGCAATAATGGTGGCATCTATATTCTCTATGAGAAAACATTTCTCCTCCAATAACTCCCCTACTTTTCTCAAAAGCTCCAGAGAAGATATCCCCTTGTACGCCGGGTCGGTATCCGGAAAATGTTTCCCGATATCTCCCAATGCAGCCGCTCCCAACAGCGCATCCATAATGGCATGCAGCAGCACATCCGCATCCGAATGTCCCAACAGGCCTTTCCCATACGGTATATTTACACCACCCAGGATCAGTTCTCTGCCCTCTATCAGCCGGTGTACATCATATCCCATCCCTATCCTCATGATCCGGTAACTCCTTTTCCGCCTGCCTTATACAGGCAAATGCCATGACTTTAGTTCGTCTATGCTCCGTTTCGTCTATATAAAAACTGGAGATACCAACAGTATCCCCAGTTTCCATATAAATTAGGATTTATATCGCTTAATATCCAAATTCCTGTGCAAAGTACAGCGTACCGCCGGACTCATATACCGCAATGCTACAGGTAGACAACTCGCTGTCCAGAATGTTGGCCGCATGGGCGGGAGAATTCATCCATCCCGCTACCAGGCTGCTGGCATCAGCGAATCCCTTTGCCAGGTTCTCTGCCCACATCAGATCACTGTTTACCGTATAATAAAGTGTATTGTCCGGTCTGATGTGAGAAAAGCTGCTCACAATCTCTGTAGCACGGATCTGTGCACACAACTCCAGATTGCTGTCCCAGGTAAGAGCTGTCAATCCTCTGGCGGCTCTCTCCGCATTGACCTGATCAAAGGCCGCCACCGCGATCTGACGAAGTTCATCGGCTCTAAGCTGCTCTGCTTCGGTCATACCGGCCGCTCTTACAGATCCCGCAAGGGCTATGGCCTCATCATCGATATAGGTTATCCCCTCTCTGGACGACACTTCACGGGTCGCGGCAGACATCTCCGGTTTCTGCGCTCCGCATGCCATCATACTGATGGCCATGACCGTCGTTAAAACAACCGCTAATACTTTCTTTTTCATTAGCCTCACTCCTCACTTAGTTTCTTATTTTTTAACACCTTTTAATATCCATGCCGCCAATGCGGAGAGGGATGCCAGGAACATCATCATCCATGCATCAGACTCGTCTCCGGTTTGGGGACGTCTTCTCGCTCCCAGAACCATCGCATCGGACAGAGGAGTCTCCTCATCATCGATCCTCACCGTTCTCCTTCTCCTCACGCCGTTTACTGGCGGTTGCGGTGTGACAGGTACATCCCGTGTCTCCAGCTCCGGCGTCGTCGGAATATCCGGTGTTACAGGAGGCTCAGTTACCTGAGGCGGTTGCGTCACCTGTGGCGGCTCTGTTACCGCTGGAGGCGGTGTCGGCGTAGGTTCGGACGGCACCTCGGGTGTCGGTGTAGGCTCTAAGGGGCCGGGTGTAGGCTCCGGTGTAGATTCAGGGCCAGGTGTTTCTGTAGGACTAGGCGTAGGTGCCGGGGTCTCTGTAGGTTCAGGCCCGGGTGTTTCTGTAGGGCCCGGTGTAGGTGCAGGCGTCTCTGTCGGCTCAGGGCCAGGCGTTTCTGTAGGACCTGGTGTAGGTGCAGGCGTCTCTGTCGGCTCCGGACCAGGCGTTTCTGTAGGGCCCGGTGTAGGTGCAGGCGTCTCTGTCGGCTCAGGCCCAGGTGTCTCTGTAGGACCCGGGGTAGGTGCAGGCGTCTCTGTAGGCTCAGGCCCAGGTGTTTCTGTAGGACCCGGGGTAGGTGCAGGCGTCTCTGTCGGCTCAGGCCCAGGTGTTTCTGTAGGGCTAGGCGTAGGTGCAGGCGTCTCTGTAGGTTCAGGCTCAGGTGTTTCTGTAGGGCCTGGTGTAGGTGCGGGTGTTTCTGTCGGCTCCGGTGTAGGTACAGGTGTCGCCGTAGGTTCCGGTGTCGCTGTAGGTACAGGCGGAGGAGGAATAACTCCAACCCAGTGTACCTGATGTACCTCGCCATATTGTTCAAAACTACTGGATATGATTCCTCCAATAGTATTACCGCCGTTCACAACCGTTGCGCTGGGAGCTAAGATAAATCCCCATGTTCTTCCAGTGCTTACTCGGCTTGCATTGCCGCAATTCCAAAGAACTCTTCCCGCCCATGAGGCATACTCAAAGCGATTACCCCGTTCTGTAGCGACATTAGCATTCATATCTGGAATAGATACCTCGCCGCTGCTCGTGATATTGACGATTACAGTTTTACCCGCCTCTGCAGCCACAATAATCTTATCCTCATACTTCTGTCCGTTTCCAAAACCTGCATTTAGTTCTTCGCTCGTCACATTCAATACATAAGCCGTATCTGTATCCATATCAGGCAATGCATACAGTTCTCCCGACCATGCAGCCTTAGCTGAAAGTGTATTGGCTATAGTGGTTCCAATATTGTCTTGGTAAGAGAATCCGCGAAGTTTGCCATCAGTGATAAAACTGCTCAACTCTACGTTATCAGCACTTATTTTACACAACCTATAACCCTGGCCTGGAGCAATGACCATCTTATTAGCTGTACCATCTGTGGGGTTTATCTCAGGTATCACAATATAGGATTCCTTTGTACTACATACAAATTGACCGTTGGACAAGTCACCAATATAACTTACTCCTCCTTCGCCAAGGATATCATTCCCTCCATAAATGCTCAGATAACCGGGAAGTACTCCGATGGCTACATTGCCCTCTACGTGGTCACTCTTTGTCATCTGATTGGTATAGACTGAAAACAGGAAAGGATTTGAGAGATCCGGTTTTGCAAAATTGTCCGTCGGCTGTGCATAATCATAAAGCGGAACCGGTTCGGCCACCACATCGCCGCCGGTCACACTCTCCAATCCGGGTTCGCCTGTCGTCTCATTCGCATGCGTCGCAAACCCATAATCTGTAAACATGCTGCTGACGACCAGAGCCGAGGCCATAGTCACCACTATGAACTTGCTTACTTTCTCCTTAAAATGCATTACTTTCATGATCCTTCCCTCTCTCAACACCACATATGTACCGACGGGTTACAAAACTACAGATAAACTATTTCTTACTTATAAAGACACTTCCGCCAATCAAAAAGGTTCAAAAATATTACAAAATAATTAATTAATTTATACCATATGGTTCGGTCAATGTCAACACGCCATGGATCAAAACTCTTCTCGAGGTTCCAGCCGAACCGTAGCAGGTTGACAGAGATACGATATTGGGCCGCTCCGACAGATCCACATCGAACGGATGATTGGAGTTTTCAACCGCCCACTCCGTATAGCGGTCATAGTTCTCGTCCGACGAGAACTGCATATATCTGTTGCTGTCCGATTTCGTCATATAATAAGAAAATACCTCATAGGTATACACAGTGTCTTCCGTATAGATATAGAAACGGGGATTGGCCTCCAGCAATGAGGGATCGTCCACCAGTTTCTTAAATGTTCCAAACATACTGCCGTCCCGCATATTGTGGCCAAACACAAAAGTATTCCGGTCGCTCCAATCCGGAGACGCGCCGCAATCCATGAAGATACTCCCCGAATTACTCTTCTCATCCTCAAAAGAATGCTTAAGATAATAATTGTTATCCTCGCCCTGTACCACCGGATAGCTGACTTCCACCGCCGGGAAATAGAACCATCCCCGGAAATCGCCGTTCATCTCCTTCAGCGTCTCCATATCGATATTCAAAGGCGGATACTGCGGCGGCAGCACTTCAACAGTTTCCCCGTTCTCATCCGTCTGTACAGTCGGAATGATAGATATCTCGGTCTCCTCCGCGATCACGGTATCCAACAGACGCTGATGCTCCTCCTCGGCTCTTCTGTCGGAAATGACGGACATCACCAGCTTATAACCGGAAAACGTGACGACAGCCGTCAAGACCAGAATACCCGCCGCATATTGTAGCTTTAACAAAGTTTCTTTCTTCACCGCTGCTCCTCCATCCGGCTAATCTTACCTCTGATTTTTATGATAAGTATAGCACATTTTTATAAATTTGTCATCTTTTATTTGATATCGGAGAATTTTTTTGTTATAATTGTCCATATACTTCAGTCGGGCCGGAGACAGTGGACAAACGCGCCGGTTCCATATAAAGAGGGGAGATTTTCATATGCTGCCAGTTCATTTAATTTCAGTTCTTTTTCTGGGTATGATGTACTTTTTTATATACCGGATGGACAAAAAGCCTTCCTACGATCCCAAAAAGGTGTTTCTGATCCTGCTGGCCGTAGCTTTTCTGCTGCGCTGCGTCTTTGCGGGGAGTTCCGAAGGATTTGCCTCGGACACGGCCTGCTTTGCCAGTTGGGCCAACCTGGCGTTTGAGGGAGGCATCAAGAATTTCTATGCCTCCGGTGTTTTCGCGGATTATCCGCCGGGATTTGTCTATGTACTTTATATAATAGGGGCGATCTTTTCCCTGTTCAAGATTCCTTATCTGTCGGCTCCCTGCCTGCTGCTGCTCAAACTGCCAGCGATTTTCTGCGACATGGCCACCGCCCTGCTCTTTTATAAGATTGCCTCAAAAAAGCTGCCCCAACAGCAGACTGTCATGCTGGCGGGATTGTATCTGTTCAACCCGGCCATCATTTTAAATTCCTCTGTCTGGGGGCAGGTAGACTCGGTGTTTACGCTGACCGTGCTTTTGATGTGCTGGTTCCTGACAGAGAACAAGATGACCCAGGCCTATGTGGTGTTCGGAATCGGTGTGCTACTTAAGCCCCAGACTCTGGTGTTTGCTCCCGTACTGCTCTACGGCATTGTCGACAGGGTCATCCTGTATGATTTCAGTTGGAGGAATTTTTTCCATAACCTGTTTTCCGGTCTTACGGTAATCTGCTGCATGGTGTTGGCCTGTATGCCCTTCGGCCTGGATCTGGTATTTATGCAATATACCTCCACCCTAGGTTCCTACCCCTATGTGGCGGTAAATGCCTTTAATCTGTGGGGGCTGTTCGGTCTGAACTGGATATCTCAGGAGACGAGACTTTTGTTCTTCAGCTATCAGACCTGGGGAACTATCATCATCCTGCTGATCGTTCTGTTCTCCGCCTTTCTCTTTTTCCGGGCACAGAACAAGGAAAGCCGGTATTTTACCACCGCCAGCTTTCTGATCATCTCCATGTTCCTGTTCTCGGTCCGCATGCATGAACGCTATCTGTACCCGGCGCTGGCGCTGATCCTGTTCGCCTACGCGGTACGGCCTTTAAAAGAATTTCTGGAGGGATTCTTTGGTTTTACGATCATTCATTTTTACAATACCGCTTACATACTGTATTTTTATGATCCATCCAACTATAACAGAAAAGCGCCGCTGATCCTGACGATCTCCGCCTGTATGGTCATATGCGGCCTCTCCTATTATTTTACGCTGGCGCGCTACGATATCCGACAGGTGTCCGACAGGGAGTCCTCCTTTACATTCCTGCTGCCTTTCCAGATCAAGTGGCACAGAAAAAAGGCCGCTCCCAGACATTTCACCTACGAGCCCGCGGCCAGCGAACCCAAAATGCCCTTTCTGGCTCAGGACGCCATCATCCTGTTCTCCATCATGGCAGTCTATTGTCTGGTAGCGTTCTGGGATCTGGGCAGCCTGAAAGCCCCCCAGTCAGACGCTCTGCTGCAGCAGGGCGACCAGATCGAACTTTACACCGGGGAGGAACAGACCGCCTCCTATCTGTATTGGTATCTGGGGTATTATGAGAACCGCAACTTTACTCTGGAATATAAAACCTATGAGACAGACCTGTGGCAGCCAGTGGGGGAGACAGGGCAGCTTACCATGTCCAGCGTTTTTGCCTGGGGACGCATGGCTCTGCCCGAGAACTGCCGCTATCTGCGGCTGACCTGCAACTCCAGCCAGGCTTCCGTAATGGAGCTGGCCCTGGCCGACTCCCAGGGATCGCCTTTCATGCCGGTCAACGCCCCGGATCATCAGAAACTGTTTGACGAAAATGACACTTTCCCCATAGACGGCATCAGTTTCCGCAACGGCACTTATTTCGACGAGATCTATCACGCCAGGACAGCCTATGAGTTCCTGCACGGCCTGACTACCTACGAAACTACCCATCCTCCCCTGGGGAAGATCCTTATGTCCGTGGGAATTGCCATCTTTGGCATGAATCCCTTTGGCTGGAGGTTCATGGGGACCCTGCTGGGTGTGCTGATGCTGCCGGTGATCTATCTGCTGGCTCGAAATATCAGCAGAGACCGTATGGCGGCCGGTTTTGCCTGCATACTGTTCGCTTTTGACTTTATGCACTTTGCCCAGACCAGGCTTGCCACGATAGATGTGTTCGTGACCTTTTTCATCCTGCTGATGTACTATTTCATGTACCGGTACAGCAGGCTGAGTTTCTATGACACGCCGCTGACTAAGACCTTTATCCCTCTGGGGGCCTGCGGCATCGCCATGGGCCTTGGCATCGCCAGCAAGTGGACGGGCATATACGCAGGGCTTGGTCTGGCCGTGATATTTTTCCTCACGCTGTACCGCAGATACCGGGAATACCGCCTCGCTCTCAAAAAACCTTCCGGCGGCCCGGACGGGCTTCTCTACTCAAAGATCATCGCTACCTTCCGGGGCAACACCATCAAGACCCTCCTGTTCTGCGTGGTCTTCTTCGTGCTGATCCCCGGCGCGATCTATCTGCTGTCCTATATCCCCTTCGTGGGAGGAGAAACGGGACTGTGGGCAAAAATGTTCGCCAACCAGAAGTATATGCTGAGTTACCATGCCAATTTAAACTCCACCCATGCCTATTCCTCCCATTGGTATGAATGGCCTACCATGATACGCCCGATCTTCTACTACTCCGGCATTATCAGTGACACTGCCAGGGAAGGGATCAGCGCCTTCGGCAATCCCCTGGTATGGTGGGTGGGTATCCCCGCCTTTGTCTATATGCTGTACCTGGTCTTCCGGAAAAAAGACCGTATCGCCCTGTTTTTATGTATTGCCTATCTGGCGCAGTATCTGCCCTGGACGCTCGTGGACAGATGTACTTTCATATATCACTATTTCCCCAGCGTACCTTTCGTGGTGCTGATGATCATGTACGCCGCTGTAACGCTGAAGGAAATGCTGCCAGAGAAAAAATACTATATGGCGCTGGGGCTGTACGCCGCCGCCGCCGTCGCCCTGTTCGTCCTGTTCTATCCGGTATTGTCGGGCCACACCGTCTCTATCAAATATGTGGATACGTTCCTGCGGTGGATGAAGAGTTGGGTGCTGATCTATGGGAATTGAGCAGAATTGCCGTTGGTCATATATCAGGCTTAAAAAAGACCCCCGGATTTTTCCGGGGGCCTTTACTTTTAGAGTAGCGAGAGGGGGATTTGAACCCTCGACACCACGGGTATGAACCGTGTGCTCTAGCCAACTGAGCTATCTCGCCACAATGGAACCTATAGGGCTCGAACCTATGACCCTCTGCTTGTAAGGCAGATGCTCTCCCAGCTGAGCTAAGATTCCCTAAAGTCGGCTGCCTCTGCAGCCGACTTGATTAGTATACTATGAGCAGGCAAGTTTGTCAACCACATTTTTACAAAAAACTTATCCATTAAACTGCCCTTACATTTTTTCCGGCGCTTCAAAGCCCAACACATGAATGCAGTCCTCCAGCACGTCCCTGGTGAGCAGCAGCAGGGCAATCAGGCTCTTTTTCTGGGCCTCGTCCTTCTCCGACAGGATCTGCGTCTCATGATAAAAGTGATTGAACGCATTGGCCAGATCATAGATAAATGCGCATACCTTGTGGGGCGCAGTCTCCTCACAGGCGCTCTCCATCATGGCGTTGAAACCCGTAAGCTGCATCATCATCTGTTTCTGCGCCTGCCCTGTGGGCGCCAGGATCTCAAGCTCCCCATCGGACAGATTGCCGCCCTGCTGCACATACTTAGTCAGAATAGATTTAATCCGCACAATGGTATACAGGATATAAGGACCCGTGTCTCCTTCAAAGGAGGTAAAGCGGTCCACATCAAAGATATAGTCCTTGGACGCCTGATTGGACAGATCCCCGTAGAGCAACGCCGATATGGCAACGATATCCGCCACAGCCCTGGCCTCCTCCTCGCTCATCTCTCTGCCTTCCCTGATCTTGCGCAGCATCTCTTCCTTGGTGTCCTGGACCAGAGTCTCCAGACGCATGACACCGCCGTCCCTGGTCTTGAAAGGTTTGCCGTCACTGCCGTTGACCGTGCCGAAACCGATCCATTTTAGCTGCGTCTGAGGCTCCACCAGCCCGGTCTTGCGGGCACAGCGGAACACCTGGTCAAAATACAGATCCTGCCGCTTGTCCGTCAGGTATATGATCTGATCGGGATGATACAGACGCATGCGCTCCAGGATCGTAGCCAGATCCGAAGTATTGTACAGAGCCGCTCCGTCGGACTTAAGGATCATACAGGGAGGCACCTCCTTGGTGTCCGTCTCCTCTTTTACGTCCACCACCAGCGCGCCCTCACTGATATAGGCATAGCCGCCGTCTTTCATGTTCTGCACCATCTCGGGGATCAGATCGCGCACATCGCTCTCGCCTTTCCACAAGTCGAAGTCCACGTTTAAGCTGGAATAGACCTTCTTTAAGTCCGTCACCGATACATTCATCATATGCCGCCACAGGGCGCGGTAGCCCCGCACACCGTTTTGCAGCTTATACGTAGCCTCCATGGCCCGGGCCTTATACTCCGGATCCTCCTTGGACTTTAAGCTGGACGCCGGATAGATCTCCTCCAGCTCCGCTATCGTAAAGGGAGGCTCCGACGGATACTCCCCCTCGTAACTGTCGTCAAAATACACCAGATCCGGCTGACGCTCCTGTATACCCACGATCACCAGCCCCATTTGCAGGCCCCAGTCTCCCAGATGCGCGTCGCCGATAACTTCATGCCCGGCGTAGCGGCAGATCCGCTTGATGCTCTCCCCGATGACCGCAGAGCGCAGATGCCCTACATGCAAGGGCTTAGCCACATTGGCTCCGCCGTAATCAATAACGATCTTTTGGGGGTTCTCAGGCATCTCCAGCCCGAACTTGTCCGCCTTACGCATGCTCCGGACATAATCGCCTAAAAACTCCTCCGAGAGCTTTAGATTCAAAAAGCCGGGGGGCACTGCCTCCGCCTGGGAAAACACCCTGCTGCCTTGCAGTTTTTCCGCGACCTCGCCCGCGATCACAATGGGCGCTTTCTTAAACTTCTTGGCTCCTGCCATGGCTCCGTTGCACTGGTATTCGCACAGATCGGGACGATTGGACACCGTCACGCGCCCCAGAGCGGCGCCTGCCTGCTCCTCTCCGTATCCCGCCGCCTCAAAGGCAGCCTGCATCTCCTCCGATATCATGTCCAAAAACTTTTTCATAAGCACACTCCTCGCAAAAAGTATGCGCTCATTATAGCCCTTTTCCCGGTATCTGGCAACAATTAATTTAATATTTCAGAGGAATTTTGTCTGTGCTCTCTGTTGTCCCTACGGCTCGCCCTCTCCGCCTTTGAATATATACAGCCGCAGTAATCCTGGCGGTACAGCTCATATTCAGCAGACAGTTCCACCGACCTTTTATACCCGTTTTTCTTCTTAAAGTCCGAAGGCAGCCAGGGGATGCCATATGTACGCGCCAGTTCTTCCCCGATACAGTTAAGCAGCGGCGCGTTCTTTAGCGGGCTTATGGACAATGTGGTGGTAAAATAGTCCGCCCCCGCCGCCAGCGCCTGCCGGGCAGTCTCCTCCAGGCGCAGCCTGAAACACTTCTCACAGCGCTCGCCGCCCTCCGGGCAGTCCTCCAGCCCCCTGGCCATATCGAAAAATCTCCGGGGCTCATACTCTCCCTCCTGCACCAGAATGGGATACCGATTTCCTTCCCGGTTAAACCGTTCGATCAGACGTTTTTGCTCTGCCAGCCGGTGCCGATACTCCCCGTCGGGAGAAATATTGGGATTGAAGTAAAATACCGTGACCTGAAAATATGCACTGAGATACTCCAGCACATAACTGCTACAGGGGGCACAGCAGCTATGCAGAAACAGCCACTTTTCCCCCCTGGGTATCCGATCCAGTATACCGTCCAGCTCTCGCTGGTAATTTCTGTTGTTCATTCATATACCCCCGCGTATCGCAAGTTTTTCCTGCGATATCGCACCAATACGTAGTTTGAAAATTCCGCTGTTCGGCAGAAGTTTCTCCAGAATCCATCCAGGCATTTGGCATGAAATCTCAAGACCGAGTAGCCTCCTCGTACAGACGCTCCACTTTTTTCCAATGGATCAGGTTGAACCAACCGTCCAGATAAGCCGCCCGCAGATTCTGGTACTGCAGATAATAGGCGTGTTCCCACACGTCCACCAACAGGATCGGCATCACCTGGGACAGATCCGGTACATTCTGGTTGGGCGTCTGTACGATGGACAGCTTTCCTCCCTTATCCGTCACCAGCCAGGCCCAGCCCGAGCCGAACTGGGAGAGAGCTGCCTGTTTCATCTGCTCCTTCCACTGATTATAACTTCCACAATCTCTGTTTATAGCGTTCGCCAGCGCGCCGTCCGGCATCTGCCCCATGGGCTGGCGCATGGTTCCGAAATACAATTCATGATTGAACACGCCGCCGCCATTGTTGCGTATAGAGGTCTGTGCCGCCGCCGGAAGTCTGCCTGAATTGGTCAACAGTTCCTTCAGGCTCATCTTCTGCAGCTCCGGATAATCCGCCAGCACCGCGTTCAGATTGTCCACATATGTCTTATAATGCTTATCATGATGAAAATGCAAAGTTCTTTCGTCCAGGATCGGCGTCAATGCGTCATAGTCGTAGGGCAGCGGCTGCACTACGAAGGGATAGGTTTCTGCCTGCATGGGTCCTCCTTCTGGTGAAAACACCACATATGATATTTTAGCCTAGTATATGCGTTTTTTCCGGAATCTATCCCCCAAAATTCAATATTTTCAGGTTCGCGGGACCTTTTTACGGTCAATGGGTGACGGAAAGGGGCATTTCCACCGCCTCTGCATCCGCCATGGGAAATGTCAGTATCACCTTGAACAGATCCCCATCCGTCACAAGACGCATTACTCCGCCCTGCAGCTCCGTCAGTTCCCGGGCGATAGCCAGCCCCAGACCGTTCCCCTCTGTATGCCTGGATCTGTCTCCCCGCACAAAACGCTCCATCAGTTCAGACGCGTCAATATCCAAAGGATGGCTGGATATATTCTTGAAGGTCAGCACGGCCTGCTCTCCCTGTATCTCCAGGAGCAGATACACTCTCGTGTCGCTCTGGGCATACTTGCAGATATTGGTCATCAGATTATCCAATATCCTCCACAGCAGCCGGGTATCCGCCATGATCCAGACGGACTCCTGACTCTGTTTTACGATCAGATCCAGTCCTTTCTCCTGCAGCCTCTGCTCGTATTCTCCCATGATCTGGCTCAGCAGCACTCCCGCCTGGCATCTTTCCAGATGTACCTCCACATTGCCCGTTGCCGCCCGGGATACCTCCATCAGGTCCTCTATCAGCTTTTTCAGACGGGTGGACTGCCGGTACAGCACCTGGGCATACTCCGTGGTCTTCCCACTGTCCAGCGGGTCCCTGCAGATCAGATCGGCGTAGTTGATGATAGAGGTCAGAGGCGTCTTGATGTCATGAGACACATTGGTGATCAGCTCCGTCTTCAAATGTTCGCTTTTCATTTGATCTTCCACCGCGGCGGCGACTACATAGGATATGGCGTTCATATCCTGCGCAAAGGCCAATAATTCTCCGTTCATTCCCTCCAGAGGGATCTGGTATCCCAGATTCCCTGCGGCCAGCTCCCGGCCGGAGGTTCTCAGACGCATGGTGCTGTCGGCAATGCGCAGAGCCAGCGTTGCCAACACCGCTTTTTCCACTCCCCACAGTCCCCAGACCACCCAGCCGCTCCAGCCGGACAGCCTGCTCTGCAATGTCCCCAGCTCCGCGGCGCCCATGATCTCATGCCGCGCCAAAGCGATGCCTGCTGCCTCCAGAGCGAAGGACAGCAATAACACCGCCAGTACCTTATGAAACCAGGATAACTGTCTCCAGGTTTTCACAGGCGCCTTTATCATCCTGACGATCCAGCTATTCTTCTTCGGACGCCATGTGATATAGACCGACAGATGCAATAAAAAACCCAACAGCAGGATTCCCAGCAGCCACCAACACAGCGACGTTCTCCACAGACTCTGTCCCAGCACGTACAGGCTGTTGTTCAGGCCATTCTCCCAGTCAAGAGAAATATTCCATATGAAAGGCTGCCAGCGGCCCCACAGCCATATCGGTACGGCCGCCACCCACCAGAGTATCAGCTTTTCCAGCGGCAGTCTAAAAAATCTCCCCGCATAGGCCGCCCTCTTTTGGGTGCGCGCCGCCCCGCGTCCGGATATAAGCGCTCCCAGGCCAGCCAGCGTCAACGCCAGAGCGGTTCCGGCCATGATAAACAGCTCCCTCTTCGTTTGCTGCAGATCCTCCGGCACTCCCTCCAGATGAATCTTTGCCGCCATGACCTGTTCCGCGGTCAGAAAGGCGATCTTCACATTGTACTCCGCAACAGCCTCCGGAACCCGCAGCGGTTCCTCCCGCATTGTCCCCGAAAACCAGAAATCGTACTGTAGTGTCTGTCCGTTCTGCGTCTGGATCTGCTGCGCATTCTCTGTCCTGTAATTTCCACCCAGGCGTCTGCCCGAGGACTTAATGATCACATAACTCACATTCTCCCGCTCCGCATAAGCCTGCACCTGTCCCATCCCCTCGGACAGATAGAGACGCATCACCTCCCGGGCCTGCATCTGTGCCTGATTGTCCAGCGCCAATATCCGACTGTCGTCCTGCTGCAAAAAACGATCCAGACATTGGCAGCATATCCCCGACGTGGTACACAAAACCGCCACTCCCATGGACACTGCCATCGCCAGACAGAGAAAAACCCGCAAAAGGCCCTTTTTTCTCATGTTCCCATGCCCCCTTCAATCTTGTATCCCTGTCCCCACACCACTTTCAGATACCGCGGATCCGCGGGATCGATCTCCACCTTTTCCCGCAGATGCCGTATATGCACCGCCACTGTGCCCTCGCTCCCGATGGGCTGATCCTTCCACACTTTCTGATAGATCTCCGCCGGGGAAAAAACCTGCCCCGGATGCTCCATCAACAGTTTCAGGATCTCGTATTCCGTGGGGGTCAGACTGATCTCCTCCCCGTCCAGCAGCACTTCCTTGCAGATGTCATCCAACTGGATCCCGCCGATCCGTAACGTCCCCTTTTTGCGCTCGCCGCTGCCAAGCTGGATATAGCGCCGCAGTTGGGAACGGACCCTGGCGCTGACCTCCATGGGATTAAAGGGTTTGGTGATATAGTCGTCGGCCCCCGCGTTCAGGCCCAGGATCTTGTCGATATCCTCCCCTTTGGCTGTCAGCAGTATGATCGGCACATTGGAAAACTGACGGATCCTGTCCATGGCCTCCAGACCGTCCATGCGGGGCATCATCACATCCATCAGGATCAACTGCAAATCCTGTTCTCTGGCGATCCGCACCGCCTCCTGTCCGTCGTATGCCCTGTAAAAACAATAGTCCGGCTGGTTTAAATAGATCTCCAGCGCATTTACAATGTCTATCTCATCATCGCAAAGCAGTATATGATACATAGCATTCTCCCGGCCTGAATTTTCCGGTCTGCGGGACTCTATATCCCGCAGACCAAAAGTACTGCCTGTTTAACCATTATACAGGAAAAATAAAAGATATGGAATAGCGAACGTTTTAAGATTTGTTTAATGTGCGAGGGGTTTCCCTCATGACCGCCTGGGACCCTTCCCGTCAAAATTGGAAATACAAAAACTCGCGCCCCTTCAGGCCCTCTCCCTCATGACCACGGCTCAAAGAATCGTAGTTATATCGGTAGGGACGCACTGTAGGATCTGTCTCCAGCTCCCATTCCAGCGTACTCATCAGTAACTGGCCGGCCTCCATATAATCCTGCAGCTGCTGCGCCCATTCGCGAAATACCCGGTCATTGTACAGCCGGGCATTCTCTCCCAGCATTTCATCATAATCCCAATCGAACATCGACCCTGCAATCTGCTCTATCCCGCCCTCTTTTGTCAGCCGATACACCTCATAACGGTATACGCCATAGGTTCCCCGGTCCTCCAGATAAAAATTCATCAGGAAGTCCTGCCCGTCCCGGTTGCCTACATACAGGGCATTATGTCCCAACATGGGGAGATTGGCCACCTCCGTCAGCAGCAGTTTCCCCTGGCCGTCCAACACCCGCGTCACTCCGCCATACGTACCGGTCAGTTCAGAGTCCTCCCTCAGGGCATACACCTCTATCGTCTCATCGCCGGGACAGTCCGCCACGTCCATCTTAAGGCTCCTCACCAGCTCATATTGCTCCAACAGGTCATCGCCCCAGTCGGCCACCATATCCTCCCACTCGCTGCCCTTTACTTTCTCCGCCGGGCGGATGCCGTAAAACGCGTCGATCCGGTCAAACCAGACCTGCGGCGGATCTTCCCCCTCATCCTTCGCCACGATCTCCGTCTCCAGCGTGCGCAGGTCCAGACTCACGATACAATCGTCCCACCAATCCAGACTTTCCTCGGTATACTCCGAATCCGTCACAAAAAACAGTTTTTCCAGATTGGGGTGCAGAGTCAGCCTGGGATACAGGGAATGGGGCTGCGGCCAACCGATATAACGGGGATACAGGCAGGTATAGACAGTGCCCTCGGCCCCCTCCTCCTTTCGATAGATGCCATAACGGGTATTCAGATAAAAGATTCCGTTCCCGCCATAGATCTGCTCATAACATTCCCCCGGCAGTTCTTCCACCCGATCGCCGGGCTTATATTCGGGCATGTCCCCCATCTCGTTCCCCTCCGGCTGCAAGGATTGGAATACCACGCCCTCCGCCAGCTTTTTCCGCACCTCTTCCCGCCTCGTGTCCTGCTGCGCTCCCCTCCTGGCGGTGAACGTCAGGAACGCTGCCAGCGCCAATAGGCAGACCCCCGCCAGGGTGCCCCACCATTTATAGCTTTTTTCAGACAGGATATTCTTTACTCTCTGTTTGACGCCATGCTCCCCAAAGGCAGGCGGGGCCGCCACAGCGCCCTCTCTGCCCGCCGCATAGTCCAGCAGGGACTGGGAATAGGCCTTTCGGACTTCACTCCCCATACTCTTTACCACGGCCTCATCACAACTCATCTCCATGTCCTGCTCCAACATGCAGAAAGCTGCCCAGACAAAAGGATTGTACCAGTAAAAAGCCGTCAGCAGAAAGGCCATTCCCTTGACCAGATGATCTCCCCGCCGGATATGCACCCGCTCATGACATATGATGTAGGCCTGCTTTTCCGGCTCCAGACCTGTGGGAAGATAGATTCTGGGACGCAGGAGCCCCATGACGAAGGGACTCTCTATCTCCGGGCATATGTACAGTTCCCTCTCCAGCCATTCGGCCGTCCGCAGCCGCCTTCGCATCTGAACCAGAGTATGGAGATTGTACCCGAGCATCGCCGTCAGACCCGCAAGCCACACTGTCAGAAAAGCTATAGCCGGCCAGGAATACCCCTGCGTTCCCGCCAGAGCCGCGCCGTCATACGCTCCGTCAGCAGGCTCCGTCTCTCTGCGCTCCCCGCCATCAGTCCCGGCAAAGGGGTACTGCTCCTTGGCCGATATATCTCTTTCATTCCCGTCTGCGGAGAGCTGCTGTCCAGTCTCCTCCAGCGCCCCGTCCGGAAGTCTCCGCGCCTCCTCCACAGCCGCTTGCCGCCGGATCCAGCCGAAGGATTCTTCTCCGGGCAGAATCCCCAGAGGACTCTCCACACTGACCGGTATCAACAGCCGCAGAAACACTATGATCCACAACCCGTATGACCATCTTCTGGGCAATTTGGACATACAGGCCCTCAACAACAATACCAGCAGGACTATCAAACTGATCTGTATCTGTAAAACGATCCATGCGTCCATACTCCCTCCCCTCTACTCCTCATAGGAGTCGATCATCTGCTGTATCTCCGCGATCTGTTTCTGACTCAACTTTTTCCTGCTCATAAACGCGGCCAGAAAACGCGGCAGAGAACCGTCAAAATTGTCCCGCAAAAACTGTTCGCTGCACATGGCCTCATACTCCGCCCGGGTCATCCGGCTCGTCACCATGCCATTCTCATTCTGCAGGATCCCTTTCTGACATACACGGCGCAGTACCGTATATGTGGTTGATTTTTTCCAGTTCAGCTCCCGTTCGCAGTGCTGTACCAGTTCCCCCGACGTCAGCGGTTCCCGGCTCCACACCAGCTCTGTAAATCTTAGTTCTGTCTCTGCCAATCTCAGCTCTTCCATTTTATACACTCCTCCATCCCATTGAAACGGCTGTCCGCCGGATGCCGCCTCTTCTCCTGCCCGCCGCTATGGCACTCGTCATTGCCATAATGCTTATCATTCCTATAAGGCAAACAGGTTTACAAGGTGTAAACTACATTTTTAGTCTACACCTTGTAAACCTGTTTGTCAATATATATCAGCGCCCGTCCGAAGAAATATTTTTCCCCTTAATCCCATAGGCGCGAACCATATTTTCCGCCATATGAAAAAGCCTGTTCCTGACAGATTCCGGCTCCAGCACTTCCACCTGATCTCCAAATCCCATGAGCCAGGAGATCAGAGCGTCTTCATTAGTGTATTCCTCCTCAAACAGCAGCCTTCCGTCCTCACGCTGTGTAAAGCAATGAGGGCCGAAACTCTCGATCAAACGCCATTTCACCTCCGGCGAAAAAAGCGCCTTGACAGAGATACCGCCGGGAAATATTCTTGCATCGGACAGATCCGGCTCAGGTAAATCCCGCTGGACAAAGCTCTGGCCGGACACCTCCACCTCCTCCATACGGTTCAGCTTGAACAGACGGTAATCTCTTCGCTCCAGGCACCATCCCCATACATACCAGCTTGACCATCTGAACACCAGATAGTAAGGCTCTATGCTCCTGCTGCTGTCACCCTTGGGAGCGTAATAAAGAAAACGCAGTAGCTTTCTGCCCTCTATGGCGGCCTGGATCTTCCCGATCTTGGAAGACAGAGAACTTTTGTACCATGAAGAAAGGTCTATCCGAATATAATCCTTCCCGCTGATGGGTCCGGCAGGCTCCTCCCCCAGCTTTTCCATCAGACAGGCATAATGCCTGCTGCCGCTCACGCTGTCCAGTCCTCTAAGCCCCGCCAATATCTCCCGCATCTCCCCTGTGGAGAGCAGCGTTTTATCCAGCCGGTAGCCCTCCATAACGGAGATACCTCCGCCCACTCCCTGCCTTGTGCATATGGGGATGCCGGCCCTGCACAGGGACTCGATATCCCGGCTGATGGTTCGTCTGGATACCTCAAAACGTTCCGCCAGTTCGGGGGCCGTTATGCTGTCTCTCTGCAAAAGCACCGACAGTATTCCAACCAGTCTGTCCACTTTCATACCAGTCTTTCCCTCCTGTGAGAAACGACCTTAAGCGACCCGCATTCCCTCAGTTCGCCAGGCTTTCATCATATGCCGCCCGGCTGCCTCCCACATACCTGGCTCTGGTTCGGGCACAGACCACATGAGCCTGGCCGATCCTCTGCCGGCTGGTGCGCACCGGTACCGCCACCGCCTCCAAATGCATGCCGATCAATGTATCTCCAATGTCTATTCCCGCCTGGGCTTTGATCTGTTCCACTGCCACCGGCTCCCGCATGCCGCGGTAGGCCGCCGTGGCCAAAGCGCCTCCTGCCTTTAGCTGGGGCACCACATTGACCCGGGTCAGGCGATACTCTTTCATACAGGACTTGTCCACGATCAGGCTGCGGTTTAAATGCTCGCAGCACTGGCAGGCCAGATAGATCCCTCTCTTCTCACAGGACGCGTAGGCCGTGCGAAAAAGGCACTCGCCGATCTCCTCGCTGGAGTAGGTACCGATCAGGCTGCCCGCCACCTCGCTGCTGGAACAGCCGATCACCAGGATATCCCCCGGCTCCAGATGGGCCGCCGAAAACAGCTCCGTTAATATCTCCTCCAACTGTCCGGAGAGTTCCTCCATATGCTCATATCGTTCATGAGAGATTCCATTGACACTCATATTATTCCCTCTCCTTTCCAGCCCTGTAGTACTCCAGTTCCTGTAACGCCGCAGCCAGTTCCGCCTTGACACGCTCCAGTTCCTCCCGGGCCTCCTGGGCCTTATGTCTTTCCTCCTCGGCCTTGCGTCTTGCCTCCTCGGCCTTGCGTCTCTCCTCCTCGGCCTTGCGTTTTTCCTCCTGGATATCAATATGATCCATATTCTCAAAAAGGTAGCCCATATTTCGATCCTCCTTTAACCGAGACAACATTTCATGGGTTTGGTCTCCCGACAAATTTACTTTACGGCAGAGCAGATATACCACGTCCAGTATGATCTCCAATACATGTTCCGGCGATTTATCGACAATACGGTTGACCGCCTCCACAGGCATGTCCAGCATTTTGTGCAGATTCTCCGCCGTCTGGGTCTTGTTCAGCAACATGATCAATGACATCTCATCCGCCCGATCCAGCAATTCCCTATTGTCAAGATCTCTGATCCCCACAAGACGATAGGCAAAATCCGGTATATATGTCTCCATCCCCTCCACAGTCAACACCCGGTCCCGCAGTTGTGTGCCCGCGGTCCATTTACCTTTCCCCTCATAATACACGATTGGCAGGATTGGGGGATAGCGGAAACTTTTAGCTTTATTGGCATCCACCCAGTCTCCGCCCTCCGTCTGGTAACGCTGGTTTCTGGCGTAGTCTCTCCAGATGTTGCTGATATAATGCAAAAGCTGCATTGCCACATCATAATCCACATCGCTCTTGTGCTCGATCAGCGACACCGCGTAGATCTCTTTCTCCTCTCCGTCCGGATTTTTCAGCCGTATCCGTTTGACAGTGTCCCCCTCCACCTTCGTGCCCATAATGCTGGTAAAGCGCTCCGATATATCTTCAATATCCTCCGGCTGCACATTCTCCAATGCTTTACAGTTGCTGTAATCTCTCAAAAACTGCGCGCACAGCACATGGTTCTTAAATATCTCCTGGTTGCTCACATCCCTGTAATCCTGCGGCAGAGAGCTCTCCTCCGCCCGTCCCGCGGTCTCCCTTGCCGCCTCTGTCTCCTGTCTTTGCGTCATCCGCGCATCCTCCTTGTCCGTATTACAGGAGAAAGAGTCCGCGCAAAAACCTTATGCTCCGCTCCTGCTTATGAAAAATTGATTGGGTAATAAAAGCAGGATTTCTTACGAGAACATAGAAGTTCAATAGATGCGCAATCCGCGCCAAATGGGCAAAGGCCCCTGAAATCTTGTGCTTTCCACTGTATACTAACACGAATTCCCGCGGATGACAATACCCGATTTGAAAATACGGCAAAATATATGGCGTAGAGCTGATATTGCTCTGCGCCATACAAACCCACGTACAACCTCAAATATTTATCTGGCCTTCTCAAGCTGACTTAATTCAAACAGCTTTCTCGCCATCTGATCCACACCGGAAAAGGTCTGGCTTGTCATATCCGTGATCTTCTCCTGATGGCTTGCTTCCTCCACGATGGAATCCGCGCGGTCCAGTGAATTCTGCACCAGTTCGGCCATTTTCTCCGCCATCTCATGCACCTGCCTGCTGTGCTCCTGAGTCAGACTGCTGCTCTGTGCGATCTGCTCTGTTTTTCCACGGGAATCCGCCTGCAGCTGACCCAACTCCTGCGCCTCGGATCTCGCGTCGGAAATCCGCATAATACCTGAATTGACCGACACAAGGTTCCGCTCGTTTGACATCTTGACCTGATCCAGCATGGCGAGCACATTATCCACCACGGATCTGATAGAGGCGCTGGCACGTTTGGAATTCTCCGCCAGCACCCGGATCTGCTCCGCCACCACCGAAAAGCCTTTTCCATGCTCTCCGGCACGCGCCGCCTCTATGGACGCATTCAGCGCAAGCATATTTGTCTTCGCCGTAATATCGGTGATCTCGCTGGTAAAAGCCGAAATCTCCCCAATGACTTTTTCCAGATGCTGGACAGACTCCCCTGTAAGACCGGCGGTTTCCTCAATATCCCGCATGCTCTCCACCGCATCATCCATGACTTTCACATAATGCTGCATACGCTGCCAGATATCGTCTGAAATCTCCAGCATCTCCCGCGTCCGATCGTCTATCGCGCCGATGGATCTCACCATCTCCGCCACAGAACTCTGCATACCGTTTACATGCTGCAGGCTCCTGTTACAGTCTGCGGTGGTATCCTGGGCCGAACTGACGATAGACTGGTTGACCCTCCTTGACTCGTTCATATTGTCCACAAGCTGTTCCGTCATCTCCACCAATTCGGAGGACACCTTACCGCAAGTCTCCACCACCATCGCCACCTGCTCGGCGCTGTGCAGGTTTTCCAAGAGCGCTCTCGAGGCGCCGGCAATATTGACAAACACTACCGACATGACCACCTGCTCTATCGTAAATCCCATGGAGCGGGTCAAAAACCATTCCATATTTGTGGGATACTCGATCTGCTGCACATTCAGCGAGCGCAAAAACAGGGAAATCAGAAGGAAAAAATAACTCACAATGGAGATCCGAAGGGTAAATTTTTTGTCAAAAAACATGCAGCTGAACAGCATAGCCAAGCCATATGTCATATAGATCCCAATGGCGGAATTGCCTCCTAAGAGCATAACGATAAAGCCGACGGCCAACACGCTGACATACCTCATCACACCTGTGGGGACCCCCGCCTTCTGCAGCACCGTGGGGCCCACCGTACATATACAGCCGATCACGGACAATACCGCCAGATCCGAATACTGTATCTGAAACGCTCCCGCAGCGGTAGCCAGAAACAGGATCGGAAACACCAGCGTCATCCATAACAGTACCTTTGCCAGTTTCTTACATACTTTACGATTGTTTTCCTCAAAAAAGTCTCTCTGCTGTTCCATCTTTGGCACATCCTCTCTTGGTTTTTGAACGCCCTTCTGCATGCACTTCTTCTGACCGCATAAAGGGACAAAGTATTTTTATAATTATAGCATATTTTTTCTGTTCCCTCTATTGTCAATTTTGTCTCAAAACCGGGTGATTTTGTACTTTGCCAACAATTCGTCCGGTATCTCACGGCAGGATCGAATCAGTGAAAGATTCTCCCGGATGATCGCTCGAAAACACTCCAAATCCTCTCTGTTGTGTTCCCAGTCCTCATCAGACAGACGAAACAGCTGCAGCAGCAGATCCCCCTCAAAATACGTTATCTGCACGAGAGGATCATCGTCTACAATGGAAAGCGCAGCTGGAATGAGCCAGCGCAATCCGATCTTCTGTCCCAGCAGCAGGCGTACCTCTTCCCCCGACAACTGGGAGAGCGGCTTTTTCCTTGCTCTCTGGCAGGTCTGTACAACATATGAGTCAAAATCTGAATCCTCTCAATGATAGTCTTCCAACTCCTCTATGGACTTATCCTGTATTTCCATACGGCTCCCCCTTATTCCTTTATACAGTTTCACACAGGCTTGCCCTTGCTCCGATCGCTTATAAGGTTACATCCAGCTTTTTGTTTCTTTATTCCATGTCTGTTCAAAGGAATTATCATTATAAATCGAATCCACGATGGGCAGCAATAATTTTTTTAGTAGTTGCATAGTTTCTTCAAATTCAATTTTCACAAGTGCTTTCTTCTTTTTGATAAAGGCTCTCCATCTTCCCTGCCTTGTCTCATCCTTGGTAAAATCATTATCAAAAGCTGCAATATCATCAAAACCGGTACCTCA
>CAZGVI010000020.1:0-66626 GCA_964529395.1 uncultured Acetatifactor sp.
TGCGGACAAACGGTTTTCAAGACCGCCTCGTTATGACCACTTCGATATCTCTCCAATAGTTTATAGCGAGCCATTCTTTTCGCTCCGTTTTCTCAACGGCAAGGAATATGATAACAAAAAAGCCCGGCACTGTCAACAACTTTTTAAAAGAATTATGGAAAAATTTGCGATATCAAAAATCCGTCAGCAGATCCCCATATATCCCTCCCAATGTCCTGAGTCCTCCGGCGATCAGACTGCCATACAACACGGCTCCCTCGTAGCGCAGATGGGTGTTGTCCTTTGACTCCTCCGGATGCTCCCGGTATGCCCTTGCCGGGAAAAACATATACCATCTTCTGCTCTCACGCTCCCCTGCCTGCTCCAAGACCTCACGGCTCATACTGCACAGATCGATCAGAGGCACATCATTTCTCTCCGCCGTCTGTCTCATCGCCGCCGCATACTCCCTGTGCAGACTGGGTTCCAGCCGCCCTTCGGCATCGAACCTCCTGCGCTCCAGAGGGGTGATCAGCACCGGATGAGCCCCATGCTCTCTGGCTACACAGATAAAGCGCTCCAAATTGCTCACAAATTCTGAAAAGGGCTCCGTATATCTGGATGGATCTTCAGCCTTCTCATCATTGTGCCCAAACTGAATAAAGAGAAAGTCTCCCTCCCCGATCCGTCCCTCTATTTCCCGCAGTCTTCCTTCCTCTATAAAGCTTTTGGTACTGCGCCCGTTCTTGCCATGATTTTCCACCCGGTAATCCTTCTTTATAAATAGAGAGAAGACCTGCCCGATCCCGGTCTGTGGATAGGTCGAGTAATCATTTGTCTGTACGGTGGAATCTCCCGCCCAAAAAATAGTGTTCATAGGTATGTCTCCTGCTCGCAGAAATAATTCATAGAGTCGAACGCCTTCTTATAAATCCCGATCAAACACTAGGGAAATATTCGGCAAAACAAGGGAAACCGAAGTTTCCCTTGCCTGCATATCCCGCCTTTATGTGCTCTTACTCTTTTACCGCGCCGATATTCACACCTTTCACAAAGTACTTCTGCAGGAAAGGATACAGGATCATAAAAGGAATGATGACCACGATGATAGCTGCGTTCTTAACCGTATTCTCGGTAGCGTCGCCATTTGCCTGAGGCAGATCACTGCCCATGATAACGCTGCGCAGTTTCATCTGGAAATTGTACCATTTGGAATCTGTGATGTACAATTTGTAGTGGGTATAATCGTTCCAGTAGGTCACGGCATACATCAAACCGATGGACGCCAGTGCCGCTTTGGACATGGGCAGCACAATGCGGATAAAGGTCTGCATCGGAGAGCAGCCGTCCAACGTCGCCGACTCAAACAAACTCTGAGGAATACCCTCAAAGAAGTTGCGCATCAACACCAGATTATATACATTCAATGCTGGGAACAGGATAACTACCAGCAGAGTGTTGGTCAGGTGCAACGAGCTCAACACCAGATAAGTAGGAATCATACCGCCGTTGAATATCATTGTGAACAGCAGGAAATTTGCAAAAAATGTTCTGCCTGGCATCTCCCACTGAATCAACACATAAGCGCCCAAAGTGGACAAAGTCAACGCTAAAAGAGTACCCAAAATCGTGGTAATAAAAGAAATTACCAACGGCCGGAACAGGGTCGGGTTCCTGAACACAGAAACATAACCGTCCAAGCCAAATTTCTCAGGCCACATTTTCATACCATACGCGGTCTTTAAATCAAATGAGTCCACCAAAATCTTCCACATAGGAATGATGATGATCAACGCCAGAATGATAAAGATCAGGCCATTGATAATCCGGAAAACCGGAAATTTCTTCTTTGTCTTCATATCCGTCTCCTCCTCCCTATACGATTCCGCGGCCTTCGCGTACTTTCTTGCTCCACTGATTGCAGACAAGTACCAGCACGCAACCAACTAACGACTTAAACAAACCGATAGCCGTGGTATATCCATAGTTCGGAATAGCACCGCTGTTGAAAGTCTGATAGTAAATATAAGTCTCCAGCACGTTCGCCGTACCCAGCACCGCATCATTCTGCAAGACGAACGCGGACTCGAACAGGTTCATAACCTTTGCCAGATTCAGGATAAACACGGTCAATATGGTGTTAGCCAGTGCGGGGAAAGTGATATAACGCATCTTATTCCACCGGCCAGCGCCATCAATTGCCGCCGCTTCATACAACTCTGTATTGATACCAGCCAGCGTCGCCATAAATATAACGGTCTGCCAACCGGTTTCTTTCCAAATATTAATTATGTAATACGCAAATCGCCACCATTTCTCCGACCCCAGGAAATAGATCATACTGTTTGAATCCAACACGCCGATGTTCACCAGGAAAGTATTCACCAGACCATGGTTTGTGGGAGCCAGGATCAACGAGAAAATGGATGCCGTCACTACCCATGACATAAAGTGGGGCAGATAGATGATCGTCTGAACCACCTTTTTAAAATGCAGATTTACAATTTCGTTCAAAAACAGGGACACTACCACGGCAAACAGTGTCGTCAATATGAGCTTTACCAGACTGATCACGATCGTATTGGTAAAAGCTGACCAGAAATTGGCCATTTTAAACATTCTCTCAAAGTTCTTAAAGCCGACAAAAGTCGGTGCCTTGATGCCGTTATAATTGGTAAAACCAAGGACAATACCAAACATTGGCAGATAGCTAAATATTAAAGCAAAAATAAGCACAGGCAGAAACATCAGATAAAATCCCCTGTACTTATAAATCTTGGCCCGGAGTTTCGCACCGCTGACTTTCTGCTTCGGAACCACTGTTTTCGTCTTCTTCATATCTGCTCTTCCTCTTCTAAAAAAAATAATCGCCCATACATTTATGAATATGCGGAGCCATGGATCACTCCACAGCTCCACAAATTCTACTTTTTGCTAACCTTGATCAGTTCAAATTACTGAGCGTTCAGGGAATCAACAATGGTCTTGGACCATTCTGCACCGCCGTCAGCCTCATACTTAGCATAAGCGTCCTCAATGGACATCTCACCCATAGTAACTTTAGCGATCAGCTCATTCTTCAGAGTGGTCAGATCACCGTTGTACATGCTCATCTCATCGGTTGAAGGAACGATGAAAGCGGGCTTACAGTTTGCATTAAACAGTTCCTGTGCAGCCTTGGCAGTCTCTGTCACACTGTTCTCAGGTGCTTCCAAATCAACCAGCGCCAGCATGGGATCGATATGAGCCTTAGTATAAGCGGTGGTCGGTTTCTCTGCGTTAGGCAGGAAATGGAACTGACCCTCTTCATAGGTCTTGGCCTTATCGGGATCGTCAGCCCACAGAGTCTCAGCAGCAGTGGACCAATGCTTGCCCTCTACACCATAGGTGAACAGGAACTGCACGTCGCCGCCATCCTGCATAGCTTCGATGAAATACTTGAACACGCCCTCAGGATTCTCACAGGTAGAGGTGATGCACCATGCGGGGGTGATACGGTCTACATAAGCGCCTACTTCCGCGATAGGAGGCAGAGCAACCAGATCGCCGGACAGCCCGTTGGCTTCCAGATTGGTCTTTAAGTTGTTAGCCCATGTACCTGCCCAGTAGGTAAATACGCCGAACTCATCACTGTAGAACTTGTTACGGCAGTCACCGGTACCGTTGGTCAGAGTAGTGGGATCGATATATCCCTTTGCATAAGCGTCAGCCAGTCTTCCCATAGCAGCCTTCATGGCATCGGTCTCGAAACCGTCGATCCAGTTGCCGTTTGCATCCTGCATAAAGGAAGGATAAGCGTCCTGATAGAACTCGGCCAGATAGTTGGTGTAAGGAGCCTCGTTACCTACAAAACCTGCAGCAGCTACCGCAAAGGTGTTGCCATTGGTGCCGTCGCCATCGGGATCGCCGTTGGTGAACGCATCCAGCATAGCCACATACTCTTCATAGTTGGTGGGAACGGAAGTGATACCGCAGTTGTCCAGCCAGGCCTGCTTTACATAGGTAACGCAGCCATTGCCGTGGGTTGCGGGCATACCATACAGGGAACCGTTGATTCTCAGGCTGTCCACAACGGTGTCGCTGCCAGCCTTGGCGTCATGGCGGGCTTTCAGATCAGAATTGGCATATGCGTCGGTCATATCCCACAGAGCGCCCTCAGAGGCGTAACCGGTATAGTAGGTAGAAGACAGGATGATAACATCCGGCCAATCTCTACCAGCGAAAGTCTGACCAACCACATCATAATAAGCGTCATGGTCGGGCTGGATCACTTCCACTTCAACGCCGGTAAGCTCGGTGTACTTCTTCCAGAAGTCATCGCCATAGTTCTCCTGGGTAGGTACGGTACCATCGATCATAACCTTGATCTTATCAGGCTTCACAACCTCGTCTGCAGGTTCTGCCTCAGGCTGGCTGCTCTCGGCGGGAGTTGTGTCCTCACTGCCGGCCGCAGGTGTAGACTCAGTGGTAGACTGCTGAGGGGTGCTGCTTGATTCTTGATTGCCACTCTCGTTTCCGCAGGCGGCCATGGATAAAACCATGCTCCCTGCCAGAAGGGATGCAACAAACTTACTTGCTTTTTTCATAGTAATGTATCCTCCTCCTAAAAATGTAAGTGTTTACAGGTTTTTTACCTGTCCCGCCGTTCGTTCCATCACTGACGGTATGTATATATTAGCACACATTGGGCACTTTAACAAGTCATTTTTCTCAAAACATTGTTTTTTTGCTTTTTTTTGTTAATTGTGCTGTTTTTTTGTGCTATGATATGTGCATTTTTCCTGCGTCAATCTACGTAAGCGCTTTCATGTACATGTCCAACGCAGTGTTTCTAAGAATCTATATAAGAAGCTCAGGCATGGATGCACGTTTCTCATACTGTGCGAAAATTCCCAGTATTTTCAGGCTTTTCTGGTGATTTGGCATTTTGTGTCATTATTTTGTGACGTTTTCCATTTGCTGCTATTTGCTCTGATATGAAAGCGCTTTGACAAATTTTTTCTCTGCATTTTTCCATTTTTATGTAATCGCTTTCATTTTTCCATCCGGTGCAAAGCCCTTGAAAAAGCAGTAATGACCGTGTTAAAATCAAATAAATATGCAGATTTCGGCATGTATCTGCCGGGATCTTTATCAAAAAGGAAGAGTGATACCCATGGAAAGCACAAATAACTGTCCAACGTCCAAGAACCGCATATCCCCCTCAGTACTGTCAGATCTGCTGGATCATCTGCGGCAGACACACATTCCGCTGCACAGCCTTCATATCCTGCTCTCCGGACGAACAGAGCTGGAGGCTTATTACGCCCCCTGTCACAAGGGGCAGCTCCACCGCATGTTTTCCGTCAGCAAAAATCTGACCGCGCTGGCTATACTGAAACTCTGCGAGGAGAACGCCCTCTCGCTGGACGATCTCATCTGCCGATACTTTCCGGAGTATATAAATCAGGATACCCACCCCTGGGTTTTGCAGACCACGGTAAGAGATATGCTGATGATGCGCACTTGTCATGCCTCCACCACCTACAAGTTTGATATGTCGCTGGACTGGGTAGAAAGTTTTTTCACGGTCAGGCCGACCCACAAGCCCGGAACAGTCTTTCATTACGATACCAGCTCTTCCCACACGCTCTGCGCTCTCGCCCAGAAACTGAGCGGCCGACCCATGCTGGACTACCTGAAAGACGTGATGCTGCGGGAGATCGGATGGAGTGAAGACTCTTATATGCTGACTGATCCCTTCGGTCATTCCATGGGCGGCAGCGGGCTCATGGCCACGGCGGAAGATCTGGTGCTGTTGGGAAAACTGCTGTTGCAGAAAGGGCGCTGGAACGGGAAAGAGCTGTTACGGGAAGATCTGCTCATGCAGGCGCTGGCCTGGCAGAGCGCCACGGCGGTCACAGGCCCCATCGCCGCCGAGTGTCAGGGATATGGCTATTCTTTTTGGCATGGGGAGCACGGCGCGCTGGTCTGCTATGGCATGGGAGGACAGTTGATCCTCTGCTATCCCGCTCTGGAGCTGCTGGTAGTGACCACCGCCGACACCCAGGGGATGCAGGGGGCCAATCAACAGCTCTACGACGCCGTTCACCGCTTTCTGCTGCCCCCGCTGTTGGACGGGGCGACAGAAGAAAACAACATCTCTGAGGCTGACCGTCAAAAACTGCAGGACCGGGTTGCCCGGCTGCGCATGGAGCCGATATCCCACATCTTTTCCCGGAGCTGCAGCCCCTCTCTCAGAGGCGGCTGTGCCCAGACGCCCCGGTTCTCCGACAGGAGAGGATTTCTGGATGCGGAAACAGACGCTTGTAGAATACAGAGAAAGATTTACAGAGTACAGGGGGACAGTCCTTTCACGGATCTGTCTCTGGAGCTGTCCGCCGAGTCGGGTGTCCTGCGTTTTACGCTGGGAACCGTTCCCTGCCGCCTGCCGTTCGGGCTGGACGAGGTGATCCCCTGCCGTTTCCCGGTCTATGATATGTTCTGCGCCTCCAGCGGTATGTGGCTGGATGAACACACCTTTTATATCCGCACGCATCTGTTGGATACCAGCGTGGGCAGCATACATTTTCAGTTGTATTTTGGGGAAGATGATGTGACTGTCTTTATGAAAAAGCAGGAAGAGAACCTGTTTGGAGAATACAGCGGCCATTTGTACGCAGTCCTGGCCCCCGGGCAGCGCGGCCGTATTTAAGGTTGTCTGCCCGCCAGCAGAGCCGCGGCGATCTTCATATCCTCCGGCGTGGTCACTTTGATATTCTCATAGGAAGCAGGGACTAATTTTACATGACGGTGCAGCATAGTCTCCACCACCATCGCGTCGTCCGTGATCTCAATCCCCTGCTCCTCCAGCGAAGAAAGCCCGGTCATCAGCATGCGATAGGCCTCGCAGATCATACGCTCCTCAAATACCTGGGGAGTCTGCACCAGCCATACGCTGTTCCTGTTGGGCGTCTGACAGGCATAGCCCTCCGGGTCCGCCAGCTTGACGGTATCCTTGGACGGCATGGCTGCCACGCAGGCGCCGTAGGCGTACGCGGCGGCATAGGTATCCTCCAGGATCTTCTCTGTCAGAAAGGGCCTTGCCCCGTCATGAATAAATACATAGCCGTCCCCCCGGGACGGCTCTCTGTTTTCCAATACCTCCAGAGCGCGTGCCACCGATTCAAAACGCTGGCCGCCTCCCGCCGTGATGCAGCTCACCTTGGAAAAACCGTATTTTTCTACGATCTCCCGGCGCATGTAGGCAATATCCCCCGCCCCTGTCACCAGGATACAGTCGTCAATGATGGAGGAACGCTCCACGACCTCCAGAGAATACCAGATCATGGGCCTGCCCTCCAGTTCCATAAACTGTTTGGGTACGGCGCTGTGCATCCTGGAACCGCTGCCTGCCGCCAGGATCACGGCGGTACATCTCTTTTTATCCATAAAGATACCTCTTTAAAAAGTCTCTCGCGCGCCGAGCCGCAGATTGGGCACAGCATTCAGATCCAGGCCGCTGCGGATCCCCCGCATGAACTCATAATATCCGGCCACGCCGATCATGGCGGCATTGTCCGTACAGTACACCGGACTGGGGTAATAAAAACGTATGTTATTATCGCGGCATGCCCTGGCCATAGCCTCCCGCAGGGCGGAGTTGGAGGCCACGCCTCCGGCAATGGCAAACCGGTCGTAACCGTATTCCCGCAGGGCATGCATGGAATGCTCCACCAGCACCTCCACCACCGCTTTCTGAAAGGAGGCCGCCACATCCGCCTGACAGATCTCCTCCCCCTTCATCCGGCAGCCGTTTAAATAGTTCAGCACCGCCGACTTGAGGCCGCTGAAACTGAAGTCGTAGACATTTTCCGCCAGCTTGGGCCGCGGAAAAGGAATGGCGTCTGGATTGCCCTCCCGGGAGACTTTGTCTATCTTGGGACCTCCGGGGTATCCCAGACCGATGGCACGGGCCACCTTATCAAAGGCCTCCCCTGCGGCGTCGTCCCTGGTCTGTCCGATGATCTCATACTCTCCGTAATCCTTCACCACCACCAGATGGGAGTGCCCGCCGGACACCACCAGGCACACATAGGGCGGTTCCAGCTCCTTATGTTCGATATAGTTGGCATTGATATGGCCCTCGATATGGTGTACGCCCACCAGGGGGATCCCGGTGGCAAAACTTATGGCTTTGGCCGCCGAGACGCCCACCAGAAGTGCCCCCACCAGGCCGGGCCCGTAGGTCACGGCTATGGCGTCCATCTGTCGCAGCTCGGTGCCCGCCTCCTCAAGAGCCGCCTCTATGACCTGGTTGATCTTCTCGATATGTTTGCGGGAAGCGATCTCCGGCACCACGCCCCCGTACAAAGTATGAAGTGCTATCTGCGTGGAGATCACGTTAGATAACACTTCTCTGCCGTTTCTCACCACCGCTGCCGCCGTCTCGTCGCAGGAGCTCTCGATGGCCAGTATATATATATCCTTCTCCTCTTCCATACTTACCTCTTCATGAATATCGCTGGTTTCGCCTGCGATATTCCTTAATATGTATTTGGAAATTTTACTTCTAAGCTTACCTCTTCCCCGCATACCGCCGGCTGTGCCTGCGGCATTGTTTCAATCAGCAATGGATGTGAGACACCCATACTTTCAGCCCTATTCCCGGCCGTCTGTGACATTCTCCGCCAGATCCCATCCGTATATCTTCCAGTGCCCGTCGCCGTCCTTGCGCAGCAGATACACCTGTATGGTGGAGGAGGCGTCTCTCCCCTGAAGGATATTATATCCGCAGCGGATCTTGGCAAACTTGTAGCCGTTCTTGGTAAACTCGTCCACATCCGTGCTGGCGGCCAGAGAAATATTGGAGATCTTGCGATTGTTGTTCTTGAAATCCTGGATCTCCGCCTCCAGGTTAAAGATATATGTATCCCATGCGTTGTGATCCAGCAGTTCCTGGTCGTACAGCCCCCTGGCCTTGAGCGCCAGCTCCTCAAGCTGTTCCTGGCTGCATTCTTCATTGTAAAAACATTTGATAATGTCGTTGTAGTAGCGGATGACCTCTTTGGGGGTGGGGGGATAATTATTCTCCAGATCCCGCAGCAGGATATTCTCCACCGTTGTCAGAGTGCGCTCCTCTACCTGGCGGTTTGAACGGTTCACCAAATAGCAGTAGTATCCCACTACCGCTACGATGAGTACCATGACCACTATGGTTGTCTGGGTTGTAAATTTGCCCTTTTTTGTTTTCATGCGCCGCTCCTAATCCAGAAAATTAAGCTCCACGCTCCTTCCGTCTTTGGCCGCCACGGCGGCGGGGAATATCTTTCGCACTTCCTGCATATATTCCTCCGGACGGTTCAGGGACGGACTGTAATGTGTCAGCCACAACTGCGGCACCTGCGCCTCTCTGGCCATACGCGCCGCCTCATACATGGTCATATGCCTGTTCTCTTTGGCCTTGGCCAGCTTGTCGGGCTCCCCGTACATCCCCTCGCAGACAAACAGGTCCGCGCCTCTGGCATGGGCCACAATGCTCTCCGTGGGCCGGCTGTCCGTACAGTAGGTGACTTTTAACCCTTTACGCGGCTCCCCCAGCACCATGTCCGGCGTGTAGACGCGGCCGTCCACTTCCTGGTTCTCTCCTTTTTGCAGACGGCTCCAGCATTTCTGGGGGATGCCCAGCGCCTGGGCCTTCTCCAGCTGAAACTTACCGATGCGGTCGATCACCAGGCTATATCCATAGCATAACACATTATGATTCACCTTGAAAGCCTCAATTTGAAATCCTTCAAAGGAAAATATCTGTTCCGGCTCCGTGATCTCCGCATAGCGGATTTCAAAGGGCAGTTCCGGGGCAATACAGCGCAGCGCGCTCACGACTCTCTGCAGTCCTTTGGGCCCCACCAGCAGCAGCGGCTCGGTCCGCTCCGCATTGCCCATAGTCAGTAACATGCCCGGCAGGCCACTGATATGGTCCGCGTGATAGTGGGTAAAACATATGATATCGATGGGTTTGGGGCTCCAGCCTTTTTCCCGCAGCGCGATCTGTGTGCCCTCACCGCAATCGATCAGTATACTTTTTCCGTTATAGCGCATCATCAGGGAGGTGAGCCACCGATAAGGCAAGGGCATCATTCCTCCCGTTCCCAGCAAACATACATCCAGCATCGCCGTCTCCTATCCATATCCGTGGGATGGCGGCGGCAGACAATCTTTACACCAGTTCGCTCTCCTCGCTCTCCTCCACCGGAATCTGAAAACTGCCCGTCAGCGTGTCGTAACAGTTTTCGCACAGATCCCAGCGATGCCGCAGGCCATCCTTATTGCTGAAATAGCCGAAGGTCACGTCCGCCGAAAAATATCCTTCCCGAACCACATCCTCCCGCTGCTGTAATTCTTTTCCGCAACAATTGCAAAAAATTTTATTATCCCGTTTCATCCTCTATCCTCCACCAATCAAAGTCTCTTACCTTCGTGCATCCGCATACATTGTAGCACGGTTTTTGTCGAATTGGCGTGGGAATTGTTGGAACACTCTCTAATTGTCTCTTTTCCACAGAATCATTGCGTCCTCCGTGGGTTTCTCATAAAATCGGGGGCGGATCCCCTCGGATACAAAGCCCGCCTTCTCATAGACATGGATGGCCGCCGCATTGCTCACCCGCACCTCCAGCGTAAACGCCCTTACGCCCATGGCCCGTCCCCTTCTCAATGTTTCCTCGAGCAGCGCCGTGGCGATCCCCCGGTTTCTGTACGCCTCGTCCACCACCACATTGTCGATCTCCCCGTCCCCGGACACATTGGTCACGCCGCAGCTGCCAACCACCCGGCCATCCTCCACCGCCACCAGGTACAGACTGTGACGATCCTGTATCAGTCGGGCAAAATCCGCCGCCGACCAGGGCATGGAGAAAGCCTTTGCCTCTATAGCGCTCAGAGGCTCCACATCCTCCGGTCTAAGCTCCCGTATGACCATCCGCCTCTTCCCTTTCTCTCTCCGCCTGGCTCTTGCGCAGATATATGGGCTGGTGCGCCCCTGCGTCCACCGTCCGCCCCCGGGATGCGTACAGGATCCCCAGAGCCGCCACACTGCCCGCCCGCTGGCGGTTTACATGGGCGGGAGCCAGCGCATAGGGCACTTTGATCCGCTCCCGGATCTGCTCCCTGTACACCGGTACGCCGTCTCCCAGAAAGATCACTTCCCGGCCAAGCCGGTTGCACTGCTCCACGATCTCTGCCACCTCCACCGCGCACTGATCCTTAAGGACGCGCAGTTCATATCTCTCCCGCTCCTCCATACCGCCCGGCCCTGACAGGCTGCCGGGAGAACCGGCGCCGCAGGCCCCTTCCCGCACATACTCATAGAGTCCCGTATATACCTGCTCCCTGCGGGCGTCCATCATGGGGCATACCAGCCGGTCCGTACCGTACAGATTGTAGGCCAGCGCCTCCAGAGTGGGCACCTCCACCAACGGCTTTTGCAGCGCGAGTCCCAGACCCTTGACCGTGGCTGAGCCGATACGCAGCCCGGTAAAGGAGCCCGGCCCGGCAGCAACGGCAATGGCATCCACCGTATCCAGCTCCAGACCGATCATCTGCCTGAGCTGTTCCAGCATGGGCAGCAAAGTCTGGGAATGGGTCTTTTTGTCATTTATGATAAATTCCGCCCGCAGCACATCATCCTCTGCCAGAGCAACGCTGGCCACCATGCCGGAGCTGTCTATTGCCAGTACCTTCATGCCCGTCTCACTTCTTTCATCACTATTCTGCGGTAGTCAAAACCCTTTTCCAGATCCTTTTCGATCGTGATCCGCACATGGTCGGGAGGCAAAAGTTCCGGGATCAGGTCAGCCCACTCGATCAGGCAGACCCCCTCCCCGAAAAAAAACTCCTCACATCCTATCTCTTCCATCTCCTGCGGATCGCCGATACGGTAAACGTCAAAATGATAAAAGGGCAGCCGCCCCTCCTCATACACCTGCATGATCGTAAAAGTGGGACTGTTCACCGGGCCAGGGATTCCCAGACCTGCCGCAACGCCCTGGGTAAACACGGTCTTTCCCGTCCCCAGCTCCCCGATCAGGGTATATACCTGCCCCGCCGCAGCCCGGCGTCCCAACTCTTCCCCTATGGAAAATGTCTCCTGCGGGCTATGGCTCTCCCATACCCGGCTATTTTCTGTTTCCGCCAAATTATCCTCTTTCCCGCGCGTCAGCCGCGTATTTTGACCTTGCCCGGTGGCATATGGGTACTGATCATCTCCACCACGCTGGCCCGCCGCTCCCCCAGATCACGATTGGGGAAGATAGCCGCGCTGACCTTTGTGGTATACACAATCACACTTTTTCCCGTAGCCGTGGCCTTATACAGATCCGCCCAGGCCTGCCGCTGCGTTGTCTCCCCCTGGGAGACGGCGATCCCTTCCTCGTCCAGCGTATAGTGCAGCGGTTTCTGAAAGGACGGGTTGGTCAGCGCGATCTGCTTACTCTTCAGTTTCAGGCTCACCGGCAGATACAAAAGCAGGATCACGCCGCAGACCAAAAATATCCACTGTCCGGGATCCAGGCCGAAAATCACTACCATCAGCGCGCCAAAACAGCTGCCGATCAGGCCGGAGGCGCTGCCATAGGCATGAGCCATCATATAATTGTACAGATCACACGCCTCTATCTTTACGTCAAATTCTATCATATCCACCTCTGCCCGCATACTGCGTCTTACATTATTCTATAGCACGTCCCTACTGCTCCGACTGTTCCAACTGGGAGGTACAGTGAGGGCACCGGGTGGCCTCAAGGGCGATCTCGCTCCTGCAAAACGGACACTTTTTCGTGGTGGGCGCCGCTTTGGGCTCCTCTTTTTTGAGCTTATTGAGCGCTTTTACGATCAGAAATACCACAAAGGCCATAATGAGGAAATTGATCAGTCCCGAGATAAAGCTGCCGTAGCTGAGTGTGGCCGCACCGGCCTCCTGAGCCGCCGCCAGCGTGGGATATTGATTTCCGTCCAGTGCGATGAACAGATTGGAAAAGTCCAGTTTGCCTGTAAAAATACTGATCACAGGCATAAAAATATCATTGACCAGAGAACTCACAATGCTGGTGAACGCACTGCCGATGATCATACCTACCGCCAAGTCCATCATATTGCCTTTTACCGCGAACTCTTTAAACTCTTTAAAAAATTTTTTCATGCTCTCCCGTATCCTTCCCTAGTTTCTTTTGTGTTTCTTTTGTCTGACTACCTAGATTATAAACAGATGCCGTCCAAAATGCAACATCCAAAATGCAAGACCAAAAAAAGACTTGCCAAACAGGGAAAGCGGCGTTATACTATTGCCAATAAGGTGAGTCTTCAGGGTTGGGTGCAATTCCCTACTGGCGGTGATGTATGGCAGCATACCAGTCCGCGACCCGTGGTGGTAACGCCACGGCTGAACCGGTGTAAATCCGGTACCAACAGTATAGTCTGGATGGAAGAAGAACATGAAACAGGCGGGTGTGTGACACCGGCCGGCATATCATGCGAATCGGCCCTGCTCTTTTGCGGTTTTCCGCAAAAGCAGGGCTTTTTTTACGCGAAAGACTTTCCTTACAACCAAATACACAGGCTGCGGCATGCAGCGGAAAGTGAGGAAAAATCATGAACAATTTTATCGAAAACGTAAAGGCCAACGCCCTGTTTGCGGCGGAGTTTCTCCTGATCGCCATAGCTATATTTCTGGCAGCTCTGGCTCTGGAAAAGCTTGCCGACCGAAAAAACGGCGTCAGGGAGCGCACCCTGTCTACGCAGAAGATGACCATGACCGCGATGTTTTCAGCCATCGCTCTGATCCTGCATCTGTTGGATTTCCCCCTGCCCTTTCTGGCCCCCGATTTCTACAAACTGGATTTCAGCGAACTGCCGGCGCTGGTGGGGGCTTTCGCCTTTGGTCCGGTGGTGGGCGTGCTGATAGAGGCCGTTAAGATCCTGCTGAAACTCATGATCAAGGGAACCAGCACCGCCTTTGTGGGAGATCTGGCCAATTTTGTCATCGGCTGCAGTTTCATCCTGCCGGCCTCCGTCATCTACTATTTTAAAAAGAGTAAGAAGAGCGCTCTGGCAGGCTGTGTCATCGGAACCTTGATCCTGACCCTGTTCGGCACCGCCTTTAACGCCGTCTATCTGCTGCCGGCCTTTTCCAGACTTTACGGCATGCCGCTGGAAAGTATCCTGGCGCTGGGAGCGAAGATCAATCCTCTTGTGAACGGCGAAAGTATCATCAGCTTTGTAGCCTGCTGTGTGGCTCCCCTGAATCTGATCAAGGGCGGCAGCGTTTCTCTGGTCACCATGCTGATCTACAAACCATTAAGTCCCATCATCAAAGCCAGAAGATAGGCCGGATATCAGGGAACTTCCTTTTTTATCTTCATCGTGAGGGAGATTCTCTTTTTCTGCAGGTCCACGTCCAGCACCTGCACATCCACAATATCTCCCACGCTGACCGCCTCCAGCGGATGTTTGATATATTTATCCGTGATCTGGGAGATATGTACCAGCCCGTCCTGATGTACACCGATGTCCACAAAAGCGCCGAAGTCGATGACATTGCGCACCGTTCCTTTCAGCACCATGCCCGGCTTTAGGTCTTTCATATCCAACACATCGCTGCGCAGGATGGGTCTGGGCATATCGTCTCTGGGGTCGCGGGCCGGTTTCTCCAGTTCTCTCAGGATATCTGTCAGCGTGATCTCGCCGATGCCCAGCTCCTGTGCCAGCTCCGCTTTGTTTTTCACCCTTTTTTCCAGACTGCCGCTTTGCTGCTGCCCCGACGCGGCGCCGGCCGGCGCTGGACTGTTCGCTCTGCCCTGTGCCCCCGCGCCTTTTCCGGGATCCTCCAAAGTCAGACCGCCCATGGCCGCTGCCAGGGCCTTGCCCATAGCCGTATCGGTATTTTTGACCTGGATCCCACGGCTCTGCTTTCTCTGGGCGGGGCGCTGCGACGTCGCGGTTCCCCCGGCCTTTCTTCCCGCCGCTCTCTCCGCAGCCGCCTTCTTCTGCGCCTCCCGCACATCTTCTACCGTCATCCCCAGCCTGTCAAGCAGTTTCAGCGCCGCCTCATAGGATTCGGGATGCACGCTGGTAGCGTCTAAGGGGTTGTCCCCATCCAGTATCCGCATAAAACCCGCGCACTGCTCATAGGCCTTGGGCCCCAGTTTGGGCACTTTCAAAAGCTGTTTCCTGTTTGCGAAACGGCCGTTCGTCTCGCGGTAGTCCACGATATTCCGGGCAATGGTCTTGTTGATACCGGACACATATTCCAGCAGGGATACGGAGGCGGTATTCAGATCCACCCCCACTTTGTTTACACTGTCCTCCACCACGCCGCTCAGAGCCTCACCCAGCTTTTTCTGGTTCATGTCATGCTGGTACTGCCCCACGCCGATGGACTGGGGATCTATCTTCACCAACTCCGCCAGAGGGTCCTGGAGCCGGCGGGCAATGGAGGCGGCGCTTCTCTGCCCCACATCGAAATTCGGAAATTCCTCCGTGGCGAGCTTGCTGGCGGAGTACACGGAGGCTCCGGCCTCGTTGACGATCACATATTGCACCGGACGGTCCAGCTCCCTCAGCAGTTCCACGATCACCTGCTCGGACTCCCGGGAGGCCGTACCGTTGCCCACGGAGATCAGATCCACATGATACTTGGAGATCAGGCGTTTCAGTTCCGCCTTGGCCTCCGTCACTTTATTCTGCGGCGCAGTGGGGTAGATCACTTTGGTATCCAGCACCTTGCCGGTGGCATCCACCACCGCCAGCTTGCAGCCGGTGCGGAAAGCTGGATCCCAGCCCAGCACCACCTTGCCCGTGATGGGCGGCTGCAACAGCAGCTGCTCCAGATTCTTTCCAAATACGGAGATAGCCCCGTCCTCCGCTTTTTCCGTCAGGTCACCCCGGATCTCCCGCTCGATGGCAGGCGCTATCAACCGCTCATAGGCATCCCTGCACACCTCCTTAAGCACCGGCGTCGTCACAGGATTGTCCCGTTTCACTGTCTGCTTTTCCAGATAGCGGAGAATGCGCTCTGTGGGAGCCGTAAGTTTTACGGTCAGCATCTTTTCCGCCTCCCCCCGGTTCAGGGCCAGCACCCTGTGTCCGGCAATCTTTTTCACCGGCTCCTCAAAATGATAATACATCTCATATACGCTCTGCGCCTTTTCATCCTTGGCCTCGCTGCTGACGGTTCCCTCGTCAAAAGTGGCCTGGCGTATGTATGCCCGGTGATCCGCCTCGTCGGATATCTGCTCCGCCAGGATATCCATGGCTCCCTGCAAAGCCTCCTGCGCCGACGATGCGCCTTTTTCCCCGGAGACGTATTTCTCCGCCTCCTCTTCCAGCGGGATCTGTATCTCCTGCGCCAGAATGGTCTGGGCCAGGGGTTCCAGTCCCTTCTCCCGGGCTACGCTGGCCCTGGTCTTTCTCTTGGGGCGGTAGGGGCGGTACAGATCCTCCACCGCCACCAGAGTCTGGGCCGCCAGGATCCTGTCCTTAAGCTCCTGCGTCAGTTGTCCCTGCTCTTCTATGCTGCCCAGCACCTGCTGCTTTTTATCCTCAAGATTGCGCAGATATTGCAGGCGCTCATAAAGATCCCGCAGCTGCTCATCGTTCAGAGAGCCGGTGGCCTCCTTTCTGTACCGTGAGATAAAAGGGATGGTATTGCCCTCGTCGATCAGCTTGACAGCCGCCTCCACCTGCCATTTCTCCACTTTCAGTTCTTCTTTGATCGTCTGTAAAATATCCATAAAATGTCCTTGCCTTTCTTATAAAATACATTCTTTTTTCTTTCTCACATACGCTTTTCCTGTCCCTATTACTATAACAGATACACTGCCTACATTTCAAGAAAGAAAATGATTGCTTTTCTGTCGAATTCGTGATAGAATATAAAAAATCGGATATATTGATAGGACAAACAGGAGTATAGTTATTATGGATTATCGTCAGAACTCCCCTGCGCCGCGCAGGAATCCATTTACCGTTGCCTCGCTGGTTCTGGGTATATGTTCTCTGGCGAGTATCTGTACAGCCATACTGCCGCTCCCTCTCGGAGCGCTGGGTATCCTTTTCGCAGTCCTCTCTTATAGGAAGGGACGCCGGATGGATACCATGGCAATGGCCGGTATTGCAACCTCCTGTGTTGGACTTGTTTTTTCCGTATTGGTCTATGGCGCGGTATTCTCCATGATGCCCGCTATGATGCGCGATCCGGATTATCGGGATATGTTAAATCGGTATTCCGAGAGTATGTATGGCGAGAGTTACGACGATCTGTTTGAGAGGGCGTACGGCATTGACTTGGACGAACTTTTCCCCACCGAATGAGTCAAGAAAGGAACGAGAAAAGATGGACGTACAATATATGACCTCCTCTCAGTTAAAGACCCGGGCAAAAGATTTGCTGGAAGGGCGTTTCGGCTCCGCTGTTTTGATCATATTTCTGGGCGGCATAATCACCGCAACCCTGAACATGATCTCCAACAGCTTTGTATCGCTCTTTCTTATGGGATTGGATCTTTCCTCCGTGGCGGCGGGTATACTCTCTCTGTCGGCAAGCGCTGTGGTCTCTCTGTTTACCAATATTTTTTCGGCAGGTTACGCTCTGTTCTTTTTAAATATAGCCTGCAAGCGCAGTTGTGACGTAGGCTGCCTGTTTTATGGTTTCAGAGGACAACAATTTGGAAAATGCATGAGTCTCTCCGCGTTTTTTACCGTTGTTTCTTTTGTTCTGTTCCTGCCCTGCCAGATCTGTAATGGCATGTTCGGACAGACCAAAGAAACAGGCTGGTTGATGGCGGCTTTGCTGCTTGGCTCTATTGCCCTGGCGGCCAGCACCATATTTTCTCTGGTTTTTTCACAGTGCTATTTTTTACTGTTGGATTTTCCGGACTACACGGCCAAACAGTTGCTCCAAAGCAGCGCACGGATCATGCGAGGCCATAAAGGACGCCTGTTTTATTTGCAGGTGAGTTTCATTCCTCTGATCCTGCTGGCTGTGTTGACCTGCGGTATCGGTATATTGTGGCTCAGTCCTTATATACAGATGACGTATGCGTGCTTTTTCCTTGATATCATGAATCCCCTATCCCAAAAAGGTTAGCCTTTTTCGGTTTTTACACAGGCAAGAAAGCCATGTTGGTATATGCTGACATGGCTTTCTGCTTTGTATGATCCCGTATAAATAATTAATCTCTTACTGCTCCTGCGCCTTTCTCCCCTGTATGCTCATCCATTTCAGATATCCGTTGATAAAGGGATCCAGCGCCCCGTCCAGCACGGCGTCCGCATTACCGCTCTCCACCTCCGTGCGCAGATCTTTGACCAGCTTGTAGGGCTGCAGCACATAGGAGCGTATCTGATTGCCCCAGGCAATATCCTTGACCTCTCCCCTGATATCCGAGAGTTTCTCCACATTGGCCTCCTGCTTAAGCAGATACAGCTTGGCTTTCAGCATCTGCATGGCTTTGTCCTTGTTCTGGAACTGGCTGCGCTCATTCTGACACTGCACCACTGTTCCCGTGGGAATATGGGTGATCCGGATGGCGGAGGAAGTTTTGTTGATGTGCTGGCCGCCTGCGCCGCTGCTGCGGTAGGTGTCAATGCGCAGATCCTTTTCGTCGATCTCCACATCCAGATCCTCTTCAATATCCGGCATTACATCCAGAGATACAAAGGACGTCTGGCGTTTCCCCTGGGCGTTGAAGGGGGAGATGCGCACCAGGCGGTGCACTCCCTTTTCCGATTTCAGATAGCCGTAAGCATTGACGCCGTTGACCTGAAAAGTCACCGACTTAATGCCCGCCTCATCCCCGTCCAGATAGTCCAGCACCTCCAGTGAAAAGCCCTTGCGCTCCGCCCACCGTGAGTACATGCGGTAGAGCATACCGCACCAGTCGCAGCTCTCCGTGCCGCCCGCTCCGGCGTTCAGTTTCAGGATCGCGTTATTTTTGTCGTACTCTCCTGACAAAAGCGTGCCGATCCGCAGTTCCTCCAATTCCCCGATAAATTCATCCAATTCGCTCCGAATGTCGGGAATCAGGGAGGCATCCTCCTCCTCATATCCCATCTCGATCAGGGTCAGGATATCGTCGTACTGGTTTTCCAGCTTGCGAAAACCCTCCACCGTATCCTTCATGTTTTTCAGTTCTTTCATCCGCTTGTTGGAGCGGTCCGGATCGTCCCAGAAACCGGGAGCTTCCATCTCCCTCTCCAGTTCTTCGATCCGCTTGGCCTTGTTAGCCAGGTCAAAGTGAATCCCTCACTTCCGCTAATGGAGTTTCGTAAGTCAAAAGTTCTGACTTCATAGAATCTAATTCTACCACTTTGCGTCACCGCCTTTCACATTTTAAGTTTTGACATATTTTAGGTTCTGTTATAAGTTCTGCTTTTGAGTCTGTTTTATTTTCCGGCTCTGCCGCAGCACTGCTTATACTTCTTGCCGCTGCCGCAGGGACAGGGATCATTGGGATAGATCTTGGCCGCCGCCCGCTTGGCGGGAGTCCTGGCAAGGGTCTCGTCTTTGTTGGTTCCCGTCACCTGGGCCACCTGCTCACGTTCCACCTTCTGCTCGATCTTGATATGGAACAGCAGGCGCACCGTCTCCTCCTTGATGTTCTGGGTCATCTCATCAAACATCTCGTAGCCGTTCATCTTGTACTCCACCAGCGGATCTCTCTGACCGTAAGCCTGTAGGCCGATGCCCTGGCGCAGCTGATCCATGTCATCTATATGATCCATCCACTTGCGGTCGATGACCTTGAGCAGGATCACCCGCTCGATCTCACGAATAGCCTCCGGATCCGGAAATTCCGCCTCCTTGGACTCATAGAGCTTGACGGCCTCTTCCTTAAGCTGCTGTTTCAGGCCGTTCTTTTTGGGTTTGTTCACCCTCTCCCTGGTCACAGGCTCAATGGGCACCGTGGGCAGCAGCAGCGTGTTCAGCTCGTTGTAATCCCACTCGTCCGCGTCGCCTTCATCGCCAATGCAGATATCCACCGCATTTTCCGTGATATCGGTGATCATCTTAAAGATCACGTCCCGCATGCTCTCGCCGTCCAGAACGCGTCTTCTCTCGTCGTAGATGATCTCTCTCTGCTCGCTCATGACTCTGTCGTACTCCAGCAGATTCTTTCTGATGCCGAAGTTATTGTTCTCTATCTTCTTCTGGGCGGACTCGATGGCGTTGGTCAAAGCCTTGTGCTCGATCTCCTGTCCCTCGGGAATACCCAGGGCGTTGAACATGCTGATCAGGCGCTCGGAACCGAACAGCCGCATCAGTTCATCCTCCAGGGAGATATAGAATTTGGATTCACCCGGATCTCCCTGACGGCCGGAACGCCCCCGCAGCTGATTGTCAATACGCCTGGACTCATGGCGCTCCGTGCCGATGATCTTGAGACCTCCCGCGGCCCTCGCCTCCTCATCCAGCTTGATATCCGTACCACGGCCCGCCATGTTGGTGGCAATGGTCACGGCTCCGTGGATACCGGCATCCGCCACGATCTCCGCCTCCAGCTCGTGGAATTTGGCGTTCAGCACTTTGTGATGGATACCCCTCTTGTTCAGCAGCTTACTCAGCTCCTCGCTGGCGTCGATGGTGATCGTGCCTACCAGCACGGGCTGTCCCTTGGCATGAGCCTCCTCAACAGCCTCCACGATGGCTTTCAGTTTCTCGGTGCGGGTCTTGTACACCGCGTCCTGCCGGTCTATACGGGCAATAGGCTTGTGGGTGGGCACTTCCACCACGTCCATGCCGTAGATATCGCGGAACTCATTTTCCTCGGTCAGCGCCGTGCCGGTACCGCCGCATTTTTTGTCGAACAGGTTAAAGAAGTTCTGGAACGTAATGGAGGCCAGCGTCTTGCTCTCCCGCTTTACCTTCACCCGCTCTTTCGCCTCAATGGCCTGGTGCAGACCGTCGGAATAGCGCCGGCCCGGCATGATACGTCCGGTAAACTCATCCACGATCAGCACCTGATCGTCCTTGACCACGTAGTCCTGATCCCTGAACATCAGGTTGTGGGCCCGCAGCGCCAGAATGATATTGTGCTGGATCTCCAGATTCTCCGGATCGGCGTAGTTGTCGATATGGAAGAATTTCTCCACCTTCTCCACGCCTGCCGCCGTCAGATTGATCACCTTGTCCTTCTCGTTGACGATAAAGTCTCCCGTCTCCTCCTGCACAATCCCCATCAGAGCGTCCATCTTGGACAACTGCTGCATGTCGTCGCCCCGTTTCATCTGACGGGCCAGCATGTCGCACATCTCATACAGAGCCGTGGATTTGCCGCTCTGGCCGGATATGATAAGCGGCGTCCGGGCCTCGTCGATGAGCACCGAGTCCACCTCGTCTATAATGGCAAAATGAAGGTCGCGCAGTACCAGCTGTTCCTTGTAGATCACCATGTTGTCGCGCAGATAGTCAAATCCCAACTCGTTGTTGGTCACGTAGGTGATATCGCAGCGGTAGGCCTTCTGCCGTTCTTCCGGGGTCATACTGTTAAGTACCACTCCCACCGTCAGCCCCAGAAACTCGTGTACCTGGCCCATCCATTCCGCATCACGTTTGGCCAGGTAATCATTGACCGTCACCACATGCACGCCCTTGCCTTCCAGCGCGTTCAAATAGGCAGGCAGCAAAAATGTCTGGGTCTTTCCCTCACCGGTCTTCATCTCGGCGATACGGCCCTGATGCATGATCACGCCGCCCATCAACTGTACTCTGTAATGCTCTGTCTTCAGCACCCTTCTGGCCGCCTCCCGCACCAGAGCGTAAGCCTCCGGCAGAATGTCGTCCAGAGTCTCCCCGTTTTCCAGGCGTCCCTTAAACTCCTCTGTCTTCGCTTTCATCTGCTCGTCCGTCAGCTCCATCATCTGGGGGCGCAGAGCTTCAATGGAATCCACAATGGGCAATATACGCTTAAGCTCCCTCTGACTGTGTGTTCCAAATATCTTTTCCGTTAACTTCATCTCTACCTCATTCCCGCATATCGCAGGCTTTCCCGCGATACTGCCTTATAAACCTCTTATAATGCCCGAACAGAACTATTGTAACAGATTTGTTCCCGGGATTCAACCACAGAAAAATACTTATCCCTTAACAATTTGTAAACTTTATGTTAAATTTGACATTGCCCGCCTTTTTCGCTATAATGAAAATCAATTTAGCCAACAAAAATCCGGCATTGGAAACACAGGAGGAGCCACCGGTATATGAAGAGATTATCCACGCAGCAATTAGTTCCCGGCATGATCGTGGCAGATGATGTGATGACCTCAAATCATCAGATGATCCTGCCCAAAAATACTGTGCTCACGGACTCGCAGATCATGAAACTGGATCTGTATGGCGTTCTCACCGTACATGTGCGGGATCGAATCGTTGAACAGCCCAAGATCCCGCCCGCATTCACCGGGCCTTCCTATTTCGAGCGTGTCAAGAAGAGCACCGAATTTAAAGCCTTTAAAAAAGTCTATGAGGAGGAAGTGGACTCTTTCAAGGGCATGATAAACAATGTGGTGGAGAAAAACACCAAACTGGACGTAACGGAATTGTTGTCGCGCTCTCTTTCGATGGTGACGGACACAAAGGGGCATATCAGCATTCTGGACATGCTCCACAATATGCGGGAATATGACGATTCCACCTTTGCCCACTGCCTGAATGTGGGACTGATCTGCAATGTATTTGCCCACTGGCTGCACCTCTCGGACGAGGAGGTGGAGATGGCCACCGCCTGCGGCCTGCTCCATGATGTGGGAAAGCTGCTGATCCCCCATGATATCATTGCCAAGCCCGGCAAACTCACGGATCTGGAGTATCATCAGGTCAAAAAGCATCCCCTGGAGGGCTACCAGCTGCTGGTATCCCAGAATATCGGCACGCATATATGCAACGCGGCGCTGATGCACCACGAGCGCTGCGACGGTTCCGGCTATCCCAACGGACTCAAGGCCGGTGAGATCGACAGTTATGCTAAAATGGTGGCCATCGCGGATGTCTATGACGCCATGACTTCCGCCCGGGTATACCGGGCGCCCATCTGTCCCTTTAAAGTCATAGAGATCTTTGAGGCGGAAGGGCTGCAGCGGTATGATGTGACATATGTCCTGTGTTTTCTGGAAAATATCGTGAACACTTACATACAAAACCGCTGCCGCTTAAGCGACGGCAGAGAGGGAACCATTATCTATATCAATAAGCCCAGGCTGTCCCGTCCTGTGGTACAGTGTGAAAACGAGTATGTGAACCTGGCGGAAATGCCTGATCTGTGTATTGAGACTCTATTGTAAAGGATTTTGACTGTTATGTATGATACGATTCATGTCTATGTGGGCAGTGAACAACCTGCCCCCTGTTTTTCTACCGTGGGAGAGGCCATCGCCTATGTGAGCAGGGATTATACGCCTCTGCCCGCCGCCTATCCGGCTCCTGACGAGGCACTCTCTCCGGCCGTCATCCATATCGCCCCCGGCGTCTATCGGGAAAAGCTGGTGCTGGAACGCCCTTATGTAACGCTGGAGGGCAGCGGCGCCGAAGAGACGGTGCTGGTATATGGGGATCACGCCCTGCAGATTCTGGTGGACGGCAGCAAGCGGGGCACTTTCCGCACCGCCACTCTGCGCGTCCATACCCACGATGTGGTGCTGCGGCATATGACTGTTCAGAATGATGCGGGATGCGGACGCCTGGTGGGGCAGGCCATTGCCCTGTACGCGGACGGGGACCGGCTCAAGCTGGAGTACTGCCGTCTGCTGGGCAGTCAGGATACCCTGTTTACGGCTCCCCTGCCCATGCAGGAGGCCCAGCCCGGCGGCTTTATCGGCCCCGGTCAGCATCTGCCCCGCACCCTGGGCAGACAGTATTATGAACACTGTTATATACAGGGGGATGTGGACTTTATCTTCGGGGGCGGGATCTGCTACTTTGAGGACTGTGATATCTTTGCCGCCAAGGCGCCGCTGCCACCCCCGGAAAGCCCCAAGGGGCAATTTATCTACGGCTATCTCACCGCAGCCTCCACTTTTAAAGACCGCTCCTACGGCTATGTGTTCCACCGCTGCCGTCTGCTGGGCGACTGCCCGAAGGGATCCGTCTACCTGGGGCGGCCCTGGCGGGAATACGCCCGCACGGTCTATCTGGAATGCTATATAGGCGAGCATATACATCCCGTCGGCTGGGCGGATTGGGGCAAACCCCACGGGCATTTCTATTATGGAGAATACGCTTGTTACGGGCCCGGCAGCGACACCCGCCTGCGAGCCGGTTTTTCCTGTCAGTTGACAGAGCGGGAGGCGGAGACGTACAGCGCGGAGACGGTACTGGAAGGCTGGAAGCCATAGCTGGCGACTTTTTGAATGTGCGATGTGGAAATATTTTAGCTTGCCCCTTGACATCTCTGACATGCCATGATACCATTCATATATGAGTTATCTGAGAATCTTGTAATCTTTACAATTCGGGCAGTTTCTGCCAATGACTCAATGTTACTATATTGATCGGCAGGGGCAGCTCTATGTGTGAATGCAATACCCTTGCCACGTTTACGGAGGTATGGTATGAGAAAAAAGGGTATCATTCAAAACATGCGGACTCGAATGAGTCTGCAAATGCGCAAGCCGCGCGTCAACAGAAAATATAGGGATCGCCTGTTCTGCGCATTGTTCGGTCAGGATAAAGAATCGCTGCTGCAATTGTATAATGCGCTCCATGGCACTTCCTATACGGATTCCGGCCAACTGACCGTAGTTACACTGGATAACATCATCTACATGAAGATGACAAATGATCTGGCCTTTGTCATTGCCGGAGTTTTGAATCTGTATGAGCATCAGAGTACTTATAACCCCAATATGCCATTGCGTTTTCTTCTGTACATAGCAGAAGAATATGATGCGATCATTCAACAGCAGGATGCAAATATCTATGGGGACAAGCTGGTCATGCTGCCCACACCGCAGTGCGTAGTATTTTATAATGGAGACAGGGATATAGCAGACGAAGAATTGCTGCATCTGTCCGATGCTTTTCAAAACAGGGAGATTTCCGCGGATCTGGAGCTCACTGTCCATCTGCGAAACATCAATCCGGGGCACAACAAGGCTCTGATGACTCAGTGTCATAAGCTATGGGAATATTCCACTTTGGTAAGCCGAGTCAAGGAAAATCTGGCTGCCGGAATGGAAAAGGGATCGGCGGTGGAAGAAACTGTTCGATATTGTCTGGATCAGGGGATTCTCACCGATTTCCTCAGTGCAAACAGATCGGGGGTATTAGGTATGTTACGGTTACTGACGGAGTATAACGAAAAAGAACATATTAGACGGCTCAAGCGGGACTCTCGGATTGAGGGAGCGCTTTTACAGAGCCGTGAGTATATTCTGGATCTGCTACAGGATATCGCGCCCATTCCGGAGGATATTATAGCCCGCGTTTCTGTAGAAGAAAACGGAGATATTCTGCGCCGCTGGCATAAGGCTGCGGCAAGAGCCACAGATATAGAGGATTTCAGAAACCGGATGGATACGGCCACTGCGGATACGGTTCAAACAGGCCAGGGGAACTAAAGATGGCCGGGAGATATCCCCGACCATCTTTAGAGCAGGGGATGCGGACAAAGGCCCAACTCCGCTCTCCCCGCATAATCCCCCGGATTTGTCACAGGTTTTGATATAGTTCCAGAATATGTTTCCGTACCTGCCGGTTGTTTTCCGGCAGGGTATTTTCCAGTGTCACATGGATATAGGGCTTGCGCTGCTTAATAAATTTCAACACCGCGTCGTACTGCATCCTGCCCAGTCCGCAGCCCATGGCCTCCAGTTTTCCGTCTACGGGCATATAGTCTTTCAAATGCACCATGGCCACATCCGGCCCCAACACGTCGATGGCCTCCTCCACGATGACCTCCTGTTCCTGATAGTTACTGATATCCAGCAGATTCACAGGGTCCAGAATGATCTGCAGATTGGGCGAGGCGATCTCGTCCAGCACCTTTCTGGCCCGCCCGGGACTGTATACGATATGTTTCCACACCGGCTCGATAGCCACCACCACGCCCATCTGCTCCGCGTATTTTACAACAGGGCGCAGGTTGGTGATAAAAGTCTGCAAAGCCTCCTCCCCATGACACTCGGGCACATATTTGTAAGATTCATTGGGGGCTCCGGTCTCTGTACCCACTACGCCGCATCCCAGCCATGACGCAAAACGGATATGGGCCATATAACGGTTTGTAATCTTCTTAAGCTGCTCCTGATTGGGATTGGCAAGATTCAGATAACAGCCCAGCACAGCGATATCCACCTGGTTGCGGGCAAACACGTTTTTGATATACATGGCGAGTCCCGGGGTCAGAGCCTCGTCGGTGGTGGGAAATTCTTTGATCACCTTGGAGAGGGCCAGATGCCCGCAGGCAAAGCCCAGATTATGTACATCCGCGATCCGCTCCTCGAACGGGAGCTCTTTTGTGTCGTGTAAACGAATCCCTAACTGCATCCTGTTCTCCTCCTACAGACGTACCTCCACATCATCCACGCCCTCTGTCTCCAACGCCTCGCCGTCCTGTCCGCTGACGGACACATGCTCCAACACCAGGCGCTTGACATTGCGGACGAACATTCCCCGCCTGCTGCTCTTTTCCACGCCCTCGGACATGGCGGGCACATCACACTTGGGATCTTCGGCATAGCTGACGGAGATATTTTTCAGCGATATCTCCTCGATCTTCTGCTCCGGCAGTCCGTCAAAGTAGGCTGCCGCCACATGACAGTTGGTGCAGTCCATATTTTCAAAGGCCAATCTGCCGATAACCGGAGTCCTCTCGTCCACCGGATAGGGCTCCCTTGACTGTACATACCGGGTCTTGCCGTCCGGATCGCAGAAGTAAAAAGCGTTTATCACCAGCGGCGTCATCACATGATCCAGCGTCAGATTGCGGAAAGTGATATTGTTCAGCACCGCGTCCCGTCCGCGTCCCCGCCGGGTCTTGATCCGCAGTCCCCTGTCCGTATGCCGAAAAATGCAGTCCTCCACTGTCAGGTTCACCACGCCCCCCGCCATCTCGCTGCCCAGAGTCACCGCCCCATGGCCGTTTTCCATCAGGCACTGACGGATATGTATATTCTCCGAAGGAGTCTTATGTTTCCTTCCCATATAGATCTTGCCGGACTTGACGGCGATACAGTCGTCCCCCAGAGAAAAACGCACGCCCAATATCTCCACATCCCTGCAAGATTCGGGATCCAGACCGTCCGTGTTGGGCGAATCCGCAGGATTTTCCACTGTCAGATCCAAAAAACGCAGTTTGCTGCTGAAATAGGGATGCAGCGTCCAGGAGGGAGAATTGCAGAATTTCACACCCTGCAGGACAATATCTCTGCAATGACTGATAAAAAACAGCCGGGGCCGGAACGCTCCCCGCATGACCTTGGGATTGTTCCACCAGTCCGCCTTGGTGGCATTGCCGTTGACAACGCCGGGACCGTAGATCACCACATCCTCCACATCTACGCCGCAGAGAATACCAGTGAACATGGGCAGGGGATTCCCCTCCCAGGTGCCCAGATTATACTCGTCCTGCTCGTCATAGCTCTCCAGCATGCCCGGGAACACAGGAAACTTCTCCCGCTCCGCGAACGCTTTCAGTTCCGCTCCCTCCGCCAGTTCCAGACGGATATGGCTCTTTAAGAACAGGCTGGTGATCCGATAAGTTCCCGCGGGTATATAGACCCGGCTATGCTCCGGACACGCCATGATGGCCGCCTGGATAAAATGGGTATCGTCGGACAAGCCATCCCCCCTGGCGCCAAACCGGGTCACGTCCAACGTCACAAACTCGTGCTCCGTGGTAAATCCGGTACTTCCCACCAGCTGTTCCCCGTCAAATATCTCCACCCTGTAGAAGGTCTGGGGTTTTAAGCCAAACAGGCTGGTAACGGTCTTCTCTGTGGTCATAGCCTCCCGGCCGTTTACCACCACCCGGTAAGGCCGCCGGGTAAAATGTCTGCCGCCATCTTTAATCTCCAGAGTGGCGCTTCTGGCCGTATACATTATCGTACTGATCTCCATGACTTACCTCCCCTGCTCCTGTTCTTCACCGCTTGTTTCTTTCTCTTTCATAAACGCAAAATACTCTTCATATTTTTCTGCCAACAGAACATGTTCCTTACACGCCAGCATCAGACTTCCTACGAACAGCACCTCCGCCACGCTGGAAGGCACCGTTCCTGGCGGGATCTTCCCCTCCCCATAAAACTCCCGGATAAAACGGTGTACATTCTTTTTATACAAGTCCATCAGTTCCCGATAGCACTCGTATATCTCCTGACTCATATACATCAGAGTCCGCATGGACATATCCATATATACCGCTGCCTCCAGCATGTCGTAATCCTCCTGGAGCCGGGCGTCCATGACCCGCATCTGCCCCAGGATATCGGGGTAACCCTCTTTCTTGTTGCACTCCGTCTCATAGGCCGCATACACCGGATACAATACCCGCCTGGTCTCCAGCACATCCTTGTGCTCCTTCTCTATACCCTCCAAGTCAAACACGCCCTCTTCGTCCCGGGGCAGTGCTTTAACGCGTTCCACCACTTCTGCCGTCTGATCCACTGCGCCCTGCTGCACCTGTTTCAGAGCCTGTTCCAATTCTGTTCTCATAGCTGTCGTTCCTTTCTGTTACTTGCTACCTTTCATATTTAAAGTTCCGCATTTCTTCCCAGCACCATAACCAGCGCAGTAGACACTGTCCTTACATACGGCCAGCATTTATTTCCGGCACTGCACGGGCAGACGCTGTTTTCTGATATGCAGCGGACAATGAAAATCCCCCATACACGCTACGATCGTTTCGATCTGCCGGTCTGCCATATTGTGACAGAGAAACCTTATCACCTGCGTTTCCGCCATACATTCCTCCCTGCCATACAGAAATATCCAAAAATGCGTGGCGGTCCAATATTCCTCCTGATCCTGACAGTCAAATCGATAACTTCTCCCCTCATTTCCCGCTTTAATATTCTGCACCCAACCGGGAAACCTGTTCCTGACCCTTTTCAGTATTTCGATAACAGAAAAAGATTCTATCTCATTCGTTTCACCTTTTCCGAAACGGTACTTTTCAAACACCACATTATCGTCCATGGCGATTTCCTGCCCATATTTCCAAAAGGCAAGTTCCTCCTCCTGGACAGGAGGATATTCTTCATGGAACATCAAATAGGCCGTTTCCGCCAGTGAATTATGACTCCAATATTCGCAGCATAACATTTGCAGTTCTTCCGCCTCCCAGTTCACCCCAGTCAGCTTTCGCATCTCCTGCACCTGTTTCTCCGTCGGCAGGTCATAGTGATCCCCCATTTCCTCGATCAGCTTTTTCACCTGCTCCAGATTACCGTCTTCCATACTTCCCTCCCGTTTCCGACAAAACGCCGCCGAACGATCTTTCTGAAATCCGCCGTACCCTGTTGACATTGCACCAGACTATGCCCTATCATATTACCAATACGATTTAACGTAATCTAAATCAAAGTGAAACCACACCAACCGTATATGTATTCTGATACAGCTATTACTAAATAAGGAGAATCCAAAATGAAAATAGCAAAATTACTATTGCTCGTAATAAGCATTTTATCCCTGCTTGGCTGTAAAAAAGGAACCGATTCCGAAATGGCCAGGAGCAGTTTGATCATAACGCAACAACCAAAAATCACATTAGTCCTTAAAGACGTCACGCCTGACAGCGCCACAGTCACAATTTATAACGGGAGCGCGGAAAGTATTTCTTACGGATCCCAATACAAATTTATACTGGAAAAGCAAATAGACGGCATCTGGTACGTCTGTGAAAGAGCAACCCGAACCGCCGATGGCCACCACATTACCACCACAGACATCGAACGTGTTCTGGAATCCGGCATGGCGGACGAATACCAGATATCCTGGGATCTCTTATATGGGAATCTACCTGCGGGCAAATACCGATTCGTAAAGGAGATTGAAACCGCCTCCAGTCTTTCCTCTACCGGGGATTACTTCGCCACAGAGTTTGAGATAAAATGAAACGGTCTGGAGGATGCCTCATCATCTCTTCGATCCCATTACTGACAGCCAAAATCCGACACAATTCTTCCGGAAAATCCTGCGGCAGCTCTCCCGCATACGGCGGGCTCAGCAATATATTACCCTCATGCACATCCTGTATCGCCTGTACGAAGTCCATCTGCCCTATACCTTTCCACCAATCCGTAAGATTCTCTCCCAATATAAGCCCTGAAATCTTCCACAGTCAAAGCCAGGGCAAAAAACCAACCCGCGGGAGTTGCCGCAACCGAGGGCCGGGCGGCGGGGGATCGCTCCCGGGCCGTGCTGTGGAGGAGGGGTGATTTTTCGGGAAAGCAGTCCGGAAAGTAGGGAAAAAAGGCCACGGATGGCCTTTTTAGGCGATACCGCGCACGGATGCGCGTGATCGCCGACCCGGCCCCTGCCAACATCTCCCCTGCTTTCCCAGAAAAATCCCCCGACGGAGCCGCACGGCACGGGAGGGATCCCCCGTCGCCCGGCCCGCCAGACTTGCACCATCCCGACCCGCCGTCCTTGCGCCATCCCCGGCACGCCGCCTTACACCACGCCCTACAGCGTAACCCCCTGCTTAAAGATCGCCATATCATGGAACCCGGCCGCCTCGCTGCACACCTGCCTGCCGGAGGCAACCTCCACCACATAATCAAACAGATGCTGCGCCTCCTGGGCCATGGACTTATCCTCCACCAGCACGCCGGCGTTAAAATCGATCCAGTTTGCTTTCCTGCCCGCCAGCACGGAGTTGGTAGAGATCTTCACCGTGGGTACCGGAGAGGCGAAAGGCGTTCCCCGTCCTGTGGTAAACAGCACGATATGAGCCCCCGCAGCCGCCAGCGCCGTGGACGCCACCAGATCGTTGCCGGGGGCACTGAGCAGATTCAGCCCCGGCGTCTGCACTCTCTCGCCATATTGCAGCACACCCTTTACCAGCGCACTGCCGGACTTCTGGGTGCAGCCCAGAGATTTATCCTCCAACGTGGAAATACCACCTTTTTTGTTACCCGGGGACGGATTCTCATAGATCGTCTGGTTATGGCTCTTAAAATAATTTTTAAAATCATTGATCAGATCCACCGTCTTGTGAAACAGCTCCTCATTGGCACAGCGGTTCATCAGTATGGTCTCCGCGCCGAACATCTCCGGCACTTCGGTCAGGATCGTCGTGCCTCCCTTGGAGATCAGCATATCAGAAAATTGTCCCACCAGAGGATTGGCAGTGATACCGGAAAGTCCGTCGCTGCCTCCGCATTTCATACCGATCACCAGCTTGCTTACGCTGATCGGCTCCCTCTCAAAGCCCGCCGCGTAGTCGATCAACCCCTTGATGATCTCCACACCCTCCGCGATCTCATCCTCACACGCCTGCGCCACCAGGAATTTAACCCTGCTCTCATCATAGTCGCCGATATAGGGGAGCAGTACGCCGATATTACTGTTCTCGCAGCCCAGTCCCAGCACCAGCACACCGCCTGCGTTGGGATGGTTGATCAGATCAGCCAGTATAGTACGGGTATGCTCCTGATCATCCCCCATCTGGGAACAGCCATAAGGGTGAGGAAAAGCAATCACGTCTTCTACCGTCCCCTTTAAAAAAGCCTTTGCCTGTTGGGCGATGGCCGTGGCCACATTGTTCACGCACCCTACGGTGGGGATGACCCATATCTCATTGCGCACCCCCACCTTGCCGTCAGGACGGTTAAAACCCATAAAGGTCACGTCCTCGGTGCGCTTTTCCTCCGCCGCCACTGGCTCGTAGCTGTATTCCAGCAGATCGCCCAGAGCCGTACCCACATTGTGAACATGGACCCAGGCTCCCTCATGGATATCCTCTTTGGCGTTACCGATACGGTAGCCATATTTAATGATCTCACTGCCTGCGGGGATCTCGCATATCGCCATCTTATGTCCCGCCAAAATATCCTCCCTGACGGTGATACGCCTTTCCTGGCCGGATACCTCCACCGTGATAACCTGGCCCTTGCAGATAGTGTTTATCGCAACTATAACATTATCCTTTTCATTGATTTTTATGAAATCCTGCATAGCGCCGCCCTCATTCCGTTATTCTTGATATCGTCCAGATAGTTCACGACCGCGTCCGTCAGCCCCGGCACCTGATTCAGGTCCTGTCCGTGGAAATCTTCTCTGCCCAGATAAGCGGTGACAAAGCTGCGGGTATCCTTATGGCAGTTGTCCCGGAAGAACTCCAGCACCGGCATATCGTCCTTCACCGGATAAGCCTGCCCGTTCCTGCTGCCCTGCAGCGCGCCGTCCTTGATCTCATCACCGCAATAGAAAGCCATCAGGGCGGCTATGGAGAATGTCAAATGAGGCGGCAGCTTGCCGAACTTATCCACATATCCCAGCAGGCTGGGCAGACATCTGGCCCTCCATTTAGACACGGAATTCAGAGAGATAGCCAGCAGCGCATGGTCCACATAAGGATTGTTGAAACGGTTTACCACCTCTCCCGCAAAGGCTTTCAGTTCATCCTCCGGCAGAGTCAATGTGGGGATCACCTCGTCAAAGATCGTCTTATTCATGAAATCACGCACGTCTGCGTCCTCCATGGACTGTCTCACTATGTCGTTGCCGCACAGCCAGGATGCCAGTACAAAGGAAGTATGGGCGCCATTCAGGATACGCACCTTTCTCTGCTTATAGGGATGATGGTCATCTGTGAACACCACTGGCAGCCCCGCGCCCGGCAGGTCAAACTCCTTGCTGATGTCTCTGTCTGACTCGATGACCCACAGGGCAAAAGGCTCACCCGTCACCATGATATGATCCTCATAGCCCAGCTTTTCCCATTCCTCTTGCTCCGTAGCCCGGGGATAACCGGTGACGATGCGGTCCACCAGGGTCGCGGTAAAGATACAGGCCTCCTCAACCCAGCTCTTGAAAGCATCGGGCAGCCCCCAGTTGGCGATCTGCTGCATCACGCATTTTTTCAGCATGATACCGTTGTCATCGATCAGCTCCACGGGCAGCATTACCAGTCCCTTGGATATATCTCCCTTAAAAGTCTCGTATCTGTGATATAAAAATTTGGTCAGCTTGCCGGGAAAGCTCTTGGGAGGATTCATCTCAAATCTGTCGTCGGCGTCATACACGATGCCGGCCTCCGTAGTATTGGAGACCACAAAGCGGAGAGTGTCTATCTCGGCCAGACTCATATATTTGTCATATTCATGGATGGCATCCACCGCGTCGGCTACGCTGGTCACCACTCTGTTCAGGATCCTGGCCTCACCGTCCACATTGCCGCGCAGGGATACGGTGTACTGGCAGTCCTGTTTGTGGAACATATCCAGGTTGCCGAAATCAATGGGCTTGATCAAAACGATATCTCCGTCAAATTTTCCCTGTTCATTGGCGATGTCGATCATGTAGTCCACAAATGCCCGCAGGAAATTGCCCTCCCCAAACTGTACAACCTTGATGGGTCTTTCTTTTTTACCGGTCATGCTCTTGTTTAATACTTCCATAACTCCTCCTCTTTTCTGCTGTCCCCAGCCGCTCTCAGCCCGCTGCTCCCGTCCATCTCGCAGAGCCGCGCGCCGGATTGTTACATACCCATTTTCTGAAAAACTGATACTTTCACGCGCAAAATCGTGTAAGTACTTACATTTCCAATTTTACTTCTAAACCCCTTATTCGTCAAGAACTTAAAAATAGTTCTTGAAAATTTTTTCTAGATTCGCTATAATTCAAAATAGAGTAAAAATTGTAACCGCTTACAAACATTTTTTCAGCGCAGATCCTGTAGTCGTTTGGGCATAACACGATCTCACAGGCCCCAGGAATATGCAGGAATGAGGTTAGCTTAATGCACATGACGATATATGATATTTCAGAAAAAGCTGGAGTCTCCATCGCCACCGTCTCCAGAGTGCTCAACGGCAGCAGCAGTGTCAGCGAGAAGACCAAGCAAAAGGTCCTGGACGTGATCAATCAGTGCGAGTACACTCCCAACGCGTTCGCCCGGGGTTTGGGACTCAACACCATGAAGACCATCGGCGTTATGTGCGCCGATTCCTCGGATCTGTATCTCGCCAAGGCCATCTACTATATCGAGCAAAAGCTCCGGGTCAACGGCTATGACAGCATATTGTGCTGTACCGGCTACGATCTGGAGAGCAAGAAAAGCTGTATGAATCTGCTGATCACCAAAAAGGTGGACGGCATCATCCTGGTAGGGTCCAATTTTGTCTATGATAAGGATGCAGAAAACCGCTATATCCTGGACGCCGCCGCCCAGGTTCCGGTAATGCTGCTGAACGCCGCGCTGGAGGCCCCCAATGTGTACAGCATCCTGTCGGACGATTTTTCTTCCGTATACGAGGCCACGCTGCAGTTGATCCAGGCGGGAGTGGAAGACATCCTGTATTTTACCAATTCCACCTCCTACAGCAGCAAGAAAAAAATGGCCGGATACCGCAACGCCATGGAGTCCCAAAAGCTGTTAAAAAGCGGCAATCTGATCCAGTTCTACCAGGGTTCCCACGAGGATATCCACGCCATGGCGGAGCATCTGATGAAGTTGTACCAGAAGGGGCTGCATTTCCACGGCATCATCGCCTCCGATGACTGTCTGGCCATGGGCGCCGTGCGCTTTGCCCTGAACGCGGGTCTGTCCATCCCGGAAGACCTGTGTATCATCGGCTACAACAACTCCCTGCTGGTACACTGCTGTGAGCCGGAGATGTCCAGCATTGACAACAAACTGGAAACCCTCTGTCAGCACTTGATCGTCACCCTGATGGGCGTGCTCAGCGGCAATGAAATGCCCAAGCAGACTGTTTTTTCCGGCGAAGTGATACACCGGGGCACTACCCTGGCCAGCAGCCATGACTGCCAGAAATAGATACCGGTATAAAGCAGCAATATGCTATTACATACACTATAAAATATATGGAGGGAAGAACCATGAAAAGTTTTATGGACAAGGATTTTTTACTGGAGACGGAAACCGCTAAAAAGCTGTTTCACGACTATGCAGAGAGTACTCCCGTGCTGGACTACCACTGTCACATCAATCCCAGAGAGATTGCGGAGGACAGACAGTTCGACAATATCACCCAGGTGTGGCTGGGCGGCGACCACTACAAATGGCGCTTTATGCGTTCCTGCGGCGTGGAGGAAAAATATATCACCGGTGATGCCTCCGACTACGAGAAATTCTGCAAGTGGGCAGAGTGCCTGGGCAAGGCCATCGGCAATCCCCTGTTCCACTGGAGCCATCTGGAACTGCAGAGGTACTTCGGCTACACGGGCGTGCTGAACAAAAAGACCGCCGATGAAGTATGGAACCTGTGCAACGCCAAATTGCAGGAGCCTTCCATGAGCGTCCGCAATCTGATCCGCCAGAGCAATGTAACCCTGATCTGCACCACGGACGATCCCATCGATTCCCTGGAGTGGCACAAAAAGATCGCCCAGGACGACAGCTTTGAGGTAAAGGTACTGCCCGCCTGGAGACCCGACAAGGCGATGAATATTGAAAAGCCCGACTATCTGGACTACCTGGATAAGCTGGCCGCCGCCGTGGGCAAGAGCGAGATCATCACTTTCGCCCAGCTCAAGGACGCCCTGCGGGAGCGTATGGCATTCTTCGCCTCCATGGGCTGCAACGTATCCGACCACGCGCTGGAGTACGTGATGTACTGCCCTGCATCCGACGATGAGATCGAGGAGATCTTCTTAAAGCGGCAGAACCGTATGATCCCCACCAAGGAGGAGGAGCTTAAGTTCAAGACTGCGTTTATGCTGTTCGTCGGAAGAGAATACGCCAAACTCGACTGGGCCATGCAGCTGCACTATGGCTGCAAGAGGGACAACAATACATTGATGTATGAAAAGCTGGGACCCGATACCGGCTACGACTGCATCAACAATTACGCCCCCTCCTCCCAGATGGCTGACTTCCTGAACGCGCTGATCAAGACCGACGAACTGCCCAGAACCATCCTGTACAGTCTGAATCCCAACGACAACCAGGCCATCGGTTCCATACTGGGATGTTTTCAGGACAGCACCGCCGTGGCAAAGATCCAGCAGGGCAGCGCATGGTGGTTCAACGACCACAAGACCGGCATGCAGGATCAGATGATCTCCCTTGCAAATCTGGGCAATCTGTCCGGTTTTGTGGGAATGCTGACGGATTCCCGGAGCTTTTTGTCCTATACCAGACACGAGTATTTCCGCCGTATCCTCTGCAACTTGATCGGCGGCTGGGTGGAGAACGGAGAATTCCCCGCGGATATGGATATTCTCTCTGAGATCGTGACGGATATCTCCTATAACAACGCGAAAAGATACTTTAAATTCCCGCTGTAAGGCAGACCCATTATGGCGCAGGTCCCGCAGAGGGGAGACAGAACGGAGAACTATATGACACCACTTGTATGCAGCGGACGACCTGATATCGACAATATTATCATCTATAAGGGGCTGCGTGGCGATACCACCGCCATGCAGCCGGATCATTACCATGGCTTTTATGAGATCTTTTGCCTGCTCTCCGGTAAATGCCGTTTTTTGCTGCGGGATCAGGTCTTTGAGCTGGAAAAAGGAGATCTGGTGTTCATCACCCCCGGTGAGCTGCACCACTCCCGGTATTACCCCGGAGTGAGCTGTGAGATGGTGGATATATTGTTTAAAAAATCATTTTTGTACCAGGATGTGATAGGGGATGCGCCTTCCTTTATGGGCAGCATCCCCAACCTGTATCTGGAAGATTTTTTCAGTCTGCTCTCCAGTATGTTGTCCGAGAGCGCGGATCTGGACGAGTATTCCGGCGACTTCACCACCTGCTATCTACAGCAGCTCCTGCTGTTTCTGGCGCGGCATTCCGTGATGCATCAGCCGGAGCCGGAACTGATTAATGTGCGGGATGCGGATATACAGCAGGCCACCCGGTATATCTACCAGAATTTCCGCCGTCCCCTCACACTGGAGGAAGTAGCGGCGGTGGCATCCCTAAGCCCCACCTATTTCAGCAAAAAATTCAAGCTGGTCACAGGCATGGGGTTCAAGGAATATTTAAACTTCGTGCGCTTAAAGCACGCCCAGACCGCGCTGCTGACCACCGGCAATACCATCACGGACATTGCGCTGGAGTGCGGTTTTAACGACAGCAATTACTTTAAAGATCTGTTTAGAAAAGTGTACGGGCGCTCCCCCCGGGAATACCGCAAGAACCCGGACGCCCAGTAAATGCTGACAAATTCCGCAAATAGCGTCTTCGGCCACACATCCGGGGACGCTATTTATTTGCCCCTTTTCCGCTCTTCATATTGTTTTGGTCAAGATGCCCCGTCCAGACTCCCCGCCTGTAATCAGCGAAATTGCCAGCGCCCTGCCCCCTCAACGTGAAAGGCAAAGGGAAGATTTGTTCTGCTCTGTTTATAGCAAACCTTTCCAATGCGGCAATTGACAGCTTTATTCACATATGATATATATATTGTACCAAATATTTTTTCATCGCTGTGCTATCGGGGGCATTTCATTTCATTTATCAAAAGGGGAAAAAATCATGAAAAGAAAAGTTGGAACACGATTAATAGGTATTATATGTATCTGTATTATGTGCGTCTGCATGACGACAGACGTATCGGCCAGGGCAAGTATCGGCAGGGCCGGATGCGACCATCCCACACTACAGCAATACGGCAGCACAGTAAGCAACTGGTCAGGCAGCCACATGGTGACATTTTCAGAACTGGACGGCCCCCAGCGATGCGATTATACTCATTGGGTGGATGAGGTAGTATGGCGCTGCACCTCCTGCGGCGAGGTGCGGCTGCGCGACAGTGTCCATCACGAAAGACACTCTCTTTGCGGCAAAAATTATTAACCTTTTTTCGCCCCCGGTTTTACAGTGAATAAAGGAGAATCATGAATGAATAAATACAGACAAATCAGTCTGGCGCTATGTGCCGCCCTGTTTCTGACCGCCTGCGGGGTTTCTGCCGCAGGAGAAAGTTCGGCGTCCACACAGGGATCAGGCTCTCCTGCGCAATCTGCCGCCGCGACTTCTCTTCCCTCCGAGCAGCCAGGCTCTGTTATGCCGGGAGACATGACCGCCGCTACAGATCTCGACGCCAGTTCGCCTTTATATGTAACAGGTTATGACTTTCTCACTTATGAGGCGCCCGCAGGAACCATAGCCCATACTTATACGCAAATCGTTGACGGCGATTTTTTCTATATACTGGATTCGTTTACTACACAGAAATCCGTCAGCTATTATTTTCAGAAAATTACCGGCAATGCCGAAACGCAGGAAAAAATCCTGTTATCACCAAGTACATGGAATGTGGACGGCGGGAATATTGTTGGCATGGACATCATTGACAGCGAGCAATGCGTGTTTTTGGTGCGCCAAGAAGAAGGCATCTGTCATGCGGTCTATGCTGATCTTCTGGGAAATCCCGTCAATGCCCTGGAATTGACTGAACTGCCCGCAGGAAATATTTACTCGCTGCTTGGCAGCGATGGACAGGGAAATTTATATATATACAGTTCCGACAGCTATGAAATATATCTGTTGGATCATAGCGGCGCATTACTCCACAGCTATGACTGTTCCGGTTTCGGAGAAACGGCTGACCCAAAAAGTTTCCGCATCGACAACGGAGAACGCGTCATCATCTGTGGCGCACCGGAGGCTCCTGTATGGCTACGGCTGGATTCGGCTGCCAAAACCCTAAAGCCCATCCCCGCCAAAGAAACAAAAAAAGTTCTAAACTGGTATGGCGGAGCAGAGAATATTTTATATTATGTCACCACTGACCACTGTCTGGCAGGTTGGGATACTGTCACCGATGAAAAGAAACTTCTGTCTAAGCTGGATGATATCTCTTCTCTTCCAGACATTCTGGATATGGCGGTAATGAAGAAGGGCGAGGAAATCCGTCTGCTGGTCACAGAGAAGGATCAGGAAAAACGATATATTATCAGCCTGTCTCCAACCCCGCCGGCCGCAGACGGCCAGCTCCTGGTTGCCAATCTCAGCATGGAAGATCCCTATTTCTCCGGAAGAGTCGCCAATTTCAGCATGGAAAATCCCTCTTATGGAATACAATATCAGGCGCTCTATCAGGATGCGGAGACTGACAGGACGCTGCTTGAACTTGCCACCGGAGGCGGTCCCGACATCCTGTACTTAGACCGCAAGGATATGGAATCCTTACAGGCCAACGGGGCGCTGGGGGATCTAAGCCAGCTCATCCCAAAAGATACTCTGGATGTCCTGCTGCCGGGAGCCATCCAAATGGGAACCTGCAACGGCCAACTGTCCGCAGTCCCTCTGTCCGTAAACGTCCGAACACTATTGACCAGCAGGGATTATTGGAATGCGGATACCTGGACTGTGGCAGATATATTGACCACAATGCAGGAACAGGAACAACTGCAGGGGCTGTTCTTGGATATGATGGGGGCGGATGACTATTACTACAATCTGTATTTTATGGTGGGCGCCAATATAGGAGTTTCCCGTTTCGTTGAAAACGGAAAATGCGAGTTCGACTGTCAGGAATTCAGAGATATTTTGAAACTGATCAAAGAGAAGACTCAGAAAGCAGCCAACAGTAGCACCCCTGCGGATCGTCTTGCTCCGTTTATGGACGGCTCCTATCTGGGAGTGGAAGAGGTCGTTTTTAATATGTCCCACTTCTGCCAGATTTATACGAAAGCGGGCGACAAGGCAAACCTGGTCGGCTATCCCTCTGACGCAGGAAAGACTTACTATCTATCAGATTGCGGCATGTTGGCAGTCAATCAGAACGCCATGGAAAAGGAAGGCGTACAGGAATTGGTCAACTATCTGCTGAGTCTGGAGGCGCAGCAGTATCTGTCTTACCAGATCAGCGTCCGGCTGGATATACCGGAAAGCCAGTTAAGCTATGATAACTTTGCGCAGATGTACATATGGCAGTCCCCAAACAACAAAGGGTTCACACTCCCTGCGAAAGAAGACGGAAGTTCTTATCTGGAGGAATATCTGGACTTTTTAAGAAACGCCATACCACTGCCCCTTGGTACAGACGAGATCTTCAATATCATTATGGAGGAGGCGGACAGTTATTTCCAGTCCGGCAAAGATTTAGATACCGTAACAGACATTATCCAGAAACGGGTTCAGCTCTATCTGGACGAGCGAAGCTGAAAGCTTTCCCCATTTTCCAAAAGGCGCCTGCCAGGTCTGAAAAGACTCCGGCAGGCGCCTTGCTTAATATTTCATAGGCTGTTCTTCATGGTTCAGCACCCGCAGCGCGCCCTGGGCCAGAGCCAGCAGTTCGTCCTCACCGGGATATACGGTGACGGGCGCGATCCAGCCCGCCCTCTCCTTCAAAGACTCGCATACGTCCGCGCCGTAGGCAATGCCGCCGGTAAGGATGATCTGATCCACCTTGCCGTTTAAGACACAGGCCATGGATCCGATATCCTTGGACACCTGCAGCAGGAATGCCGCCTTGGCCTCTGCCGCCTTTTCGTCTCCCTCATTGGCGCGCTTTGTCACCTCTCGCATATCGTTGGTGCCCAGGTAGGCGTTGAATCCTCCCTTACCCACGATCTTTCCGTATACTTCTTTTTCGGTATACTGACCGCTGTAACACATTTTGATCAGAGCGCCGCTGGGAACTGCCCCCGCCCGCTCGGGAGAAAACGCGCCGTCTCCGTCTAAGGCGTTGAACACATCCACAACTTTACCGTACTCGTGCGCGCCCACGGACACGCCGCCGCCCATATGTACCACGATCAGGCGCAGGGACTCGTAGGGCTTGCCTGTCTCTTTGGCATATCTCTTGGCTACCGCCTTCTGGTTCAGCGCATGGAATACGCTGGTACGGGGCAGCTCCGGCACGCCGGAATATCTGGCGATGGGCATCAGCTCATCCACCACCACGGGATCCACAATATAGGAGGGAACGCCGATGGAATCGCCAATCTCTCTCGCCAGGATACCCCCCAGATTGGAAGCATGCTGACCCTGAACTCCCACCTTCAGATCCTCCAGCAACTCATCGGTCACAGCATAGGTGCCGCCGGGAATAGGCTTTAACATGCCGCCCCGTCCTACCACCACATTCAGGGATCTGATATCAAACTGCTTTTCCTCCAACAGATCGGTAATGATCTTCTTACGGAAATCCTTCTGATCCACGATGGTGGCGTACCGGCTGATCTCCTCCGTGGAATGCCGGAGCGTCTCTTCAAACAACAGGTTCTCATCCTCAAACACACCGATCTTGGTGGAGGTGGAACCGGGATTAATGATCAAACTCTTCACTGACATTGCTTTTTTCCTCCTGCTCTTTTTTCCGTTTCTTTTCTTTATGGGAGACAACCGCCGTCTCTACGGCGTCGGAGGCTATCTCCGTGACCGCATCCAAGACGGCCTCCACAATAAAATCCATGTCTTTATACTCCCTTGGCCATCTCCGCGGCCACCACGGCTGCCAGGGCGATGGAATTTACCTTGGTCTCAAAGGTATCGGAGCGGCTGGTCAGGATGACGGGTACTTTTGTGCCTGTAAGGATACAGCCGTTTTCCGCCTTGGTCATATGTACGATGGTCTTGTATACATTGTTGCCCGCATGGATATCGGAAAACAGCAGGATATCCGCGTCTCCCTGAATCTTGCGGTCGGTTGCGCCCTTGTGCTTGGCCGCCTCGGGATCGATGGCCAGATCCAGAGACAGGGGACCGTCCACGATACAGCCGGTGATCTCCCCCGCCTCGTTCATACGGGTGAGTTCCGCCGCGTCCAAAGTCACCTGCATCTTGGGATTGACCACCTCCACCGCCGCCAGAGGAGCAACCTTGGGGCATTCCACGCCGCAGGCCCTGGCTACAGGCACGGTATTGTTGATGATATGTACCTTGTCTTCCAGGGTAGGATAGGTGATAAAGGCCACATCTGTCAAAAACAGTAACTGGGGGATACCCGGCACCTCAAACACGGCCACATGGGACAGGGGATTGCCGGTGCGCAGGCCCACTTCCTTGTCCAGCACGCTCTTTAAGAAATTCTTGGTGTCCACCAGGCCTTTCATATACATGTCCACCACGCCGTCATGGGCAAGCTTTACCGCCTTTAACGCCGCCTGGGGCATATCCGGCTCGTCAATGATCTCATAATCGCTCAGATCCATATTCATCTCCGCCGCAATCTCCCGGATCTTGGCCTCATCGCCTACTAAAACGGCATCCGCGATCCCTCTCTTTTTTGCCTCCCACACCGCATGCAGCACCGCTTCATCCTGGGCGGCAGCCACAGACATCTTTTTCATACTGCACTGATTGACCTTTTCGATAATGTCGTCGAATCTCATGTACGCTTCCTTTCCTGCGGCCTTTCGTCCGGGAACAGCACCCCCTCCGGTCTGCTCCAGCCGCAATCCCGTTTTCTTTTCTTTCTCTGCCGCAGCCGATACTGGCCACCGCTATCGTTAAAATAATAACACAGCAGTCGGGGAAATGCAATACTCCCGCTCTGAGAAATCCGCCTTTGTTTGTATACTCCGTTCCCCTTTGCAGAGCAGACGGCTGACAGTAAAAGGGCCGTCATAGCAGCCCTTTTATTTCGTCCAAACTATTTACTTTAGCGTACAGAAGTCTCTCCAGTTCCGGATCCGCATCCGTCTGATCGGGCACCATCACCACCCGGCAGCCCGCCCGGGCGGCGCTGAGCACTCCGTTGGGGGAATCCTCCACCGCCATACAGTCACAGGGACGTCTGTCCAGCTGCTCACAGGCATAGAGGTAAATGTCCGGCGAGGGTTTGCCCACCTTTACCATGGTGGCTGATATAATCCGGTCAAAGTACTCGCGGATACCCAGTTTTCCCAGATATTTTTCCGTTCGCTGCATATCTGTGGCGGTGGCTATAGCACTGCGGATACCCTGCTCCTGCAGCCATGCCAGCAATTGTAGTGCTCCCGGCTTAAGTTCTATGCCGTCTCTCTCCAAACGCTCTTCCATCATCTCCTTACGCCGCTCCCGCACCGCTTTATAGTCCAGCCTGGGACCGAACATCTCCTGCAGACGCTGCGGGGCAAAGGGCCTTCCGAGGCTGCGCATGGACAGCGCCTGTTCGTCCGTCATCTCATACCCAAATTCCTTCAGCGCCATGGGCCAGAAGATCCGATAATATTTCTCCGTGTCGATCAATGTGCCGTCCATATCAAAAATCACAGTGTCTATCCGCATAGGCCGCTCCCTTTCTGTGCGCTTTAGCGCACTCTCCGTTCAGTAGAGTTAAATGCGGAGTGTTTTACTCATTATAACATGTCTTTCTCCGCCTGGACAACTGCTGATTTGTGATTCACTCGGCAGACTGTTCCTCCGCCGCATTCTCTGCGTTCTTCCCGGCAGACTGTTCAACGGCCGCGCTTTCCGTGTTCTTCCCGACAGACGGTTCTTCCGCCTCGTTTTCCGGATTTTTCCCGGCAGCCTTATCCGCCCGTTTTGCCCTTCCGCGACGCACTAACTTACGGATCACCAGAATCAGCACGAGCAGAATGGCTCCACCTCCCAGCACAAAGTACAGCATGGGAATCTCCGGGGAAGTTTCGACGATTCGGAAACTGCCGGGCTGTTCCATATCAAAGACCGCATAACTGCCCATGGTCCTGCACTCCGCCAGGATTTCATTCTCACCCTGCAAGAGACGTATCTCATAATGTTCCGGCAGAAGGCTCTGATGCAGCCGCACGCTTACAGGCTGCCGGTAGAGGCCCTCGGCGGTATGAATCCGCAGGCTGTATGTATCCTCCCCATCCTCTGTGACTTCCAGCATATCTTCCGGGTAGAAAAGTCCCTCCGCCAGTATCGCGGCCTGCCCTTCCTCCGTTCCGGGCTCCTTTGCCGCCAATGCAGTGATCCATTTTGTATATTCCGCAGCCAGCACCCGGCTCTCCGTGATATGGCTGTAGTCGATCTCCGGCCAATGTCCGTAATATCCCTCTTTTTCCGGCAGCTCCGGCAGCCGCTGCGCCTCCAAACTACTGCCATAAGGCACCTGTAAAGTCGCCACCTCCTCCTGAAGTTCTCCGTCCTCGTCCAGCACCACAAAGTGCAGGGTCAGCAGCCTAAACTCCTCCGGCAGTCCCTCCCGAGCAATAAAATCCTCATACTCCAATGGAATAGCGCCTCCGCCATAGCCTATGCCGTCGATGCCCGGCACACCGCCGCTGACATAGTAGTTGTCATACAACAGACCCTCTTTTTGCAGATCTCCGGCAACCGCGCCCATCTTCTCCCCGTCTGTCGCCAGGCTGTTCATGGCGTCACAGTAATAAACCTCACTGCCCATTCCCACGATACCGCCCACATAGCTTTTTCCTTCCAGAAATCCCGTGCTGAAACAACTGCGTACGGTATAATCGGAGCTCCCTGCGATACCGCCCACATAACTGCCTCCTGTGCTCTGTATATCCGCATAGGACTCGCAGGAGACGATGGCGCCAAAATCCGCCTTGCCCGCAATGCCGCCCACATAGTTTCTCTTGGCAACGATATGTCCCTCGTTCCGGCTCTCCCGCACCACCGCCTTGATGCTCTCCTGTATACTCAGACTCTCCGGCCCGGTAAAGGTGATATCGTCCTCCGGATCCAGATCATGCTCCGTGGCGATCTGTCCCACGATACCTCCCACATTGGTATCCGCCTCTATCAGTCCCCTGTTTAAACACAATGTGATCTTTCCCAACTGGAAACTGGCGGTATCATACCATTTCTCCGTTACCGTGTCCCCATCCTGCTGCAGCTCCTGCTGTCCGCCGGCTCCCGCATTCTCAATACTCTCACTGGCCGCCTCGTCCGACGCGTCATTGATCGTGATTCCCTCGTAGCTGAAAAGATCGTCTCTGATCTCACTGACCAATCTCCGCAGTTTGCGGGCCTGGGCCACCAGGGCATCCACATCCGCGTCCGCCACTCCCTGGGCCGCGTCCAGCGTATCCGTCAATTCGGACAGACGATCCATCGCCGCCTTCAGTTCCAGATCGAACACTTCCAGGTTATGGGATACCTGGCTGTTCTGCTGGGAAGTGGTATCCGTTATCTTATGCAGATGGCTGCTGGTACTGTCGGAAAAATTGGACAGGGCATCCCGATATTCCTGGGTATGCTCCGGCTTATCCCAATTCTCCGGTTTATCCCAGTTTTCCGGCTTATCCCAGTCTTCCGGCTTATCCCACGGTAAATTGTCTCCGCCGCTGACGGAGTCCAGTTCGTCACGCCAGTCCTCCAAATGGTCGCCCAGTTCCTCCCGGCTGAGCCCCGGCTGCTCTGTCTCATCCTGTGTTTGTGAGCCCTGCTGTCCTGCCTCGGCCTGTACTCCTGTTTCTGACTGTTCCGTCCCGGTTTCTGCTCCCGTTTCCGGCTGCTCTGTCCCGGCCTGTGATCCCGTTTCCGGCTGCTCCGTTCCAGTCTCTGCGCCCGTATCCTGCTGCTTTTCCTCCTCCTTCTCCTTGTCGCTTATGGCTTTGAGATCCTTGGAAAGCCTGTCAAAATCACTGGAGATTCCGGAGAGTTCCTGATTGTACACATGCCACAGGTCGTCGGTGATATTCAGCAGATTCGTAGTGGCGGTGGATACATTGCGCAGATTGGTATTGAGCTGCCGGGTGATGGCCATGGCCTGATCGCCGTAAGCGTTCAGATGGTCATGGCTGGCCTCCAGCATATCCAGAAAAGTATCCAGCTCCCGATCCAGCTCATCCAGCTTGCCATCGATATACTCCACCTCCATAAACGGCTCCATCTGCCCCGCAATGCCGCCCACATCCTTTCTTCCCAGCACATGGCCGGTGTTGGTGCAGTTCTGGATATATCCCTGATGCAGCCTTCCCACGATACCTCCGGTATTGTATCCCACATGAGCGTATCCTACGGTTCCCTCATTGCTGCAATAATATATCTTACCGTCGCTGATTCCGGCGATACCGCCTGTGTCCATATGGGCGTCCAGCTTGGTGCCGGAGGATGCCTCCTCCAGATTTTCCATGGTGAAATCTTCCAGCTCATACACCATATCATTGGTGTAAATATTGATGTTTCCTCGATTGACGCAGTTATTCAAGGTGCCGTGGTTGCTGCCCGCGATCCCGCCGCTGCGCCGGTTGCCCAGCACCGTCACTTCGGCGATACAGCTGCGGATCACGCCGCTCTGCGCATTGACGCCCACGATGCCGCCCACTTCCTCCTCACCTTCCAATACGCCCAAGACCCGGCAGTTCACAATGCTGCCGTAGTTTTGTCCCGCCAGAATGCCCACCTGACAGCCGCTGCCCTGGGGCAGTACCCTGGCCTGCGCCACTGTCAGATCCTGCACCACCGCGCCCTGCTGCAGATAGCGGAACAGCCCCGCCTGGGAACCCTCCCGCTCGATCTCCAGACCGCTGATCGTATGTCCCTGTCCGTCAAAGATGCCGCCAAACACCGGGATCTCAACCGACTCACCCTCCAGATCCAGATCCGCCTCCAGCACCACACGCTTATCTCTGGACCATTCGTCATAGGCACAGGAATCCGCCAGTTCCCGCAACTGCTCTACATTGGCAATGCGGACGGTCTCGTACTGTCCGACGTCGGTCCGATCCCTGCTTTCTCCGCTGAGATATTCCTCATATGTAGCGGCCGGCTCCTCCTGGGCCAGCGCTGGCAAACACTGGGAAAAAGCCAGTGTCAGAGACAAAGCCGCCGCCAACAGTCTCCCTTCCTTTCCGCACATCACAGACCTACTCATGACCTTCCTCCTCTCTGTATTCCAGCAGTTCCCGGGCATTCTCATATACGTCCCGGGCACGGATCACCGCGCCCATCTCCCCGTCGATCACACCGGTAAAGTCTCCCTCGATCACGCCGTTCACATATCCCTTAATATGTCCCGTCATACGGATGCGGCCACTGGCAGGCAGCGGCTTTGCCACCTCTCTCTTCAGGGTAAAGGCCGTCTTTTCTATGACGATATCTCCCAACAGCAGTGTCTGAGGCAGCATCAGCAGTACCATAATTATGGATGTCAGCGTACCCCGCCCCAGCGCCAGTCCGATGGCCGCCACCACTGCGTTGGTGGAGACACCGCTGATGATAAATCCTGCCGCCACCAGCATGGAACCGCTGGTCACAATAGTCGGGAACGCCTGGTTCAGCGTCTGTACGATGGCCTCCTTGATGGACATATAGTTCTTGAGTTCCATATAACGGCTGGTGATCACGATGGCGTAATCTATGGTCGCTCCCATCTGAATGGCCGACACCACCAGATATCCCAGGAAATACACCGGCTCCTGCTGCAGATACGGCATGGAGAAATTGACCCATATACTGCCCTGGATCGTCAGTACCAGCAGCACCGGCAGCCCCGCCGACTGGAATGTGAACAGCAGGATGATCATGACGAACACGGCCGTCAGTATGGTGATGATCACATTGTCCGTGCTGAACGAATCCCCCAGGTCCTTGTTGCTGGTGGAAGTGCCCACCAGGTAAATGTCCTCCAGATCATAGTAGCGGGCTACCGTCTGGCGAATCTCATCCAGCGCCGCATAGGTTTCCTCACCCTCGGAGGGAACGCTGAGTTCCAGCACAAAACGACTGTATTCCTCCCCCAGCAGCTGATCTCTGGCGATACATATCTGGGTGTGGGCATCCTCCAGCGTCTCCTCCAGATCGTCGTCCAGCGTTATGTTGCCGCTCTCCTTCTGGTCATATATATATAAGAAAATATCAATCAGCGGGATCTCATACTCATTGATACCGTTCACCAGAGCTCCCAGATTGCTGTCATTCACCGCATAGGCCGTATACAGCAGTTCCGCCACTTCCACATCCATGTCGATCAGTTCGGAAAACGCTCTGGGAGTCAGCTGCTGTGTCAGCATATAGCCGTCCATGGCCTCGATATTGGCCAGGCCCATAACGGAATCCACGCAGTCCAGCCGCTCCAGCGCATGCAGTGCCTTGGCCTCCTGCGCGTAGTCCCCACAGGGCACCAGCACCGCCAACTGGTTGATGCTGCCAAACTCCTGATTTACCATGGAGGCAGAGAACTTATTATCACTCAGGGTCTTGGCTTCCAGACTGTTCACGTCATACACATAGGCCGCCCGGCTGGAAAAAATAAAGGCCGCGACCAGTCCCAGGATCAGCAGGGGAGGTACGATAAATCTGGTGGCAACGCAAAACTTTCCCACCGCCGTAATATTGGGCACAAAACTCTTGTGATGGGTCTTGTCGATGGCTTTGGAAAAATTAAGCAGCAGACCCGGCATCAGGAAGAACACCGTCACCAGGCTCAGCACGATGGCCTTGGCCAGAATGATACCCATATCATAGCCGATCCGAAACTGCATAAACATCATGGCGACCATGCCGGACACCGTGGTCAGGGAACTGGAAGATATCTCCGGGATGGCCTTGCTCAGAGCAACGATCACCGCCTCCCTGGCATCCTTATCCTCATGCTCCTCCATAAAACGGTGAGCCAGGATGATGGCGTAGTCCACCGCCAATCCAAGTTGCAGCACAACGGCGATGGAATTGGTGACAAAACTGATGGTGCCAAAGAGGAAATTGGTGCCCTTGTTCAGGATCGCCGCCACGATAAAGGTCATCAGATACACCGGGATCTCCGCATAGGTGGTGGAAGTAAAGAGCAGCACCGCCACGATCACCACTCCCGCCAGCAGCAGGATCACCACCATATCCTTATCCAGGTCCGCCGCGTCCCGCTCCTCCTGCCCGATATCCGAAGTGTAATAGACATCATACTCCGACAGGGAATCCAGCACCGCCTCGAAATATATTTTGGTGATCTCCTCTTTTGCCTCCCCCTGAAAAGTCACCGAAAGCAGCGCCTCCATATCGTGATAGCAGTCCGGGGAATCGTCAAAATCCAACATACTGACCCCCTCCATCTCCCGGATCTGCTCTGCCAGCGCCTCCGCCTCCTCATAGGTCACATTGCAGACCATGATCCTGGCCGTCCCGTATGTAGTAAACTGCGCATCCATCAGATCCATGCCCTGCCGGGTCTCCGTGTCGTCCGACAGATAGGTTGTCAGGTCATTGTTGACCTTGACTTTGTTCATGGTGATCACACTGAAAATGATCAGCAGAATGAAGATCAGATAAAAGCCCTTCCTCTTATCCACGATCAACGTAGCCAGTTTCATCATAAAGGAATTGTCTTTCTGCTCTTTTTCCATAATGGTATTCCTCCGCTTTTATTTATAGTCCCGCAAATAAGATCTGTATGGAAACAGGGCCCCACCTGCGAACATTTTTATCAACATATATTCCTTATGTGACAAAAGTATTTTAATTGATCTAAGTTTTTTTATCAACATTGGTTGATTTTCTATACAAAAGTTATTATAATGAAAACAACGCAAAAGACAATATTCAAAATATTTTTGAATGTACAGTTTGGGACATTTAGCCCGCAAATGTTGATTTATGTCAAAGATTTTATGATTTGTTAAGAATTGATTTAAACTCGGTACCGGCAAAAAGGTGTTTCAATATTGCCTGCCACTTACAGGAAAGAAAGGAGAAAATATGACACAGGAGAAAATGGACCGCCGGGTCCGCCGTACAAAGACTTTACTGTTACAGGGATTGATCCGTTTGATGGGAGAAAAAGATATAAAAGATATTTCCGTCAAGGAACTGTCCGATCTGGCAGATATCAACAGGGGAACCTTCTATCTGCATTACAACGACGTTTACGATATGTTGAGCAAGATAGAAGAAGAACTGTTCCAGGAGTTCAATGAGATTCTCGAGCGCGATCTGGCAAAGGAGAGCAGCGGTCCCGTGATCTCCAGGCCCGTACTGCTGGATCTCTTTGTTTTTCTGGAAAATAATCGGGATCTGGCAAAAGTCCTGACCGGTCCTCACGGCGATATGGCATTTATAAACCGCCTGAAAGAGTTGGTAAAGGAGAAACTGCGTCTGATGATGGACAATGCGGAACATGAGGTGGAGCATTTCGATTATTTCTATTCCTTTATGGTGTCCGGCTGCATCGGAGTCATAGAGTGCTGGCTAAACCAGCAGTCCCCCGTCTCCCCGGAAGAGATTGCGGGGTATTGCAGCGCTCTGCTACTGGGGGGACTGCCGGCCGTGCAGTAAAAGACACTATAATGACTAGTACAGCGTTTTTCAATTAACTATACTTAAAAAATGCCGCATTTATCAGCGTTTCGGACGAATATATGGTGTAGTTAATTAGCGAATGTTATACTAGGCAAACACCGTCCGGGCAATCTCCTTCTCCTGATCGCACAGGACATTCAATTCCCGGGTCATGGAGCTGATCTTCTCCATATTTTCAGCCTGAGAGGTCACAGCCTGATCCATGCTCTCAATCCTGGAGAGGATATGATCTATCGCCTGCTGCATCTGATTCAAACTCTGGGAGATATGCGCCGAAGTCTCGTTGCAGGAAACGGCCAGCTTGCCCACTTCGTCCGCCACGACAGCAAATCCCTTCCCGGCCTCTCCGGCTCTGGCTGCCTCAATGGAGGCATTCAGTGACAGCAGATTGGTCTGGGTGGCAATCCCCTGGATCAGTGAGATGATCTCCAGTGATTCGGCCACTTTTTCGCTGACTGCCGCCGCCGCTTTCGTGATACTGCTCTGCTTTTCATTCAGATCCTGCACGTCTGCTGTAGTTGAAGTCACAACATCGCTGATCTCATCCAAACCGGCTGACAAGCTGTGAATACTCTTTTCCATATCCGCCTCAAATATTTCCCGGCTGCGTTTCTGCTCGGTCACATCCAACACCGTCGCCGCCACCACCACAGGCTTTTTCGCGGAGTCGAACACAGAGGTAACCGTCATGCAGAACCAGCGGTAATTACCGTCGGCATGGCGTATACGGAATTCCATCTGTATGGGCGACTGACTCACTCCTGCCTTGACATAATGCAGGATCTGCTCCATAACCTTGTCTCTGTCCTGTTCATGTATCCTGTCGGAATAAGAATTAGCAGCATTCGGAAAATCCTGCTCGCTGTTAAATCCCAGCAACTTGCGGAATTGCTCGGAATACCAGAAAGGATTCTCCGGATTGGCGATATCTCCGTTGATCACATTCATGCTCCAGGAACCCTCATTTAATATAGAGTCTATCGCGTCATGTCTCTTCGTGGAAATATCCAGCTCTCTGGCATTGTTGTGCGTGGTTGTAATATCCGTTATGATCCCGATAAATTCAAAAGGCTTCCCGCCGCGCCGCACGATCTCTCCCGCCATACGCATCCATCGGCGCCCGTTCTGTCCGGTCTGAAAACGGTATTCCACGTCAAAGACCTTGATTCCTGTGGTATCATCCACCGTTTCCTGAAACTCCCGCATCACCCAGTCACGGTCGTGGTCATAGATCTTGGAAGTCCATGACTCCAGTGTATCCTCCAGTTCTCTCCGGTCCGGATACCCCACGATCTCACGAAATTCATCACTGTACATAACGCGGGTGACCTGCTGGTTCTCGCCGAAATACATGGACCACATGCCGGAATGGTTGATCCGGTTGAGCATCACCATATTTTCTCTTGCGTGGTTCAACAACAGATTTGCGCAATTCAGCGCATTGTTGAGCGCCTTTAAAACTTCCGGTCCCTCCTCCACCAGCGCGGGATTCGTAATCTGTTCAAATACCCCCACCTGAAAGGATTTCTGCGCCTGCACATTCAACTCGCCCACCAATGTCTCCATCCACTGTTGCTGTTTCTTTTTCTTACGCATATCTGTTGTCCTCCTGTTTTTGGTATGGCTCCTGCCATAATGTCTCTGTGTGCTTTTACGCTTTCTCAGTTCAGAAAATCATATGCGAGGCATTTTATTTATTATAGCGCAAAAAAAGCAAAAAACAATTATTCTTTACCGTTTACGCACAGTTTTTCCAACAATGCCTGACAGCCCTCCAGCACATCCTTATATGTGGCGTCAAAATCTCCGGAATACCACGGATCCGCGATATCCCTCTCCGCCCCCGCCCAGGACAGCAGAAGGGATATCTTGTACTCCGGATCGCCGCCGCACATACGGGTCATGTTGTGGATGTTGGCCCTGTCCATACCGATCAGGTAGTCGTATCGCTGGTAGTCTGCCCTGGTCAGCTGCACCGCCCGCTTGCCCTCGCAGCCAATACCGTGCTCCGCCAACTTTTTCCGGGCAGGGGGATAGACCGGGTTGCCCACGCCGTTCCAGATTTCCTCGGTGCTGGTGGCGGCGGAGGCGATGGTGAATTGATGGGTGAGACCCGCCTTGGCGAGTAAGTCCTTCATGACGAACTCGGCCATGGGGCTGCGACAGATGTTGCCGTGGCAGACAAATAATATTTTTATCATATCGCGAACCCCTCCTTATTTCCTTTATTTTCAAAGCTTGTAGCCGTTTTCTTTGTTCATGGTTTCAGGTATTTTTTCTCGGATTGTCACATATTTTCTTATGTTTTCCTCTGCAAAAGTAGTAAAATGAGCGGTAAATCATTTCATTTTACCACTTACCTTTTTACTCACCCACTACACGCCGAAACTCGCTTTGCGCGTCCTCAAAATTCACATGGGTATAGGTGTTTGAGGTAACGCTTATATCCGAATGTCCCATGATGTATTGTAAGGTTCTGGGGTTCATTCCACTTTTTGCCATAGTGGTAGCTTTTTTCTATCAAACAGCTATAGACCATGTCTATTTTTATGAAATTGAATTTGCGTAACTTATTATACCTCATTCATATGTAAAGCTTGAGTTAAATTACATCAAAGAGATAAAAAGTATCTATGATGAACTTTTATAAAATGTAGTAAATTTTCCAAACCAATCGGTATCCCACTGATCTTCTTTATTTGTCCACTTTATAGTCAAAGTATTTCCCTTAACTGTTACATCATACCTATCATCAGTCCAATAAATAAATGAAAGCTTTCCGGTATCTTCGTTGTAACTTGACTTAACAGAATGCCATGTCTTATTGGGATTGGCAGCATCATCGGAGGAGTAATAAACTTTTCCATTTTCAATTTTTAAATGAGTCCAAAATTTGGTTGACTCTATCCATATACCATCATATGCTGCTTTTTCCGAAACAATATTGGCATCACAATTAGCAAGTAATGTAGCAGAATCTTTATATTCGACATCCGCGATATAAGCAAATTGCATTCTTGCAGACTTCCAATTTGTTGCATTGTATTCGGTCAATCCGTTATTGTAATATTCTGACGCTAATTCGTCGAACTTTACTTGAGCCTTTTCACATTTTATATCTGATGCATTGGGTGCAATAGATCTAATGGTCTCTCCATTGGCCAATTTATACAACGAGTTAAGCATACTTCTTGATACGTTTTCTTTTACAATAGTTTCATAGTAAGCATCTTTACAGAATTCAATACTGTCTTTGTAATCAACACAGTTTTTCAAAATCTCAATAGTATTATTATAATCGCCTAATTCAAAAAGGTGTATTCCAACCTCATACATTTGCTCCTCTGACAGTTCATCAATTATTTTTGAAATCTTTGGCAAATATTTATCTTCATTTAATTGTAGAGTTACAATACTATTAACAACATATTCATGGGCATTTTTATAATTCCCCAAACTATCTAATAATCCAATTGCTGTTTCATAGTCTGCGTTATCGTAAGCGTCAAGTCCTTTACTATACAAGCAAAATAAAATCAGGTCACCAGAATCTTTATAATTTTTTATATTTTTAAAAACGCTAATTGCTTCTTCATATTCCCCAGATTCCAAATATGCCATTCCCTTTAAATAATGGCTTTCATCTATCTGAGCAGAACTATCTTTATACCCATTTAGGCTGGTGAAAAGTTCTATTGCGGAATCATATTCCCCAGATTCCAAATATGCCATTCCCTTTAAATAATAGCTTTCATCTATCTGAGCGGAACTATCTTTGTACCCATTTAGGCCGGTGAAAAGTTCTATTGCGGAATCATATTCCCCAGATTCCATCATTTTTATGGCTTTACTATATATCGAATTAGGATAAAGAACATTTTGGTATAACTTTGTGCATCCAAAAACTATTGCTACAACAGCTGCAATCGCAGAAACAAAAATCACTATCTTTTTTGCAAGAGCAGCGTGTTTTTTTCTCCTAATCTTTTTCTCTGAAATTTTCTGTTCCCGCTCGATTTTCTCTCGAATTAGTCCCTCGAGAGCGCTATCTTTCTTTTCTCTGTCTTCTGTAGAGACAATCTTTTTAACAGAATATGTAATATCTTGAATAGAACCAATTTTACTATAATCCTGGGCTTGGAATTTCTTCAACTCGTCTGGCAGCTCATATATTTCCATGCCTTTATATACAGGAATTAGCACTTTCTGCGAATTATCCTGCATAAAACGCAGATATCTGGACCATTCGTTTTTTACCCAAACACTGTTAACATTAGTAAATGATGTGCAAACAACCAGCATTACTTTTGCGGAGTTTAATGCTGAATAAATATATGGCTCATAATCTTTTCCAAGTTTTTCAGCTAACGATATCCTCGAGAAAAACACCTTGAGTCCCTGCTTGCTCAACTCATTATATATATCCTGAGCAATCACGCTGTCCTCAGTTCTTTCTCCACTTTCAGCATCTGTTTCCTTATAACAAATAAATACATCATAAGGGTCTTCTTTGAAAGAAATAGCGAGTATGGCTTTTTGGATTCTATCGATCTCGTCGGCTTCCTCCTGGTACATAAGTCTGCTTTCAGAATCCGCATATTTACATGCCAAATCATAATTTGTGGTAGATTTTATAGATGCAATCTGTGTCCTGTGACAAGTCGGAATCATTTTCTTGGTTACGGAATCCTCAATGTACTCGACACCGTATTCTGATAAAATCATTCCCCAATATGCTTCGGATTCCTGCTCATCTTCTTCGACAATTGATTTATAGGCATCCAGGGCTTTGTCAAATTCACAATTTAACCTATATTTATTTGCCCTATTGAATAACCGGACTTTCTTATCACTATCGATTCTGGGCAAAGTCATTGTAGAACCGCAGTATAAGCAAGTTCCAACAATCATGTCTTGGCTAACCTCAATATCGCCTCCGCACATTTTACATTTTAGAATTGTAGCCATTATCATTCCTCCAGTATTTATATTTCTTAGAATATAAGCTATTTTGAATTCTTTACAATATCGTTTCTAGTCTCAAGAAGCCTGTTTACCTCTGATAGCATTACCAAGATATTTTCGGTTTTCCCTGATGAAATGACATCTTTAAGCTCACCTATCTTTAATGCAAGTTCATCCTCAATGGTGGCTGAGGCAAGTACTCCCGATGGATCACTGTGCTGAAGATCTTCCACAAATCTCTCAACTTGTTTTTTTACGTTAGCGTCTAATATATTGTCAGCAAGCCTCTTCCCGGAAAGTTTGATTTCTTTCATCCTTGCAGTCTTTTGCTCAATATGCTGGTCTACCATCTTTGCCTGATTTTTCCCTGCAGACACAAGGGAGATAAGCAAAACATATGCAGCAAGTATCGCTGCACTAATAATAGATGCAAGCGTAGTTCCGACTACACCTTTGTATATTGCAAGGATACTGAATACAGCCTGTATAATAACATACAGATAGGATACAAACATCTGTGGTGCGCTAAGGAAATATTCTTCAGCTGCGCGATTTCTGGGCATTACAATATTTATTATGATGACAGTGAGTGTAAATGCAATCATTGTAAAGATAAGTTCTACGGCAAATATAGAACTATAAATTGCCTGTACTGACTTTCCGGTAATATCCGTCACAGTGCCAGGAATGACAACAGCGCTAAGCCCAAGCAAATCCATCGATACTGTAGTAACTGGCTTTCCGTTTATGTATGCAGGGATAACCACAAGGTCATCATTTCCGGTATATCCAGTAATATCAATCGTTGAAACAGTTTCATTGTAGGTAAAATCAATCTCATCAAGAAAGAAATTAGCATAATCAGAGTCGTAAGATATGCTAATGTTCCAAAAGAATTCCTCCTCCGGCATTTCGACTTCTTTATTTTGAGATGACTCGGTTTCAGCTATTTTTGTTTCATATTCCTCCCGCCTTGTCTCTTCATTTCTATAAAATATGCAGTCAGTATTGCAGTAGATAGTGATATCGTCAACCACTTCAGCCTCAATTTTCTTTGTAAGATCGGGAAGATACAATGATTTTACGTTGGGCGAATTATTAAAAAAGTTCTCGCCTATAGTCGTTACTAATAGGCCATCAATAAATGCGGGTATCACTAAATCTGACGTAAGCCCATTGTATCCCTGAATTGTAACTTCTCCATCGTTAATATCATAGTCAAACTGTTCATAGTGGAGTTCAAAATATCCTGTTTGGGAATCCGATAGCTCGTAGGTATTAAGATGTTTTTTCTTGGCATACTGTTCTGCATAACTTCCTGACTCGTAAGCAATACTTGACTTCACCACACCTACATTTGTGAGAACTAACACTAATACATACATAAAAGCGATGGCCATTATCGAAATATTAAAGATAAGTCTATTCCTTTTTTTCATCTGCACGTTTCTCCTTATTCAGGTCTTTTTGTTCCGCAATATCCGCAGAACTTCATTCCTTCCATCAGTTCCTTGCCGCAGTTTGTGCAAAACCGCATTTTTGACGCTGATGTTTCGTCTTCTACTTGGACTTTTGAGGCTGTTTCTACTTCTGTAGCCACACTCATTGCATTTTGTGCCATTCCGCCAATGGTTTGCCCCAGTGTACCGCCAACTCCGCTGATCATTCCCATCCCAATTCCAACATTTGAAAACTGCCCGACAGCATCATTTTGGGCCATCTCTTTGGCAACTTCAAAACTCTTTTCCTGCTGATATGTATAACCCTCAATTTCTCGTTTCTTTGCAAGAGCTTCAGCCTCCATGACAGTCGACTGCGCTCTCGTGCTCTGCTCAATCAGAGTCACACGTTGCTTTATCTCTGCCTCAGTCACATCATTATGTTTGCGAAAATAAAGATCTTTGAACTTGATAAAGTTATGGTCTTCATCGGGTTTGACAATGGTAGTAATAAAAAAAGTATTAAGGCCTATTCCATAGTCAACAAAATCATCAACCAGCGGAACCTTTACGGCATCGGATAATTCAGCAAGATGCATATCTATCTCAAAGATGTTTATATTACTCTCTCTGATTTTCTGTGCTATAATCGATTTAATCCTTGTCATCAAAAAAGCCCTGAAATACTTTGTAAGAGTATCTTGATTCAAAACTTTCTCTGTGCCAACAAGCTTTACCAGAAATTTTGTGGAGTTTATGACATTTAGGCTCATTTCACCACAAGCACCTATCTCAAGAGGAAAATCATACACAGGATCAAGATAGCTGACCTTACTGTCTGTTCCCCACTTAATTGCCATCTGTTCAGACTTATTTATAAAATACAATTCTGCATGAAACGGCCTCCTTCCTCCTGTCACTTGCTTTTGAACACTTCTGACAATAGGCAAATTGGCTGTTTCCAATATATGCTTTCCTGCACCAAAAACATCTAAGATTTCACCATTTGCCATAAAAATGGCCTCTTGGGATTCGTGAACGATAAGTTCTGACCCAGTATTAAAATCAGTATTCGGATGTTTCCATGCAAATGTCTTATTATCGCCTTCATACTTAATTACACTTGTAATAGCAGGCATACCATGTTCTCCTTTCGTATTCTTTCTCCAATTCTGGTATTCTCCGGTTTTAATTCGTTTGTCTATAGGTTTCTCTGCTGCCGATGGAATAATCCAGTCACGACCAATTTTCTCGGCACCTTTAATTTTATTATTGGCACACATTGCTCGTAAACTTCGTGGCGTTAATCCCCATTCATCATAGCACATTTAAACAGCTTAATAAAGCCATCTGTACAACTTTCTTCTGCCGCATCAAGGCTGTTTTTGTTTCAAAAGTTGTAAGTAAGTTATAAAAATCTCTGTCTTCTTCTCAAACGTCCATATTTCAGGTTCTTGCGGCTTTGCGTTTATATCTTACCACGACAGGCAAATCTCGGTACCGTCAACCTACTTTAACAGTACAGCCGCCTCATAAAAACCAGTATAAGCTCCACATTCAAAGGAACAGCCCCCAGAAACTTCTCACCGGCAAAGGACGCCATTCCAAGTTGTTCTTTCTCTCCCTATCTGAAGGCAATACTCCAATCAGACTCCCACAAGTTCTCCATATTTGAAGGGGTAATTGTTACAGTGTCAGGCATCCTTTATATCAGCTGTTTCCCAGCCATAAAATTTGTATTCTTTCATTTGCTATATCCCTCCACAATCTCAAAATACTCATCAAGCTTAGTCTGTGCCTCTTCTTCAGACAGATTAAAATGCGCCATAACCAGATGTAGAACTGTATCAATCGTACAATCCTGTGAAAACTTATCTCGTATTAAGTCCATTGGGTCCATATGTTGTTCCTCCGCACCATCGTGGTTATTGGGATTTATCCCATTTATGTGCCATTTTCAGGGAAAATTGCTCGAAACAGATATTCTTTTGGGTTATCCTCTCGATCTGTCCTGCAAAGCCAGGTGCTACTTCATGGTGGCATAAAAAGGACCACCCTCTTATATCCGTTCCTATTGCCATCTGTGCATCAAGATATCCTTCATAGGTAAGTTTCTCGCCACCGAAAACTTCGTTCAGACCTTGTGAAGAAAAAACAATACACCCTCACTCCTGGGTGTCCACAATGACGTTCTGCCCCCTATTTATGCTCTTCATCATTTCAAGCGAACATAATATGTTCCTTTTCCCGAGCCTTCCCTTTTTAATTCTCCTGCCTTTACCAGCTTTCTCAGTACTCCTTCGATAGAGCTTACACTGAGTGCCGGGCATAGTTCTCTGATATCCTGTTTTGTAAACTTCCTGATCTTATTTAATGTTGCCTTTCTTACAATATCAATTGCAGGCATTTTTCTTCCACGATTGAAAATCTGTCTTCAAAATCCTTGTATGCAGCAAGAATCGTACCTAAAAGATATTTGATGAAAGGGACCGCATCCTCTGTCCCGGCATGCCAGCCCTCCTGTGCCCTGCCGAGAGCATCATACTACAAATCCTTATTTCCTGCTATCTTTGCCTCTAAGGAGATGTATTTACCCACATAAAAACCACTGCGGTATAAAAGCAATGTGGTGAGCAGTCTGCTCATTCTGCCGTTGCCGTCATTATAGGGATGTATGTACAAAAAATCATGGATAAAAATCGGTATGACTATAAGTGGCTCTACTTCAAAATTTCCTATGACAAGGTTGTATTCCTCACATATCCTGTCAAATGCGCCAAGGGTTTCAAAAGGCGCAAGCGGGTTATTCATGTGACTGTAAAGTATTTTATGCAGCTGTAAGATATAATTTTTAGTAAGCGGAATAGCATCAAAACTTTCGTGAATAGCATTCAGCACATCACGATATCCTGCGATTTCCTGCTCATCACAGTTCCTTGGTGTTGTTTTTTCCTCAACCAATTGTCTGATTCTTGTATTTGTAGTTACGATACCCTCAATGGCATTCGATGCTTTGGTACTTTGTATCTTAGCTATTTCAACGAGTTTTTCTAACTCTTTCGGCTTTTGTTTGAGGTAAAGTTCCTGTTTCCCTGCATATCTATATATAGCTGCTATCAGTCCAAGAATCTCTGAATCCCACTTTTGCTCTTTTATAGATGAATAATTGAATGTCCTCATTCCCTTATGTGTCATCCTTTCCCTAAAATATTAGCATATTTTAAGGGATACTTCAACAAAATTAGGGGACTTGACAGATTGAAAAAATGTTTTGAACCATCCGCACTGGATTTCCGACCGTTCACACCATTTTCGGTAAACAGTCACATTACCGTGATAAGATTTCTTTATATACTGTATGTGCTGTTCTGCAGTCCGGCACATGCAAAAACACAGAAATGGGAGGAATCAAAATATGAAAGGTAACAAAAGCTTGAACATTGCGCTGGCGTGTCTGTTAGTATTGTCTGTGACCGCCTGTAGCAGCAATGGCGTGCAGCAGGAAAGCAATGCGGCGCAGGAAGCGGAGAGCGTTTCCATGGTAGAGTCCACGGAGAGCAGCATACAGAGTGAGCCACAGGAAGACGAGCCTGCGCTGGACTGGTCTGCCGTTGAGACAGCGCCGGAGGAGGATTGATCACACGGTCAATTGCCAACCTCATGCCATGCAGTCTTCACTATTCTTTTTGTTTGCGTAAGAGCCATAATTTTGTTTCCCCACATTTTGTAAACAAAAACTGAAAGAAACTGTATATCGGAAATGCCAGCATCAGCAATACAGCCAGAATCAATACGCTTCCATAATCCAACGGTACAATATGAAACCAATCCGGGAACAGAAAAATCACCGCAATGAAGGCCACCCCCATTGTCCCGAACAGGATCCCATGCCAGACATTCATCGGCTTACAAACCTGATACAGCATCAAATAGGCGGCAATAGAATACAGATAAAAGGCCATCGTGGAAGAAAGCTCCGGGACAATGGAAAAAGCGCCAGCAAAAAGCAGAGACCATTCCACCAGCACCACAGCGGTAAGTGCCGCTGGGAAAGCGTGGAACAATACATTTTGTAAAAACTTCCCTCTCACCATCTCCTCATTCGGCTCCAGCGCAAGAAAGAAAGAAGGAATCCCTATCATCAATGCCGATGCTAGTGCAATCTGTGATGGTTTTAACGGATATAGAGAAACTGAAATCAGGCTGATCAGGCACAAAATAAATGAAAAAATATTTTTCACAAGAAACAGGGATGCGGAACGTTGAATGTTATTAATCACTCTGCGTCCTTCTGAAACAATCTGCGGCATCGCCGAAAAGTCAGATTCCATCAAAACAATATCCGCTACATTCGATGCCGCATCGCTGCCGGAAACCATGGCAATTCCACAGTCCGCATCTTTTAGTGCTAATACATCGTTGACCCCATCGCCTGTCATTGCTACGGTATGCCCAGCTTTCTTCATAGCGCGGATTAGCTCACTTTTCTGTTCCGGTGTCACACGTCCAAAGACAGTATATTCCTGTGCAGCCTTTACAATCGCCTTTTTTCCATCCACAGTAGACATATCAATATACTTTTCCGTTGCCGGAATACCTGCTTTCCGAGCTGTAATGGCTGCGGTCAGAGCATTGTCTCCAGATATCACCTTGACTGCAACACCCTGATTCACAAAATACTGAAAGGTATCACGGGCATTTTTCCTGACAGGATTTGATAAAATCAGCAGAGCCAATGGCTCCACAGTACCGGTAAGCGCACCATCTTCAAAAATATCATCAGAACCACCTGGTTCAAAGTCGTATCCGGCAAATAATAAAACTCGCTCACCCTGAGCATAATGTTCCAGAATTGCACTACTACATGCAAAATCTTCCCGTTGCATCAGAATCTCTGGTGCACCTAACAAATATGTTTCTTTGCCAAAATCAGCTGCACCATATTTTGTCTGAGAAGAAAAAGCTTTCAGATGAATTGGCCTTCTGTTCGGCAGCGCATTCTGAAAGTATGCCTGCAAAGCTTTCATAGTTTCATTATCTGGCGACAGACAGCAGACAAAGTCCTGTATCTGATGCCTTACCTTTTCTTCAGACACCCCCGCTACCGGATGAATATCCGTAAGTTTCATCTGTGCTTCTGTAATCGTACCTGTTTTGTCTACGCAGATGGTATCAACCCTGGCCAATGTCTCAATGCACTTCATATCATGTACCAGGGTATTCTGCCTGGCAAGACGGATCGTACTGGCCGCGAGGGCAATACTGGTCAAAAGGTAAAGTCCCTCAGGAATCATTCCGATAATGGCCGCTGCAGTATTTTCCACACTGATTTTCTCCGAATATCCAAGTACAAGATGCTGGTTCCAGAACATCAATGCTGCAAAAGGAATAATGATAATTCCAATAACCTGAATGAGTCTGGTAAGCGATTTCATCATGCCGGGCCGTTGGTTTTTTTTTATTTTCCTTGCATTCTTCGAGAGTTTCGCAGAGAAAGAATTATCGCCTACTTGCGTCAATCTTGCTTTTGCCTGCCCTGATACCACAAAACTGCCGGAAAGCAAAAAGTCACCCGGGGTTTTTTCGACCTCATCTGCTTCTCCGGTAACTAATGCCTCATTAACACGCACGTTTCCTTCACATATGATAGCATCGGCGCAAACCTGATTTCCCGCCGCAAACAGCACTATGTCATCCTGTACCAGTTCCTCACAGGGAATACGTCTTTGCTTTGCATCACGAACCACAATTGTTTCCGGCTCGGTTACCAACTGCAGCTTTTCCAACTCCTTTTTTGAGCGCAGTTCCTGTATTATACCAATTACAGTATTTGCCACAACTACACCCAGAAAAGTCAGGTTGTTATAAGAATGCTCATATAATAATACTGCTGCCATAATGAAAAAAATAAGGTTAAAATAAGTAAAAACATTGGAGCAGATAATTTTTCCGCTTGTCTTTGATGCACTTCCTGTGACGGCGTTGGATAAACCATGTTCTAAACGCTCACAAACCTGTTCTGATGTCAATCCTGTATTTGCGTCTGTCAGAAAAACTTCTCCTTCTAAATCCGGACTGTACGATTGCTTTCTCATATCACTGGCTCCTCGTCTTTTGCTTTCCTTACTTTTTAAGATAACTCATACCATGATCCGCTCCCGGAACGATCAGAAACTACTTTGGCGATGCGCAGGCGCAGAAGAATTTTCTCGAAATCTGAGAAATTAAAGTGATTTACGCAAAAAAGCCGCACATCCCTTTGCAATAAAGTATAAAGTTCAAAGGCGCCGGAGACTTCTGTAGTCACCGACGCCTTTTTAATTTAAGATTAAATCACATGATATTCTTTCAGCAATATTTCTACATCGGTATTTGCTATCTTCTTCAATGCTTTTTTAACTGCCATTTTCTCCTCAAAACCCATATCCTTCTCAGTCAGAGGTTTGCCATCCCTGAGGCTGATAGTAGCCTTCAGCAAATCGCGAAGGTCATACAGACTACCCCAGACCTCAGGGACACCCCGGTCCACATTAAACAGGGTATAGACCGCCACCATGGCCGTCCGCATGGAATACTCGGTGGTGAACACAGTGTCACGAGGAACCTCGGCGAACTGACCCAGGAAAGCGAAATTCACAGCACCCTCAGGCACCACCTCAGGCCTATCTCCCTTTGCACGAGGCATAAAATAGGCGCTGGCAAATGGCATCATAGTGGGCACGGTATTTGCACTGTGAGTGGCCAAATCCTCGATTCTGTCTTCGGGCACCCCAATGTGATAAAGCCACTCCATACAGATTTCCCTACCGGTGCAGTCTTTCATAGGTTTCTTCACAAAATCGCCGAAAGCATTTGGGAACAATCCGTAAAGCCAAACCAGGCATTGCTCCTTAGGCTGAGAATGGAACTGGGGCTGACGATTGATGGTCCAGCTCAAAAGCCACCCAGAGTCCTGGGCGGTGACAATCCCGCCAGTAACTACATTACCGGATAACGGATCACGTTTGCAGATATTCTTAATGTAAGGCAGGATTTTATTATCCAATGTGTTGACGGTAACGCCCATCCACTTACATTCCTCAGGATTGCCATAAAACTTCTCCGGATGGCCAAAAGAGGGATCCTGAGCCGCAATCTTCCGCCATAAATCAAAGGAGCCGCCGGGGCGAATCTCGGAGATATACTCACAAGGCTTATCCTGCCCACCGATAGTAGAATTCTCCACATTACTTCCGTTCGTAATGAAGAGGTAGTCCTCCTCGGTCAAATCCACAAACTCTTGCTTGCCATCACGGAGCAGTTCCACACGCTTGGCCACTTTCTTGCCATCCTGAATATCAAAACGCACATCCATCACCTGAGTGTTGAAGTGAAATTGAGCACCGTGACTTTCCAAATACCTCACCATCGGCAAAATCATGGACTCATACTGATTGTACTTGGTGAAACGGAGGGCGCGCAAATCAGGCAGGCCATCAATGTGGTGGATGAAACGCTGCATATAAAGTTTCATTTCCAGTGCACTGTTGCAGTCATAAAAGGCAAACATGGTGCGCCAGTAGGTCCAGAAGTTGGATTTAAATACCTCATCGTCGAATATATCGGTAATCCGCTTATCCTCCAGTTCTTCGTTGGGCGTAAAGAACAAGCGCATCAACTCCATAGCCCCTTTGTCTGAGATATTAAACTTGCCATCAGTGTGAGCATCCTGGCCCCGTTTCTCCGTGACCCGGCACAGGGAGAAGTTAGGATCTTTCTTGTTCAGCCAGTAATATTCATCCAGAACACTGACTCCCTCAGTCTCAATGGAGGGGATGGAACGGAACAAATCCCACATGACCTCAAAATGGTTGTCCATCTCCCTGCCGCCTCGCATGACATAACCGATCTCGGGATACTTCCATCCATCGCAGGCTCCGCCGGCGACAGGGTCCCGGTCAAAGAAGTGAATGTTCTTGCCAGGCATCTGAGCATCCCGTACCAAAAAGCAGCCGGCGGATAGAGCTGCCAAACCTGTGCCAATGAAATAAGCCGACTTGTGATCCACGCCCTCCGGTTTCAGGGGACGGGCAAACGCTTCATAATTACCGCTGGAATAATACATATATACCATCCTTTCTCAAGCCGATTCGCGGCTCTGTTGTTTTGATGAATCCATTATAAAGTGCGTTTTGCAGTCCCACAACAAACAGAAATCCCGCTGTGATAAAAATTTTATTATGGCGGGACAAATTGTACGAAGTTTAATCATTGGGGCCTGAATGTAAGGAATCGTCTGTTCGGACAGCGTTCAATGCGCGAACGATATTCCCATGGAGCAGCTTGCTGGTGCGCTCAACAATGACCGCCGGATCTTCCTTCATTTTATTTCCAATCCATTCCAGCATCACTCCCACAAAGGCGTATTCATAAAAACTGGCAATGAATTGTTTATCCTCCTCATTTACAGCCATATTTGCCGACTTTTCTTCCACCACACCCATGAGCAAACCATGAACCAGCGGGTACAGATATAGTTCGATACGTTCCCGGCTTACCACATGATAGACATTCATAATAAAAGGCTTGTTGTCCTGTACTGCCTGAAAAATATTAAGAAACCCCTCCTGCCAGGTATCATAAGTCTTCTTCCCCTTCAGTGCCCGAGTGGCGTCCTCAACGCAGGTCCACTCCACCAGGTCGTAGATGTCCTTGAAATGGTAATAGAAAGTCATTCGGCTGATTCCGCAATCTTCAGCAATATCATTAATCGTAATCTTGTCCAGCGGTTTCTGGAGCAACAGGTTCTTTAACGATGTTTCCAGCGCCCGTTTGGTTATCTGCGACATAAGTACCTCCATTCTGCACATGTAGATGCTTTTCATACTTCATTTTTTAGCCTATATCTTTCCTTTCCATCTTTCAATATGCATACCAGAACCAAATGCCCAAAAATTAGTCAAAAGCATATTCATTGTCTAATTTTTAGATATTTTACCCTTGTTTGACCGTTTCAGAGGGGAAAAAACTGGCGTATTGTATCAGCATAAACTATTTATCACAAAAGGAGGTTCTTACTATGAACGAAATGTTGGTTTCTTTTTCGGCAGTGGGATATAGGCCATTATCAAGGCCGTTGTACTCCTACTCCTCGCATTTATTACGGCGGCTGTTGTAAAGTCCTTGGTTGTAAAACTATTTCCTTCGGTATCGGAGGACGGGACTTTGCAAAAAAAGCCCTGAAAAAGCTTTCTGAGACCTGTGGGTTGGAACATGAGGAAAAGAAATAAACGGAAAAGTGACAACTTGAAAAGGAGGTGACAACTTGAAACAGATAAAATTTGCTAAAACCGGGTACATCCTGATTTCAATCCTGTTTTATCTTTCAGGCATACTCTGTCTTATCATACCGGATATTAGTGGAAAATCCATTGTTATAGTGGGAGGTATTATCCTGATTACTTATGGCATTATCAAAATAACGGGTTACCTCTCCAAAGACCTTTATTGTCTTGCGTTTCAGCACGACTTAGCCTGCGGGATATTCCTGCTTGTACTTGGAATCGTAGTATTAGCCGTAAACCAAAGATTTAAAGGATATCTGTTGCCGGGAGTTGGCGTTCTGATTCTATTGGACAGCCTTCTCTGCATCCAGACTTCCATGGACGCAAAAAGGTTTGGGCTTTCTTCATGGCCCGTAATACTGGCTCTCTCCATCCTTTCCGGGACATTTGGAGCTGCACTAATTGTAACCAACACGCAGATGATCGCAGGATGCAGCCTTCTGGCAGAAGGAGTTATGCGGCATTACATTGTCCATTGTACCGTATATCTGTCACCTGACTATCGTCCATCTTCCCAAAAAGAAGATTCGGAAAATGCTCACATTTGAAAGGAAAACAGATATGAAAAAGAAAGAAATCACAATATCAGATATGAAAGGAATAAATACTGCAGAATTCATACAACTTGCCTGTCA
>CAZGVI010000021.1:0-49393 GCA_964529395.1 uncultured Acetatifactor sp.
CACGGTGCTCATAAAGAAAAACAGGAAAAATGCCAACGAGTACTTGACACAAACGAATGAGGAACAAAAATTGCAATTTGGAAACAATTATGCTATAATCTGGAAGATACAGGTATAGGCTCCTGCAGGGCCACGTTAAAGGAGGACGACGATATGTTGAATGATAAATCCATACTGATCACAGGAGGTACCGGAAGTTTCGGGAAAGCCTTTACCAGATATGTATTGGAGAATTATGATCCAAGAAAGATCATTATATATTCAAGGGACGAGTTTAAACAGTTCATCATGCAGAACGAGTTCAGGGAACATGCCGCCAAGCTGCGTTTTTTCATCGGGGATGTGCGGGACAGGGAGCGTCTGTCCAGAGCTTTTGAGGGTGTGGATTATGTGATCCACGCGGCGGCGCTGAAACAGGTTCCCGCCTGCGAGTACAATCCGGCGGAGGCCATCAAGACCAATATAAACGGTGCGCAGAATGTGATCGATGCAGCCCTGGACAGGGGAGTGAAAAAAGTGGTGGCGCTGTCTACGGACAAGGCCGTGAATCCTGTGAACCTGTACGGCGGAACCAAGCTGGTATCGGACAAGCTGTTTATCGCGGCCAACGCCTATGCCGGCAACAAGGATATCTGCTTTTCCATCGTACGCTATGGTAATGTGGCGGGCAGCCGTGGGTCGGTGATCCCGTTTTTCCACAATATATTGAAGAGCGGCGGTACGCAGCTGCCGATCACGGACTACCGTATGACCCGTTTCTGGATCAGCCTGCGCCAGGGGGTGGAGTTGGTGATCAAGGCTCTGGAGGAGGCCCGGGGCGGCGAGACTTTTATCTCCAAGATTCCCTCTTTTAAGATCACGGATCTGGCACAGGCCATGCTGCCCGGCTGCGAGATGCCCCAGGTGGGTATCCGGGAGGGTGAGAAACTTCACGAAGTCATGGTGACGGTGGAGGATTCCACACATACCTATGAATATGAAAAACACTTTGTAGTATATCCGCAGATGGTGTGGAGCCAGCGGCAGCAGGTGCTGCCGGGCGGCAAAAAGGTGGCGGAAGGTTTCTCCTACAGCTCCGGCAACAATACCCAGTGGCTGGGTGTGGAGGAAATCAAGGAACTGCTTAAGACTGTGGAATTGGAAAAATAGAAGGCGGAAAGGAGTCGTATCGCGATAACTGTCGGGGCGGCTCTTTTTGCAATCGGCGATAAGGGTACAAAATATGGAAAAGGCCGTTGAAATCGGGAAAAAATATCTGCGTTACCTGTATCCTGTGATACTGTTTCTCTATCCGTTGCGGCATATCCGTGTGGGCGCGGAATGGTGGGATACAGGATACAATTATGGCAATTTCACTTATATGGACCGCATGGACCCCATGTGGCTGCTCAGTACTTACCTGGGGAATGCCACCGGGCATCTGCTCACGATGCTGCCCGGCGGAGATACCATGCTGGGAATGAATATCTATACAGGCCTGTTTGTGAGCATGCTCGCTCTGGGCGGGTACTTCTTTTTTACGCGCCGGATCGGGCTGCCTCGGACGCTTGCCTTTTGGGGGGAGATGCTGGCCGTCAGTTTTTGCTGGTGCCCCACGGCTCTTTTGTACAATTATCTGACCTATGTGCTGATGGGCGCGGGGGTGGTGCTGCTCTATCATGCCCTGTCGGGGGAGGCCCGGCATGCCTGGCGATATTTCGCAGGGGCGGGCGTGTGCCTGGGAGTGAATGTGCTGGTGCGCTTTCCCAATCTGGCCCAGGCGGCATTGATCCTGGCAGTGTGGGCCATGGCGCTGATACGCCGTCAGGCGTGGAAGAAGACGGTCAAACAGACCATGCAGTGTCTGGGCGGCTATCTGCTGGGCCTGGGAGGAGGCCTGGCGGTGATCGCGCTGCGATATGGGCCGCGGACCTATATAGAAGGGATACAGAGGCTGCTGTCCATGCCCTCGGAGGCGTCGGAATACACGGCGGTTTCCATGGTGACGCAGCAGCTGCGCAATTATCTGCAGAACTGTATCTGGCTGGGCTATCTGGCCTTTTTCATGCTGCTGGGATTTATCGTATATGCGCTGCTGCCGCAGAAACTGAACCCGCTGAAAAATATAGGCTATGTGGCATGCGTGTTCTGCGGTTTTTATTATCTGATGCTGCAAAATATGTTCAATTTCAAATACAGCACCAAGGCCAGCGCTTTTCAGTGGGGAGCCATCTTGCTCACGGCCACGCTGGCGGTGGGGCTTGTGACGATCCTGCGCAAAAAGAGTACGGAGCGGGAAAAACTGATGTGCGGCCTGGGGATCTTGGTGATCCTGATCACACCTTTAGGCAGCAACAATCATCTGTACTCCGCTATAAACAATCTGTTTTTTGTGGCGCCCTTTACACTGTGGATGCTAATCCGTTTCCTGCGCTGGATTCCGGGGCGGCTGACCCGGAGCCGAAACGGAAAGGGCGGCAGTCTTTTTGGCACGGTGAGTCTTTTCCCGGTAAAAGCCATGATGGTCTGTATCCTGGTGATGATCACGGTGCAGGGAACATTGTTTGGAATCGGCTATGTGTTCTCCGAGAGCGATGGGGGGGAAAATCTGCATACTCCTATTGTGGGCAGCGAAGTGCTCAGAGGGATGCTGACCTCACCGGAGAGAGCGGAAGTTTTAAGCTCTCTGCTGGCGTATGTGAACCGGGAGGGGCTTAAAGGACAGGAGATCATTCTCTACGGCCAGATCCCGGCGCTGTCCTATTATCTGGAGATGCCTTTTGCCATCTCCGCCTGGCCGGATCTGCCCTCTTATAATTATAGCGTCATGGCCGGGGACCTGGAGCGGCTGGCAGGAGAGATCGCCTCCGGGCAGCGGGAGATCCCCATACTCCTGCTGGAAAAAAAGCAGGGAACCTATCTGACGGCAGGGCCGGAGGCTCTGGAGGCGCTGGGAGTCAGCGAGTGGGAGAGGACTGCTATCGCGGCGGACAAAAAACTGCTGCTGCTGGAAGAATGGATCGGGGACTACGGATACGGCGTATGTTTTGAAAATGAAAAATTTATGATGTTCAGAGTGCAAAGAGGAAAGTATGGACAATAAGAAACGTTTTTGGGAAATAGTGGCATGGGGAACGCTGGCGGCTGCATTTTTGCTGTTGGTGGCGATGAATCTGCTGTGGGGGGACCACTGGATCGATTCGGATATGGCGGCGGAGATGGTGTTTTCCCGGCTGCTGGCCCGGGAGGGCAAATGGATCGCCACGGAGAACTGGTATTATTCCACGGAATTTCGGGTCCTGTACACACAGTTGATCATGGTTCCCCTGTTTCATCTGCTGGAGGACTGGCATATGATCCGGTTCCTTACCAACATGGTTACGTACCTGCTGATGCTGGGGGCGTATTTTTACTGTCTGAGACCTTTGAAGGCGCGCAGAAGCACCGTGATCTTCAGCGCGGCCATTCTGCTGCTGCCCTTCTCGGAGACGTTCCTGACACATATGCAGATGGGCAATACCTATATGTGGCATGTGATCCTGATCCTGTTTGCCTTTGGCATGTTTCTGAGGCTCTCCCAGCCCTGGGAGGGGAAAAAGGCGGGCCGGATCGTCACCGCAGCCGCTTATATGGCGCTCAGCCTGGTCTGCGGCCTGTCGGGGGTGCGCTACATGCTGGCTCTGCAGGTACCGCTGTGTATAACCGCGGGAATCTATGTCATGAAGAGCGGCGAGTTTTCGCTGCTGCGCAGAGAACTGTCGCCGGAGCACCCCTGGGGACAGATTCGCCGGGTGCTTTCCGGGCAGCGGCTGGCCTATCTGTTCTGGAGCCTGATGGGGCTGTTGGGAGCGGGTGTGGGCTATTTGATCAATGTGGCGGTCCTGAGCCGCAGGTTCCGGTTCCAGATGTATGAGGCCACCAATTTTATCAAGGTCTTTCAGGGAGTGCTGCTGGAGCGCACGCAGGACACGGTGGGTAATCTGCTGCAGCTGTTTGGGTATATCGAGGAAAAAGGTTTTCTGTCCGTCCGGGGCCTGATCTCCATGCTGGCTTTCGGATTCCTGGCGGGGATCGTGTTTGTGACGGTGCGGTGCAGTCGTCTGCTGGCGGGGAAAGAGAAAGCGCCCTCCCATCACCGATTCCTGCTGTGGTTTTTTGTGACGGCCTTTGCGCTGAACACCTTTGTGTTTCTGTTTACCACCAGCACCATCGTGGCCAGGTACTATATCACCGTATTTCTGTTTGCTCTGCCCTTGCTGTGCGTCTACTATGAGCATGAGAAGATGCCGCTGGACCGGCTGCTGCTGGCGGTGTTTTTGTGCGGCGCTCTATGCCTCACCACCGCCAAATGCGTCTACTCCTTTGCAGACAAGGATAAAAACGCCGATAAAAGGCCGGCGGCCGCTTTCCTGGAGGAGCAGGGATATACTTTCGGCTACGCCAGCTATTGGAATGGCAATATCATCACGGAGCTGACGGACGGCGCGGTGGAGATCGCCAATATCCATGAGATCGACAGGATGGATATGTTTACCTGGTCCAGTCCGGCGGCCTATTATCAGGAGGGCTATCACAGCGGTAAGACTTTTATCCTGCTGACGGCCCAGGAGGCGGCGGAGTATGCCCAGGTGCCGGTGATCGCGGCGGGAGAGGTGGTCTATGAGCAGCAGGGTTATGTGGTGCTCGGCTATGACTCTGTGGAGGAAATGTGGCGCGCGGCCGGGTCATGACCGCAGCGTGAATATCCGGAGTGTAGATTGCTCGCCGGTGCGGGTAGATGGGAGTGGGCGTGAAGGGAAAGGAAAGACTGAAACGAAATAAATGGCAGCTTGCGGTGCTGATCCTGGTGCTGCTGGTACAGTGTTTTTATATCAGCCAGAAGGACGGCTATCACATGGATGAACTGCTGACCTTTGAACTGGCCAATGCGGAGTACAATCCATGGATCGTGCCCACCCAGCCGGTGGGCCGTCTGGCGAAGTTCATGCAGCAGGAGATCTACGGGGACAGTCTGGGTGAAACCCTGGGGAATCTCAAAGATACAGTGGCGGATGTATTGCGGAACCGGGGCAGCAGCAAACTGCTCAGCTATAAGGCCGACGTTTATGAACAGCCGGTGTGGATCACCAGGGAGCAGTTTCACGAGTATATCACAGTGGGGGATAGGGACGGCTTTAATTATCTGTCCGTGTATTTCAACGTGAAAGATGACAACCACCCGCCTTTATATTTTATGCTGGTACACACCATGTCCTCTCTCTTCAGAGACAGGATCTCTCCATGGATGGGATGCGTATTCAATCTTGCGGCGGTTATGGGCTGCTGTATCCTCATGTTTGCCCTGGGCCGTCTGCTGGCCGCGTGCCATTATATAGAGGAAAGGACCGGGGAGCGCTGGGGGCTGGGCAGCGCCCTGCTGTACGGCTGTTCCTCAGGGGCCATCGCCACTACGGTGTTTATCCGCATGTATGGCGTTCTGACCTTTCTGTGTATGCTGTCCCTGTATCTGCATCTGCAAAAATGGTTGGGGGAGCAGTCGGGGGCAGGGAAAGATTTTATGAAAAAAAACGGACTGCTGATCCTGGTGACAGCTCTCGGTTACTGGACACAGTACTTTTTCCTGTTTTACTGTCTGCTGTTGGCGCTTACGACGGTGATCCTTCTGTTTCGCGGCGGGAGAAAAAAAGAGGCTTTTCGCTATGTCCGGAGTATGGTCATCGCCGCGGTGATCGGCGTGGGTGTGTATCCCTTCGGAGTAAAACATATCCTGACCAGCGGACGGGGGGTGGAGGCCATCGGCAATCTGGCCAGCGGACTCAGCGGATATGGGGAGCGGCTCCTTGCCTTTGGACGGCTTCTGCTGGCGCGTACCCTGGGACAGGGGCCGCTGGGACCTGTGATCGTGACGGCGCTGCTGGTGCTGGGTGTGGTTCTGTTGGTCATCGGCCGATCTAAGGCTCGTGACAGCCGTGATCCCGAACAGGCGGAAAACGGCAAAAACGGGTGGAGAGGGCTGGGCTGGATGCTGGTATTTCCGCCGGTGGGGTATTTTCTGCTGGCGGCCAGGATGTCACCCTATATGGTGGACCGCTATATCATGCCGGTATTTCCCTTTGCCGCCATGGTGCTCACAGGCCTGCTGATCTATCTGTGGAGACGTTTGGGGCCAGCTGGCGAAGGCGGTGTGCTCTGGGCCCTGCTGGCGGTATCCTGTGCCAGCGTTTTCACATATGATGGGGAATATCTGTATAAGGGATACGGGATTCAGCTACGGATGGCAGAGGAATATGCCTCTCTCCCCTGCATCTGCGTTTACGAAGGATACGGATTTTACGACAATCTGTTGGAATTTCAGACCTATGACCGCACCCTGTTGGTCAAACCTTCCGAACTGGAGGGCAGACAGGACATCGGGGAATTGCCGGAGGTGGTGGTCCTGCTGAAACAGAATGTGGAAGATACGGAAGAGGTATGGGAGATGCTGGCCGGTTATGGTCTGCGGCAACAAGGCTGGATCATACGGGGAAACGGCGTCTATGGGGATATCCTGGCGCTTTTTGTAAACGATGCCATAGACGGGGAGTCTCCGCAATAGAGCCGGTCTATAAGAGGTTGACAGAAGGCGCCGGATAGAGGATAATCGAAAGAGATGGTCTGTTCAAACACGGAGATGCTTTTCGGATGCGAACGGGCAGGCAGAAAAGGGAATGGTGGATTTATGGACAAAATTGCTGTACTGATTCCGTGCTATAATGAGGAAAAAACGATCGGGAAGGTGGTCGCGGATGTACACAGCGCTCTGCCGGAGGCGACGGTCTATGTGTATAACAACAATTCCACCGATCAGACCGTCGCGCGGGCCCAGGAGGCGGGAGCCATTATATGTCAGGAATACGCCCAGGGAAAAGGCAATGTGATCCGGCGTATGTTCCGGGAGATCGACGCCAGATGCTACCTGATGATTGACGGCGACGACACGTATCCCTTAGACTGCGCAAGGGAGATGGTGGACAGAGTGCTTGAGCGGCATGCGGATATGGTTGTGGGCGATCGGCTCTCCTCCACCTATTTTACGGAAAATAAGCGACCGTTCCACAACTTTGGAAACAGTCTGATGCGCACATGCATCAACAGCCTGTTTCAGGCGGATATCAAGGACATTATGACGGGGTATCGGGCTTTTTCCTATGAGTTTGTGAAGACGTTCCCGGTATTTTCCAAGGGCTTTGAGATTGAGACAGAGATGACGATCCATGCCGTCAATTACAATATGCAGGTGGAGAATGTGGTGGTGGAGTACCGGGATCGCCCGGAGGGCAGTGTATCCAAGCTGAACACATTCCGGGACGGTATGCGGGTCATCCGCAAGATGCTGCAGCTCTATAAAAACTATAAGCCGTTCAGGTGTTTTGGATTGATCGCAGCCGTCTTTATACTGGCAGCCGTCATATTGTTTCTTCCCGTGCTGTTGGAGTATATGGAGACGGGACTGGTGCCCCGGTTCCCCACGCTGATCGTGTGCGGCTTTATGGTTCTGGGCGCGATCCAGGCCTTTTTTTCCGGTATGGTGCTGGACGTGCAGGTGGCAAAAGACCATCGGGACTTTGAGTATCGTCTGAATAAGATCTATTCCGAGAAACAGATAAAAAACGCGGATGAATGCCTTCCATAAGGCGGGCACGCACGGAGATTGCGATGAGAAAATGGCGGATCCTGGGGTGCAGCGCGGCGCTTTTACTGTTATCCATGGCAGCGGCGGGCTGTGCTGTGAAACCGGTATACTATCTGAATGATGATGTGACCATGAGGAGCATTGTGTCGGGAGCCTGCACGGGTGTACCGGACGGACATGCGGTATATATGAAATACCCGCTGACAGGATCGTTGGCGGTATTGTACAGTCTGATGCAGCGGTTACACTTGTTTGTGCCCTGGTTTGATCTGTTCCTGGGGGGGTGTATTTTGCTGGCAGGCGCAGGGATTCTCGCAAGGTGCGTGGAACTGTCTCATGGAAAGTCCATGCTGTGGCGTATCACGTTGCCTTTGGCGGGAGTTTTGGTCTTTGCGGGGTTGCTGCTGCCCCATTACCTGTACATCCATTACACGGTGGTTGCGGCGATTTTAGCTGCCGGCGCACTGTTTTTGTGGGTGAGCGGACCGTCCAGAGGACTGCCGGTGACGCTGCTGGTTCTGTGCTATCTGGTCAGAAGTCAGGTCTTTTTTCTGGCTCTGCCCTTTCTGCTGGTGGTGGTGCTGGATGAACTGTCGGAGGGCGGCAGCGCTCCCTCCGCGGCAGCGCCCCGCATGGCAGGGGTGAAAGAACCGCTTTGGGCCAGATTTGCGAAGAGGGCGCTGCCTCCGCTGCTGCCGGTGCTTACCCTGGGAGTTGCGGTAACGCTTTTGGGCGGCGTGGATCAGGTGGCATATGGCAGTCCCCAGTGGCGCTCCTACCGGGAGTATAATGACAGCCGCACAAAACTTTACGACTATACGGATTTTTTGTCCACAGACAGATATCAGGAACTTTACGGACAGTTGGGATTGGACCGTCAGCAGTATCAGGTGCTGGCTCACTATGATCTTTTGTTGGACGCTGCCGTGGACGGGGCAACCATGGCGGCGGCGGCGGAGCGTATCGGCGATATGGGTGCGCCCAGGACAGGCAGCGGATATCTGTGGCAGTGTATTAAACAGTATTATCTGCACCTCCGATATGACGGCAGACCCTATAGTCTGCTGTGGGGATGTGTGCTGCTGCTCCTGATGTTTTTGCTGGCATGGAAAAGAAACTGGAAAAAGCTGTCGCTCCTTGCCGCATTGCTTATGGGCCGCAGCCTGATATGGGTCTATCTCATCGCCCGGGGCAGATTCCCGGAGCGAATATGGCTCTCCCTGTATCTGATAGAGACTTGCCTGCTGCTGGGTATGCTGCTGCGGGAGTGCGCGAAACGGCAGGAGAGCGCCCGGCGCGGCAAAGAAAATCCGGCTGCTGCGGGATGCCTGGTGCTGTGCCTTTTCCTGCTGTGCCTGGCCGCTTTGAAACAACTGCCGGAGACTCTTCGCAGGACGGAGGAGCAGCAGGAGAAACAGGTGTGTTGGAATCGGTTGACGGATTTTCTGGAAGAAACGCAGGTGGAGCTGTATCTGACGGATGTGTTTTCGGTGGTGCCCTACGCGGGAGAACTGTATGGAAAAGATTCGGGACAGGTACTGCTCCTGGGCGGCTGGCTGGCCGGAAGTCCTTTGGCGAGTCAGCGGCTGGCAGTCTATGGGGCCCAGGACGGCGTTCAGGCGCTCAGGCATCCGCAGGTGCGCCTGCTCATGGCCGGGGATCGGGACATTACCTGGCTGAAAGAGTACCTGGAAGAGCGTCTGGGGACGGTGGAACTACAGCCGCGGGAATCCATAGTCTGTGGGGAGGGAACAGAGTTTGTGATCTATCAGCTGTCGGAGCGGTAGGTTTCTTTCGGTGAAGCTGCAAAGTCATATGGAGGTTGCTTGGAAGCGTATGAAGAAGATACCGGATTTGGTAGAGAAAGTATGTACAAAGGCAGTGCAGGGGATGCTATTGGTGATCGTTTTGATGCTGGGGTACTGGGCGGTCCGCTATACCCACGGATATCCCATGAGTCTTACGGAAGACAGCATTACCATCACACCGGATTCTCCGGCGCGTAATCTGCTCTGGTTTTGTATCGTGCTGGCAGTGACCTGGCTGATACAATGGGGTGTGCTGCGGGGAGAAGAGGGCGCAAAGAGAAAGCGGGTGCGCCGGATCGCCGTGGCTGTGACGCTGCTCACGGGCGTATTGCTGGCTGTGTGGGTCTCTGTCTGTCACATCACGCCGGTGTGGGACCAGATGCAGGTCTATCTGGATGCCATGGATTTTAAGGCAGGGAATTTTCGGGATATGACAGGTTATATCTATATGTGTCCTCATCAGTACGGGTTGACTTTTCTATACGAAATATTTCTGGTCTTTGGCGGCGGATACCGTCTGCTGCAATATATCAACGTGTTGATGGTCATGTGTATCGTCTGGTGTTCGTACGCTCTGGTGGATGAACTGTTTGGAAACCTGAGAGCTTCGCTGTATGTGATTCTGGGGAATCTGCTGTTCTTACCTCTGTGGATATACGTAAACTATGTCTATGGAGAGCTGCTTTCCATGGGCTTTAGTATGTTGGGGATCTGGCTGCTGGTGCGCTGGTGCCGCAGGAAAAATAATATATGTCTTTTGCTGTCCCTGCTGTTTCTGAGCATAGCGGTGCTGGCCAGAAACAATGTGCTGGTGGTGTTGATCGCGGTATGCATTACTATGCTGGTCTACAGCCTGAAACAGCGCAGCCTGAAACTCCTGCTGGTGGCCGTGCTGACCATACTGGTTCCTCTCGGCGCCGTGGGAGTCATGAGACTGAGTTACGAACTTCGCTCCGGGATCAAGATAGAGGGGGGGATCCCGGCCAGCATGTATGTGGCCATGGGGATGCAGCAGTCCACCGGAGGTGCCGGAGTCTACAACGGATATAACAATTCCGTGTTTCGGGGGGAGGCCGGCAGCGATGAGGATAAAGCCAATGAGATCGCAATGACCTATATTCAGAACAGGGTGCAGGAGTTCCGGGCAGATCCGGGGATGGCAAAGGACTTCTATAAGGAGAAGATTCAGGAGCAGTGGAACGAACCGACTTTATGCAGTCTGGTGATGACGGCGACTTTTGAAAAGCCGCCCATCGGCGTGGTGGAAAGGCTTTATTACGGGGACTGGCAGCAGCGGTATCGGGACTTTATGAACCGGTATGTGTCCGTGCTATATCTGAGCGTGATCGTGTACTGCGCGGCCGGTTTGCTGCGCAAGGCGGATATATTGCAGTGCCTGATGCTGATCGGGGTTATCGGCGGCTTTCTGTTCAGCATCCTGTGGGAGGCAAAATCCAGATATGTTCTGCCCTATATCGTACTGCTGATCCCCTACATGGCACTGGGAATCGCTGCTGTCCATGACGGCATCGGCAGCCTGGTGTCGCGGGTGTTCAGAAAAACTGCGAGGGGCAGGGCAGAGTCTACAGCGAGGTGACATGAGGAGCATGAACGAGTACAGAGAGCAGGGTATGGCCGTCTATCTGCGGCCCATGGGATATGAGGATACGGACAGCATCGTATCCTGGCGCAACCAGGACGCGGTGCGGCGCAACTTTATCTATCAGGAACTTTTTACCAGGGAGAGCCACGAACACTGGGTCCGTACCATGGTGGAGACTGGCAGGGTGGTGCAGATGATAATCTGTGAGGCGGACGGCGACAGGCCGGTGGGCTCCGTGTACCTGCGGGATATCGACCGACAGCACCAAAAGGCGGAATATGGAATTTTTATCGGCGCCCCGGGAGCAAGAGGAAAAGGATACGGTACCATGGCAGCCCGACTGATGATCCGGTATGCCTTTGAGGAAATGAGACTGCACAGACTGTTCCTGCGGGTGTTCGCGGACAATGCCCAGGCAATCCGCAGCTATGAGAAAGCGGGTTTTGAGCGGGAGGCTTATCTGCGGGACGATGTCTGTATCGACGGGCGCTACAGGGACATCGTGTTAATGGGAATCTTGAATCAGAAATAAGCATGTCGGTGAGTGCGCCAAAGCGCGCGGAATTAGGGCATTATATGTAGGAGTCGCGATGTGCGGGAAAGAGGAATAGGGAAGGGATGGATATTCTGAAAAAGACGATCAGTTTTGTGATTCCCTGCTATCGTTCGGAGCATACGCTGGAGAGCGTGGTGGCGGAGATCGGCGGGACGATGAAAAATATGGAGGAGTACGGCTACGAGATCATACTGGTCAACGACTGTTCCCCTGACGGGACCTGGGAGGTCATCCGCAGACTGTGCCGGGAGGACAGTCATATCCGGGGAATTGATTTTGCGCGCAATTTCGGCCAGCATGCGGCGTTGATGGCCGGGCTGCGGCAGTCTGCGGGGGAGTATGTGGTATGTCTGGATGACGACGGACAGACCCCGGCGGAGGAAGTGGGTAAGCTGATCGGAAAGCTGGAGGAGGGCTATGACGCGGTCTATGCCAGCTATGCTCACAAGCGGCATTCCCTGTTTCGCAATCTGGGCAGTAAAGTCAATGAACGGATGACCCGTATCATGTTGGAAAAGCCCAAGGATCTGTATATTTCCAGTTACTTCGCGGTACGCCGGTTTGTGGTGGAGGATATGATACGCTACGAGAACTCCTATCCCTATGTGATCGGTCTGGTACTGCGGGCTACCAGAAACATCGTCAATGTGGAAGTGACGCACAGGGAGCGGCAGGAGGGGCATTCTGGATATACATTGAAAAAACTGCTGGGATTGTGGTTCAATGGATTTACCGCGTTTTCCGTGAAACCGCTGCGGATCGCCACATGTATCGGCTGTATCAGCGCGGCGGTGGGTTTTCTGTACGGACTGTACACCATTGTCAAACGCCTGTTCAATCCCCTGGTGCCCATGGGATTCAGTTCTACTATGGCCGCCATCGTATTTTTCGGAGGCATGATCATGATCTTGCTGGGAATGATCGGCGAGTATATCGGCAGGATCTATATCAGCCTGAACAACTCGCCTCAATATGTGATAAGGGAGCGTATTAATGGGGAAGATAAAAAAGGATGATACCGTATGGGGGAAACTGCAGCGCAAGTGGGACCGGGAACACCGGATCCTGACTCTGAAGGCGGGACTTATGGCGCTGCTGCCTCTTCTGTGCTGTGTGGCGGCCTGCGCTGCCCAGGGCGGCAGCCTGTCCCAGGTCTATCTGCCCTCCTCCGAGTGGAATGACGAGCTGTTTTATTACAAGCAGGTGGAGGGAATATTGTCCCACGGTTATCCCCAGGGATATTTCGGATTCAATGAGAGCCATGCGCTGAAACTCTCTTTTGCCGCCTGGAGCCCGGTGCTGGTGTGGCCATGGCTGTTGCACGGCCTGGTCTTTGGCTGGGACCTGATGGCTCCGGTCTACAGCAACATCCTGATGCTCACCCTGGCTGTTTTTCTGTTTGTATGGCTGACCAGGCCCAAGTGGAAACAGCTGGGTCTGATGGCGATGCTGTTCTGCTGCTTTTGGCCCTATACCCGCTATATGCTCTGCGGTATGCCGGAGGTAATCTGTTTTAGTATGCTGATCGTGTATTGGGGCCTGCTGGTACACACCACGGAGAAGGAGACGGCCGGTAAGATCGCGCTGCTCTTTGTGCTGGCGGGGGTCATGACACTGATGCGCCCGTACCTGCTGTTGTTCATGCTGGCTCCCGCCTGGCTGTGGATCCGCAGACACAGGGCGGCGGGGATCCTGGGTTGCCTGGCGGTGATGGGGCTGACCATGGGCGGGTATGGGCTGATCAAGCACTATCTGGGGGCGGAATATTTTACTCCCCTGTTCAAGACCGAGTGGCTGGAGCCCTTTTTGCAGGGGCATATCTTCGGAGGAATCAAAGGTGTTCTGGCTAAGATTTATTATGAAGGCCGGACTTTTATGGCGCTGACCTTACAGGGATTTATCAGCGGGCTGGCGGAGGGAGCCTTTTTTGCAGTTTATCTTGCACTTATGTGTATCCTGCTGTGGCAGTGTCTGGCGGACCTTCGCAAAAAAAGAAAAAATCAGGCGTTGCTTAACGGATATCTTGCATTTTGTTTCTTTAGTATGTGGATGGCTCTGCTGTTAATGTATAAAATGAAGGAGGGCAGCAAACATCTGCTGACCTTTATGGCGGTGGGGATCCTGGCGGTGGCGCTGATGGAGACCAGATTCTACAAAAAGGCCATGGTCGTCGGCGCTCTGTGCATCTATCTGTTTTGGTACCAGGGGGATCAGCCCGTGGATTATCAGATTTATTTTGCGCAGCCGGAGCGGGAGGCGCAGATAGAACAGTGGCGGCAGATCTTTGACCGGGAGCTTGTGCTGCGGGAGGACGGCCCCAATTTTGACAATGTGGTGATCTGGACATTCAATGACGTGAAGGCGGATTCCGCGGAGGAGGAAACGGTGCTCACGGACTGGCAGGTGTTATACGCTCTGCCGCCGGGCTGGGGCATCAGCTGTTGTTACAGGGAATATGTGGAGGAAAATCTGGAAAGGCTGGAGAGTTTGTACCTGACGGTGCCTGTGGGGGGACGGCTGCAGAGCAGATGCCGGGAGCTGGGGATGGAACAGATCGGACAGGACGGCAGAGTGTGCGTCTACCGGACCAGATAGCTGGTAACGGATACATTTGCCACGGCACACTAAATCAGGAGAAAGTGTAGCTACAGAATGAGAAAGAACAAACAGACAACTCTCATCTCCAAATTATTTGGAGTGATATTGATTTTCATATGGGTGGCAACGTTTATTGTAGTGGCAGTGGCAGTATATATCTTGTTCCCACCTACAGAGCATAACATAGTAGAATCATTTGAGGTATCAGATACGCACAGGCCAGAGGAAACCTATCGTTATCTGCGATATAAGGCCAAGATGGAGAAACTGCAACCTTATCTGAAGGCTTTTGGGGATGAGAAATACGAGGCAGTGTTTTTGAGCATGTATCCGCTGGAATCTTTCGAGGAGAATGATTTCCTTGATTATCGAGGAGTATCGGTTTTAAAGGTAGAGCTGGTCATGGAAAATTCTATGGAATTGATGGGAGCATTGGATATACTGCTTTCTGGTGAGGAATTGCCGGAACGGATATATTTGGGAATTGATCCCGTTATGTTGGAGCAGCATCTGGTTTGGGAGGAGGATTTGGATTGGCAGGATACGATAGTGGAGTTGCTGGGGGAACAGGAGGAGACCACGTGGGAAGTTCTTTTGGCATATCCCTCCTGGGAGGAATGGCAGTCAATGTCGAACCTTGAAAGGGTACAGGGCATAGAGAGTTACGGACGAGCTATGGATGCATTGGTTTCTCTTGAAAATGTGCTGACATTTTATATTGGCGGACAGAAATGGCTAATCTGTAATCAGGATAATTATGTGGGAGAAGGACTGTTGAATACCAACGTTACCCATGCGTTGACGCTGGAAGTGTTTTGTGATCAGCGATATATGGTGACGGGGGATAATCGAAAAGGCATGTTGAAAGAATTGGAGGACACATTAGAATCCTGGCAGTACGTATTATCCGATATGAGGGAATGGGAAGATTCTACATTTGTTTTTTTGGGTGACAGTATTTTTGGTAATTATACGGACAGTACATCTGTATCAAGTGTGGTGGAGAGATTTACAGGGGCAAAATGTATTAACTGTGGATACGGAGGAATATGTTTGTCAGCAGGAGGATGGGTAGGGATGTCTGGAATGGATGTAATCACAAATCTTTGTAGCGGACAGGTGGGTGATATATCAAAGGGAGTAGCCGCATATGAGGGGGTGCAGGAATTTTCTCAGATCAAACAGGAAAAGGGGCGCTTGATATTTTTCCTGAACTATGGAATTAATGACTATATGCAAGGGCATCCGGTAGAATCCGAGGATAAATATGATACGTCGGCATATGCTGGTGCTATGCGGGTAGGTATAGAGCGGTTGCAGACAGCATACCCCGGAGCGGAGGTCGTGGTTCTGACACCGGGGTACATTACCTATTGGGACAACGGTTCCTTGGTTGTCAATGAAACAGGAGGAACCCTGGAAGCGTATGTGGAGGCAGCGATGGAGGTGGCCGGGGAATATGGTTTGCCTTATATGAATATTTATGATAAATTGGAGCGGTGTGCCCAAGAAGAGGATTTATTGTATGCAGACGGTGTCCATCTCAACGGGAAAGGGCGTTTTAATTTGGGATTATGGATATGTGAGAAAATAAACAACTGATTTATGGTATAAATAAGGCCCTGCGGGAAATGCATGAATTCGCGCGGGGCTTTAAATGTGTGACAACCAGAAATAAAAGAGGTTCTATTCGGCGTAATAGGATACCAGTTTCTCCACAATATGGATCACGTCCTCCACATCCTGATCTGTCAGGGAATAGTACAAGGGCAGGCTCATGACCTCCTGATAGTAGCGTTCCGCCTCAGGACACAGGCCCCTCTCATAGCCCAGATTCTCGTAGTAGGAGTGCCAGTAAACCGGCATGTAGTGCACCTGTGAATGAATCCCCTCCGCCTCCATCGCGTCAAAAAATTCTCTGCGGGTGCAGCGCAGCGTTTCACTGCGCAGACGGAGAATATACAGATGTCTGGTGGTATCCGACTCCAGTATCTCCCGCTGTACCTGTAGTTGGGGAATCCGGGAAAAGGCGGCGTCATATTTTGCCACGATCTCTCTGCGGCGCCGGGAGAAACGCTCCAGTTTGTTAAGCTGGCTCAGCAGCAGCGCCGCCTGGAAATCTGTCATGCGGTAGTTGAAACCGTAGGCGGCCTGTTCATTGTACCAGGGATCATCTGTGGGATGCGCCATCTGACTGCGGTCACGGGTGATGCCATGAGCGTGGAGCAGAACCAGTTTGTCATATAATTCCCGGCTGTCTGTGGTCACGGCCCCTCCCTCCCCTGCAGTCACCGTTTTGACGGGGTGGAAACTAAACGCGGTCATATCCGCTATACTGCCCACAGGCTGTCCCTTGTAGCGAGTGCCTATGGAGTGGGCCGCGTCCTCTATCAATGTCAGTCCGTGCTCCCGGCAGATGGCGCGGATCTCGTCCAACTCTGCGGCCTGTCCCGTAAAGTCCACGGCTACCACCGCTTTGGTGCGGGGCGTGATGTGGGCGCGTATGGAGGCAGGATCAATATTGTAAGTGTCGGGGTTGATATCCGCAAAGACCGGTCTGGCGCCGCAGTACAGAGCGCAGTTGGCGCTGGCGGCAAAGGTGATGGGCGTGGTGATCACCTCATCGCCGGGGCCGATCCCAGCCGCCAGCGCCGCTATATGCAGCGCCGCCGTGCCATTGCTGACGGCCACACAGTATTTCGCACCAGTAATCTCACAGAGCTTTTGCTCTAACTGGGTGATACGGGGGCCGCAGGTCAGGTAATCGCTTCTCAGCGTGTCGGCCACGGCCTGTATGTCTTCCTCATCGATAAATTGTCTCCCGTAGCTGAGGGGTGTGGTGCGGACGGGAGTACCGCCGCAGATTGCAGGTTTTTCCATAATATACCTCATTTCTGCCCACCTGGATCAATTCTCCGGCGAGCCATAGTCAACAACGATGGAACTGTGCCCGTACCATCTGGCCAGTGCTTGATTGCTGCCCTGATCGGCGGTAGGGCCATAATCTCCCACATATACGGTCAGGGGGCGGTTCTGATAGGGCATGAGTACGATATTGGAAGGAGGCAGTTCCTGTAAATCTTGTATTCTGGCTTTGTACTCTTGATCATAGGCGGAGCCGGTTTGATGGACGATATCGCGCATAGCCTGTACACTGGCGGAAAGCATGACAGTATCGTCATTTAGTCCAACGCATATCTGCAGAATGGTGAAGAGTACCAGCAGTTTACAGTATACGGGAAACAAAATATGCAGTTTCTCCTGTATATCTCCGCAATTATTATATACCCATCCCACTAAATAGAAAAGCGAAATATATGAAGTAAATACGAAACCATAATAAACAACATTCAATACGCGGCCAGGGCCTGTGCTGGACTGCGCATAGAACGTAGGACAGGATAGGGTGCAGAACATACCATACAAAAATGCCGTCACTATAAAAGGATGGGAAAAGCGGAACTTCATTTTCCCGATGGCAGGCATCATGAAGGGCAGCAATAACAATGCGCCCAGCACCCACCAGCCGTTTAGCCAGGCAGAGAAATAGGCTGTACCTTGCAGGAGACTGAACAGGATCGTCTTTCCTACGGGCAGTTTTGCGAAGAGAGCCTGTCTGACCTCATTTCCCGGGGCAGACGCGCTGACGACAAAACAGGCAATCTCAAATAGGGCGATACAGATTAGAGACATGCGCTTGGGATGCTTTCTCAGTAAACTCCAGAGAGCGGTCAGCAAAAGCACCAACATGCTCCAGAGCAGAGTCAGGTAATTGCTGCCGCCCACAAGAAACTCCAGAAAAAGGATTCCGGCAAGTGTTGTTTTCCTGTGTGTAGAGACATACTTGCAGAGCATTCCAAACAAAAACATTGTGATGCCGTAAAAGCCGGAATAGTAGACACTTCCATTATACCAATAGAAAGCCTCTCCCGGTGAAATGACCCATTGGAGAGAAAGAACCATTAACACAGACCAGATTCCGATGAGTTCGTATTTCCCGAAAGGAATGATATATTTGCGTATTTGGCACAGCAGATACCAATATCCGCCGAGCAAAAGTCCGATGACGAGAAAAGGAGTTAGAAAGTACAGGTTTTCGGAGAAAACGGTGGGTTGTAGACGCATAAGGAACATGGCGGTGTAGGTGCCCTGCCAGGTTTGATAATCATGGGCTACTCCCCGCAGGGCGCTGCCTATAGTTTGGGTGAGGGAGCCAGTACTCTCCCAGATAAGATGAGCGTCCACGCCGTAATAGATATCATCGCCGGTAGGATGGGCATAACGTCCCACATATAATAGCGGAATCAGAGAAAATACCAGCGCCAAAAGACATATAAAAGACAGCGTCTTGCGGGAGGGACAGGGAATACTAATATTTTTGAATGGTATTTTCATGAAAGTCTCCTTTACGTAGTAACCGTTCTGCGACTGTTCCCAGTCCCATGGCCGAGTAGGGCAGCAGGAGCAGAAAATAGGGCAGGATATAACGGGAATTGGCTTCCCACATCATATGGAACAAAAAACCTCCTAACACAGCGATCACGCCGATGTAAAAGGGCAGCCGAATCCCGTTGGTCTTGCGGTGGCGCCATTTGCTGAGCAGACAGAGGAAAGCGCAGGCGTAAATCAACAGTTGATAGATATTGCAATAATGAATAAAGGGTTTCGACAGTTCACCGGAGTACAGAGATTCTATGATCTCCTTGCGGGCATTGGTATGAGTCTGCGTGGCCTGTCTGCAAAAATAACTGCCGTCTGTCCATTGGGACAGGAATTTGTCCCGGTAAAATCGGAATGCGTATCCGGGATCCGCGCGGAAAGCGGCCAGAGACGCCGAGATTGCCTCTTTGCTTTTGGCAGCAGTGACAGCGGTGTCCAGGTGACTGTCCTGATAAGTATAAAAGTTGAAACCGTTATACCAGCCGTTTCCACGGCTTGACTCCTGCATCCCCATAGCTATATAGGAAATGGCCGGGACTCCGCTGCTCAACGTATTGCCGGCCCGTTGTTCGTATATGTGCTGGATGCCGGGCAGGACTTTAACGGAGCAGAGTGTCAGCAGGATCCCGAATAAGAGCAACCGGTGTCGGCGGGATATCAGCCATTCCCAGAGGAGAACAAGAATGGCCGCAATAATGACAATCAGTGAATTTTTGCGGAGCGCCACGGCAACCGTCAGCATCATCAGACAACCGGCCATCTGCAGCCATCCCTTTACACTGTCCGTTCTATCGCTTTTGAGATACTTCAGCAACAGCCACAATCCTCCGCTGAGAAAAGCGAAAGAGGGAATCTCCCCATAGACAAAAGAGGTGTAGACGATCAGGGGCGCATTCAGCATGACCAGATAAATATAAGAAATGCAGGCACTGTCGCTGTCATGGAATAACAGGCGTGTGGCGCTATATTGAAAAAATACAATGAGACAGGCCATGCCCACATTGGCACATTGTATGATATAGCTGGCCGAATAGGTGATTCCAAACAGGTTCCATATCCGCAAAATGATCTCATAAAAAGCAATGAGGCCAATCTGCTGGGGATAGTAGGAGAGATAAGAGTCTGTGGGATGGATTACCTGTGTATGACCCGATGCCAGCGCCTCCGCTATGGAAAATACGCTGGCGGAGTCTGCGAAAGGAATGGATCTGCCAAAGAGGATCAGAAATATGCCACAGATACAGATCCAGCATAAAGCGATCCCCAGATAACACTGCTTTTTGATCTCCATCCGTGTATTATGTGCATGGAAAAAACGCAGCAGCAGTATCAATGGAAGAATGAGGATCAGCATGCAGGGAAGATAGAGAAGAAAGGGTTCGTTATGGGCAATAGATGCCTGGGTTTCCATCTCTTCCGCGTAATATCCCCAAAACAGGCTGCATATAGTCAACACTCCCAGCAGGCACAGCGTAAGAACCTGTACAGATTTAAGTCCGGCCTTGTATAGCTGTCTCCCAATTACTGTAAATGGATTCATAAACGGATTCTCCTTATATCGTTGATCATTGGTGTACATAAGATGTGGTATCAACCTGCGCGCCTGTGTCATTGCCGCCGTTTTTAGCGGGCACGGCTACTCGCCAGTCATAAAACTCTGTTATATCAAAATCATTCAGAAAAGGTTCGATATCCGCGAAATAGATAATATATATGCTTTCCGGTTCGATATTTTCATAATCTACGCGAGTTTTGATAAGTAATCCGTCTTTTTCAAAGCTGGCCGGAGCCGGAAATTGATCATATTTAACATGCGCCAGATATTCTGTAGGCAGCGTATTAGTGAACAGGAGCAGCCGGGGCCATTGCGTGGCTTTTTCGGCACAGATGGTTGAATATCCCTGTTCTCTGCATACCTCCAGAGCATATTCCACGGATTCCTGTACTCCTGCCGCAAAATAGGCTTCCGTTAAAGTTTTATATTTGGTATAGTAATCTTTTTGAAACAGCACGAAACATACACAATAGCAGCCGATGGCGGCTATTGTAGAAAGCAGGCCGATAAGTTTTTTCTTATGGGTAAACCAGGCCGTAATCTTCCATATTCCATAGGATTCAAGCAGAACCAGGGGGATGAACAGACTGTTCACCTGGTGCATCCTTGCCGACAGATACAGACAATTGATTATGCCGCACAGTACATTGGCGGCTATAAAAAATTCGTAGCAAAATTTTCTTCTGACTATGTGGACGATCACGTTAAAAAAGAGAAGGACAGCACCCAGCAGGATCATCACCCGTCCGATATCATAAAAGAGTCCCCAGGGCAGCAGGATATCATATACATTGCCGGTGTTCTGCCTGATCAAAAGTCTTGCGGCAGTTTTCAGGTTATCGACTATATTCTGCAGTTTGAAAGATACTTCTCTTCCTCTGAATCCAACCGTTTTGGGTATTGTTATAAATGGTAGTGAAAGTTCTGGCAAAACATTTATATTAATCAGAACAAAGAGTAACAGGGGAAACGCAAGCACGAACAGGATGACTGTAGACAGGAGAGTCCATCTGCTTAAACGGATTTTTTTCGAGCATATTCCATAGAGGATCTGTATAAAAAGTAAAATGGGAACAATGATCCAGATGACAGCATAACAATACAGGCTCATACCGTAAAAAAGTGCCGACAATAAAAAGTAGCGTTGGTTTTCCAGACCTTTTACAAAGAAAAGCAGTCCGAAAATGAGAAACCCAGGAGCAAGATTGGCATCCAGGGCCCAACGGGACATCATCACATGCCAAGGGCAAACCGCCAGTAGAAATATGGCCCACAGTCCGGCCGTTCGATTGAACATATGCCGCATCAGACAATAGACTGCCCAAAGTGTAAAGACGGATATCAGTGCCTGAGGCAGACGGTATAGATAGGTGCTTGACTCTCCGCCGGTAAAGAACATCAGAACAGTCAGCAGCCAACTGTACATTGCGCTCTGGCCATCTCCCCAACTGGACATATATATTGGCATACGCAATCCCGCAGAGTCTTTTCCTTCGTGATATAGATCATAAGAGTTTAGAGCTACAAATGCTTCGTCCTGATGGAGTCCCCCCGGTACGCTGCCGAGATAAATAAGGCGCATTATCGCGCCGAATAAAAGTATTATCACAGGTAGAAAACGGAAGAAAATATTTTTCCAATCGGCGGCCGCTCCGCTGTTTCTCTGAAGTATGGTTGATCTTAGCATTGTTGTATCTCCTTCCTGACTGTACTTCTATTCTGTAACATTATATATAATTTCTTACAAAATGTCTACCTTTATCATTGCATCCTTGATGCCCCTATTGTATACTAACATAGACTGGAAAGGTATAAAGGTGAAAGGAGTTGCAATGAAACAGAAGATTTGCGCGGTATATCATATTCTGTGGGTAGCCCTTCCATATATGGGACTGATCGTGTGGGGAGCTTTATGCATCACCAACAATCTGTGGTATGACGAGGCCTATACGGCGGCACTGATCTCCCATCCGCTGGGGGAGCTGGTGGGAATCACCTCACAGGATGTCCATGCTCCTTTTTATTATATACTGCTGAAGGGGTTCTATACTCTGTGCGGCGGCGGGACACACTACTGGTCGCTGAAACTGTTCTCTCTGCTGTGGATGTTTGCCTATCTGCTCCTGGGAAAATACGGAGTAAAAAGGCTGTATGACGAGCAGACCTCCGTGTATTTTATGCTTTTTTCGATCCTGATGCCCAGTATGTGCGTACAGGCGGGTAATGCCCGGATGTATGCCATGGGGCTGTTCTTTTTTACCGCCACCGCTCTGCTGGCCTGCGGCATCCTGCGACAATCCTCCACCGTAAAGTGGATCCTGTTTTGCCTGTGCAGCATAGGCAGCGTCTACAGCCACACTTTCTCCATGCTCGAAACTTTTATCCTGTATCTGATTCTTTTGGGAGCGCTGCTCTACCGGAAAAAATACACTTTGCTGAAATGGTATCTGGGCAGTGGGCTGGCAGTAGCCGCCTGCTATATGTCATGGCTTTTGGTGGTGTACCGGCAGATGCAGTCCAGGATTGCCGCCGCGGGCGCCAACGAGCAGTTGTTTGTGCCCGATCTGTATACTTTGATGGACTACTGTAAGGAGTGGTTTTCCGCCATGGATACCCCGATCATGTCGGTGATCTATCTGGGGATTGCGCTCACCCTGTTTCTGGGCTATTATGCCGTGGACTGGATGCGGAGCAGTAAATGCTATGTTCCGGGCTGGGGTCTGGGGATACTGGGCCTTACCGCACTGACGGGCGGCCTGCTGTCCTATTATGTGACGCCCTGTTTTTTGGGCCGTTATATATTCCCCGGGTTTGGCGCGCTGGCGCTGTTGTACGCCGTGGGCATGGGGCAGATATCTTCCCGCAGGGTCAGGGCGGCGGTATTGCTGGCGTTCCTGTTCTGCTTTGTGTCCCAATACTGGTCCGAGCTGAAACTGGAATATGACAAAGGCCTGCAGGAGTACGAGGCGTTTTATGAGAGCAATGTGGGAGCGGATGACATGATCATGGCCACAGATATCCATCCCCTGCTCCTCAGCGTCTATCATCCCGACAGGCAGTATATGGGCTACGGCTACCTGCCGCCCTTCTCTCCTTTTCAGAATACAACAGTGTTTACCCAGTGGGAACAGCTCCAGGATGTGACGGGCGATATATGGCTCTATGGATTTGCCGACAGGGATATGCCGGGATTTGAACCATATTACAGCCTTGAGCAGGCTTTTCAGTTCCACTATATGTACTATGAGTTCGTGATCTACCGGCTGGCGCCTATGGAATAGCGGGCCCAAATATGCTATACTATCCAAAATGGCAGGGATATTCCGGCCCTTGGGGCCGAAAGTTCCTGCCGATACAGCGAGGTCCTTTATGAAAGAACGTATCTATATCTGTCACACCTACTATCATGTATATGTGACGTTTTTAAAAGAATTAAACCGCCCCCGAGAGCAGCGGGGGCAGGCTACGCTGGTACTCAGCAGCCTGTCCATAGATTTTGAGCGTCTTGGGGAGCGGGCATCCGCCACAGGGCTGTTCGAGGCCGTGATACCCTTTGACGAGAAGAGAGACACCGCCTTTCCCGAACTGGCGAGATACCGCCGGGACACGGGTAATCTGGTAAGGAATCTGGTAAACCGGGTGAAGTTCACCAGAAAGTTTGCCCAGGCGCTGGCTCCCACGATCCCTGTGGATCTGCGGGAATACGGCGAAGTGTATGTGTACTGCGACTCCGATCCCATCGGGTACTATCTGAATGTATACAGGATCCCCTATCACGCGCTGGAGGACGGGCTGAACTGCCTGAAAAACTATGATGCGGCGCGGTATGACAACAGAGGGCATTTCGGACTGAAAGCCTTTTTGTCCGAGCGGTGCAATCTTATCTTTATTCAAAACGGATATGGGAAATACTGTATAGATATGGAAGTCAACGATATATCCCTGTTAAAATACCCCTATCGGAAATATGTTCAGCAGCCCCGGCAGGAGCTGGTGGATAAACTGACCCAGGAGGACAAGGACATCATCCTCCGGGCTTTTGTGCGGGATATGGAGGGGCTTAAGGCCCAGCTTGGCGGCGGAGAGGGGGATGAAACCTGCGGTCAGGACAAAATATTGATCCTCACCGATCCCTTGTGCACTCTGGAGATTCGGGAGCGGATATTTCGGGATATCATAGCCCGGTTCGAGCCGGAGGGTAAGATCTTTCTAAAGCCCCATCCCCGGGACGAGCTTAACTACCGGGAGCTGTTTGGGGAGTATCCCCAGTTTGACGCCACGGTGCCCATGGAGATGCTCAACTTTTTCCCCGGCATTCACTTTAAGAAAGTGGTGGCGGTGCTGACGGAGGTGGGGGCCATCGGGTACGCGGAGGAAAAGGTGCGGCTGGGAGAGGCTTTTATGGACAAGTATGAAGATCCGCTGATCCACAGGCAGAATGAGCAGATCTAAGGGGTGGCTGAATCTATGGGACATATTTTAAGGAAACTGAACATTTTACTGGATAAAACCCAGAAACGCGCCATGGGCGGGTTGGTGGTGCTGATGGTCATCGGCGCAGCCCTGCAGACTCTGGGGGTGGGGATGATCCTGCCGGTGGTACAGATCGTTATGGACAGCCAGGCCATAGACAGGCCGGGGCTGCTCCATAAGGCGTATCTGCTGCTGGGGGGCGGTTCTCAGATGCGTTTTTCCGTGATCGTTATGTTGGGGCTGGTGCTGGCGTATGTTCTCAAGAACGTGTTCCTGTTTTTCCAGCAGAAAGCCACGCTGGCCTTTGTGTATTCCAATCAGTTCGGCACTTCCGAACGGATGATGCGGGGGTATCTGCGCCGGAGCTACGAGTATTATCTGGGGGCGGACACGGCGGTGATCCAGAGGAATATCACGGCCAATGTGAACAACATGTATGCGCTGATCCTGGCGCTTTTGCAGCTTACTTCCGACATGATCATGTTCCTGTTCCTGGTGGGTTTTCTGCTGGTGAAGGACGCGGTGATGACGATCCTGATCGCGGTTGTGATGATCTCGCTGCTGGCGGCGATCAAGTGGGTACTCAGGCCCATGCTGCAGAGGGCGGCAGCCCAGCACCAGGACTGCTACAGCGGCCTGCTGAAATGGATATCTCAGACGGTGCAGGGGGTCAAGGAGATCAAGATATCCTGCAAGGAGCAGTATTTTGTGGATGAATATTTAAATTACGGCAACGGCTATGTCACGGCGGCACGCAAGAACGATCTGTACAGCCAGACTCCCAAGCTGTTGATCGAGACGGTCTGCGTGGCATGTATGATCGGATATATCATCTATATGATGGCCAGCGGAGTGGAGAGCAGTGACATGGTGACCACGCTGACGGCCTTCGCGGCGGCGGCTATGACACTGCTGCCCTGTGTCACCCGGATCAACAATCAGATGAACAAGATCGACTTCTGCGAGCCTTTTCTGATGGCGGTCAGCGACGACCTGCAGGAGGAGATCAGCGGCGAAAACGTGGATATGAGCTATGCGACGGACACGGACGAGAAACTGCCGGTGCGGGAGAAGATCCAGCTTAAGGATATTGTATACGCCTATCCGGGCACGGAGAAAAAGATTTTTGATCACGCGTCTTTGACCATACCCATCGGCAAGAGCGTGGGGATCGTAGGGACGTCGGGCGCAGGCAAAAGCACTGTGGTGGACATCCTGTTGGGACTGCTCAAGGTACAGCAGGGGCAGATCACGGCGGACGGCGTGGATGTGATGACCCGTTACAGGGCATGGCTGAAGAATGTGGGCTATATCCCGCAGATGATCTTCATGCTGGATGATACCATACGCAGAAATGTGTGTTTCGGGGTGCCCGAGGAGCGGATTGACGAGGACAGACTGTGGGAGGCACTGCGGGAGGCGCAGTTGGATGAATTTATCAGAACCTTACCGGAAGGGCTGGAGACCAGCATCGGTGAGCGGGGGATTCGGCTCTCCGGCGGCCAGCGGCAGCGCATAGGCATCGCCAGGGCGCTGTATAACGACCCGGAGGTACTGATTCTGGACGAGGCTACCTCCGCGCTGGACAATGACACCGAGGCGGCTATCATGGAATCCATCAACCGTTTCCAGGGACGCAAGACACTGATCATCATTGCCCACAGGTTACAGACCATCGAAAAATGCGATCTGGTATATCGGGTGCAGGACGGCAGGGCCGTGGTGGAGAGGGGAGGAGATCTCCTATGCAACTGAGCGTGATCGTGCCGGTCTACAATATGGCGGCGGAGGGAAAATTACATTATTGTCTGGACAGTCTGGTGAATCAGACCGTCACCGACTATGAGATCATCGCCGTGGACGACGCCTCCACGGACGATTCGCCGAGAATCCTGCGGGAGTATGCCGCAAAATATCCGGACAGGGTACGGGTTCTGACCCATCAGGTGAACCGACGGCAGGGCGGGGCCAAGAACACGGGACTGCGGGCCGCCACAGGGGAGTGGGTCGGCTTTATTGACAGCGACGATTGGGTGACGCCGGACTATTACGAAAAGCTGCTAAACCGGGCCGGGGAGACCGGCGCGGATATGGTGGGCTGCGACTACAATTTGGTGGATTCCCATACTTTCCAGGTGGGAAAAGTGGTGCAAAACAACTCGGCGGCGCAGACGGGGCTGCTGGATAAGGAAAGACACGGCAGTCTGATCATGCGTTCCGGCAGTATGGTGATCAAGATCTATAAGCGTCGGGTGATAGAGGAGAACCATCTGGACTTCCCGGAGGGGATCTTCTATGAGGACAATTGTGCCGGACCGGTGTGGTCTTTGTATTTCACCCGTTTTGAGAGGGTGGAGGAACCGCTCTACTACTATTATCAGCATTCGTCCTCCACGGTACACTATATTTCCGAGGAAAAATGCCGGGACAGGATGGCAGCGGCGGAGCTGATGCTGAGGCAGTGCCGGGAGAGAGGCTTTTTAGAGCAGTATTATCCGGAAATACAGTATCGGTTTACGGAGCTGTACTATGCCGTAACCCTGTTTTCCTATATGCTGGGGTGTCCCCATAGAAAACTTTCCTTTGTGAGAGAGCTGGGCAGGGGGATGCGGGAGGCTTTTCCCGATTTTCAGGACAATCCCTATTACAGGCAGTATACGGACAGCGAGGAGCAGCGGATGATCGCCCTGCAGATGCGGTCGGACGCGAAGTTTTATTATTATTACGGGCTGAAGGTGTGGGTGCGCAAGTGGAAAAAGAGACTGCGGGCAAACGCCGGGCGGAAAGGCGGAGAGAAACATGCGTAAGATAGCGATCATCACGGCCAGGGGCGGCAGCAAGCGGATTCCCCGGAAAAACATCCGGGAGTTCTGCGGGAAACCCATACTGGCCTATTCCATAGAGGCGGCTATAGAGTCAAAGCTGTTTGACACGGTGATGGTGTCTACGGATGACGGGGAGATTGCCCAGATCGCCCGCAGCTACGGGGCCGAGGTGCCCTTTTACCGCAGCGAGAGTACGGCGGGCGACTATGCCACTACCAATGATGTGCTGCTGGAGGTGCTTAAGGAGTACGAAAAGAGGGGGGAGCATTATGAACTGGGCTGCTGCATCTACCCTACCGCTCCCTTTGTGACCGCCGCAAAGCTGCGGGACGCCATGGAGCGGCTGGAAAACAGCGGCGCGGACACATTGATCCCGGTGGTGGCTTTCTCCTATCCGCCCCAGCGGGCCATGATCGTAAAGGAAGGGCGGCTTGTGTTTGAGTATCCCCAGTATCTGGACAGCAGATCCCAGGACCTGGAACCTCACTATCATGACGTGGGGCAGTTCTATCTGTTTTATATTGATGCGTTTAAGAGAAACCGGAAACTGATGACCGGGGATATCCTGCCCTATGTGGTATCGGAGCTGGAGGTGCAGGATATAGACAATCTGACGGACTGGGAGATCGCGGAGATCAAGTACCGTTTTATGCAGGGGCAAAATCAAACACGGTAGATGCAATTCTGAACAGGTATTTTCAGCCTATGCTGGAATCTGATAGGGGAGAAGAGGCTGCTTGAGGAAGAAAAAGAATCTGAAACCGATGTGACGGTTATGCGGCATCAGGCGGCACAGACGGAAAAAAGGAATGGAGTATGGATACAAGAATTGCTGTTTTATCTAATGTAAATATGAATTACGTGATCCGACTGCTGAAAAAGGAGTACCAGGTGTACGAGGCGGAAGGGTACGGCAATGAGTTGGGGATCCTGTTGAACAGACAGTCTTCCTACTATGATTTTGCGCCGGAGATCACCTTTCTGCTCATGGATCTGATGGAACTGCTGGGGCATGATCTGTGCTGGCAGGAGGCCGGGGAGACAGGCGGGGACAGTCGGCAGGCAGAGACGGAGGCGAGGGAAGACCGGGAGCTTTGCCGCATGCCTGCGGGTATGCGGGACTGGCTCCTGCAGTTGGAGAGCTGTATAGAGCCGGGACGGCTGTATTATGTGTCCGATGCCTGGCTGTGGGGGCCGGAGATCGGCGCGCTGCCCCGGCCCTGGGTGCGGCAGCGACTGGAAGAGCAGTGGCTGGAGGGCGTCTTATGGTTACAGCGCCGCCATGAGAATGTCCGACTCTTCCCGTACCGGCAGGTCATTGGCAAACTGGGGGAGGAGAACAGCTTTTCCCTGAAAATGTGGTATCTGGGCAAGATACTGCACACCAACGAGGCGCAGAAAAGATTGGCCGGGGAGATTGCGGCCTTGACGGAGACAGAGGGGAGAACGGCCAAAAAAGTGTTGCTGGTAGACCTGGACAACACCCTCTGGGGAGGATTGGCGGGAGAGCGGGAACATACGCCGCTGGAGCTGTCGGAGGATCATCAGGGGCTGGCCTACAAGAACGCCCAGCGGGTACTGCGGCTGATAGAGCAGTCCGGCGCGGTGCTGGGGATCGTGTCCAAAAATAACGAGGAGGATGCCCTGGATGTCATACGCAGCCATCCTCACATGGTACTGCGGGAGGAGGATTTCGCCATATGGCGGATCAACTGGGAACCCAAGCATGAGAATATCCGCCAGATCGCCCAGGTTTTGAATCTGGGACTGGATTCCATCGTGTTCTGGGACGACAGCCCGGCGGAGCGGGAGCTGGTAAAGCAGATGCTGCCCCAGGTGGAAGTCCCGCCTTTTCCGGAGAGGCCGGAAGAGTTGGCTCCGGCGCTCACGGAGATCTATGAAAAATATTTCCGCAAAGCCCGGCTTACCGAAGAGGACGGACAGAAAACAAAACAGTATGCGGAAAATGAAAAGCGCAGCCAATTCAAACGGCAGACGGGGGATTTTGACCAATATCTGCGCGGCCTTGGCCTAAAGATACAGACCGTGGATCCCGCGGCCCATATGGAGCGGCTGGTGCAGCTATTTAACAAGACCAATCAGTTTAATCTGACCACAATCCGCCATACCCAGGAAGAAATGCAAAAGATAGTGGCGGATTCTTCCAAAAAGGTGTATCTTTATAGAGTGGAGGACCGTTTTGGGGACTACGGTATCGTGTCGGCGGCCATTGTGGATCTGGCGGGAGAAGAGCCGGTCCTGGCGGAATGGGTACTGAGCTGCCGCGTGATGGGCAGACAGGTGGAGGACGCCCTGCTGGGTCATATGGAGGACGAGCTGCAGGCAGCAGGCTACGAAACGCTGCGGAGCCGCTATGTACCTACAGCGAAAAACCAGCCGGTAGCCGGACTTTATGAGCGCATGGGCTACCGACCGATCCCACGGGATATATCCCGGGAAATTTTCTGGGAAGAGGACGGTGCGTTGCAGTACCGCATATGCCTGAAAGAGCGGCCTGTGCGGGGCACGCATGTGACATGGATGGGGAACGGGGCAGAGAATCGGAAACAGTGGTAGATAGAAACTATGGTAAAACGCATGCAGAGACGCAGCGGAAACGGTATATGGAAACGCGGCAGGAAATGAACAGGGGTATAATATACAGAATCGGAGGACGACATTGAAAGAGCAGATCATTGATATCATTACGGAAATATTGCAGGTACCGCCGGGTACAGTGACGGGGGACACCCGCATAGAAGACTTGGAGGAATGGGACTCTCTGGCACAGGTTCTGATCATTGGCGAACTGGAATCCCGCCTTGGAATTACCGTCTCTCTGGAGGAAGCGGAGGAGATGACCGGAGTCGCGGATTTTTTGAATAAAGTACAGTAGGGCCGGGATACAGTTGCGCAGGGAGAGAAAACGATGAGTGTGACATTGCGAGAAATAGAGGAGACCGATCTGGAGAACATCATGCGCTGGAGGATGGACCCGGACATCACCCGTTACATGAACACAGACCCGAAACTGACTCTGGAGGGCCAGAAAAAATGGCTGGCATCCATAAGCGGCAATCCGGATGTACGCTACTGGATGATCCAGGTCGACGGCCGGGAGGCAGGCGTCATCAACCTGACGGGTCTTACCCGTGAGGACGGTATACTGGGCTGGGCCTACTATATAGGAGAAAAGAGACTGCGCAGCCTAAAGACCGCCCTGTCCCTGGAGATGAGCCTATACGACTACATCTTCGACAACCTGCATAAAACCGCCCTGATCAGCGACGTCTTTACACTGAACAAAGGCGTGATCCAGCTTCACCTCCTATGCGGCTGTGAGATCACCGAGGAAAAGAAAGCCCACGTCATCAAAGGCGGTCAATCCTACGACGTGACCTTTCTGCGCATGACCAGGGAACGTTGGCAGCAGGTGAGAGTAACCAAGAAATATGACCATATTTCCTATGAAACCTAATACTCTCCTTTCGGAAATATCTGCCTGTAGAAAACGGGCAATTAATACGCATTGCGGGTTGTATACAAATATTTTATAATCAAATAGATATATCGGGATTGGAGGATATATTTTCGCATGATAAATGATTTATATGAAAATGAGCTTGGCATAATGACAGGAACCTTTTATTCGGATATATTTGGCTATGATATAGAGGTATGGTACGATAAAAGCATTCCGCAGGAATGTGTAGAAAAAAATATTCAATACCTCAACAATTTGGACCGTGATTTTTTAGAGACTATATGCACCGCCGTAAAAAGATACTATCAGGGGTACAAACAAATCATGCCGGATTTATGCGATGAAATTCCGGAGAATATTTTAACAGATTTTGAGGCAGAGCCGACCTCTATATTGGCATATTTGTCTATTGGAACCTATTCGCTTGACAAGTGGAACTTAACGGATGAAAATACCCCTGTTCTACATTTAAGTGGAGAGTGTGCCTGGTCCGGTGACGAAGGAATAACAATTGCTGCAAAAAATAAGCAATTACTCTATGTGGGGCCATGGAAAGAAACATTTGGCATATGGAATGACAGCATAAAACCTGATAGAATATCCGAAATGTTCAACTATGCCAAGAGCTGAGACCCGCGAGGACGGTGGTTTGCTTGAAAAATGCGAAGAGACGTGTAAACGAGATTGAAGAGTCGTTGGGCATCAGGAAAATTCCGAGGAAGTAATCTATATGAATGATCAGCAAAAAGAAACTATTTTAACATTACTTAAAGATGCTAAAATCAAAAAGAACTTTGTGAATCGTTACTGGTTTCATTATAAAGATTTTTTAGACCCGACAGATGGTTTTACGGCTTTCGTATGCGAACAGTTTGAGGGAAAACAAGGATATTGTAATTTGATTGAAAATACGCTTGAAAAAGACGTCAATGCGAAAATTTTTGTGGAAGTCTATGGGCTTGAGGAAAATGAAAACTTTCAGTGTGTATATGCGGATACTTTGATTATTTTATGCAAATTATCTTTTGATTGTATAAAGCAGATTTTTAATGAACCGAAGGATATATTTCCAAGCGATATCGGAGAGATGACAGATTTTTCACAGCCCACTTTTCTTATTGGCCATAAGGGTGAAATAATTCCGATCACGGAATCACTTATTAATGATTGTTTTGTTTATTATTGCTGGTGGGATTAAGTTCAAGTTTGATGAATCCCGGCATGCAGAAAGGAAACCATGAAAAAACAGATTAAAATCGGCGACCACCTGATCAGTGAAACCTCCCCCACCTTCATCGTAGCAGAGATGTCCGGCAATCACAACATGGACTTCGACCGCGCGGTAGAGATCATGAAAGCCGCAAAGCAGGCGGGAGCGGACGCTATAAAAATCCAGACTTACACGGCGGACACCATCACCTTGGACTGCGACGCCCCCTGTTTTCAGATCACCCAGGGAACGCTGTGGGATGGCATTACGTTGCACAAACTCTACGAGACGGCTTACACTCCCTGGGAGTGGCAGCCAAAACTCAAAAAACTGGCTCAGGAGATGGGACTGCTGCTGTTTTCCTCTCCCTTTGACTTTTCCAGCGTGGATTTTCTGGAGGAGATGGACGTACCGGCGTACAAGGTCGCGTCCTTTGAGATCACCGATATCCCGCTGATACGCAAGATCGCCCGGCTGGGCAAACCGGTGATTCTGGCCACGGGCATCGCCCGTCTGGCGGATATAGAGCTGGCTTTGCAGACCTGCCGGGAGGAGGGAAACGAGCAGGTGATCCTGCTCAAATGCTGCTCAGCCTATCCCACGCCTTACGAGGATGTGAACCTGCGCATGATCCCCAGCATGGCGCAGACCTTTGACTGCCTCACGGGCCTGTCCGATCACACCATGGGCTCGGCGGTTGCCACCGGAGCGGTGGCCCTGGGGGCACGGATGGTGGAAAAGCATATGACGCTGCGCAGGAGCGACGGCGGTCCGGACGCCGCCTTCTCCATGGAACCCCAGGAGTTTAAGGAGATGGTTGACAACATCCGTATCGTGGAAAAGGCGCTGGGGAAAGTGACCTATGACCTGTCGGACAAGCAGATTCGGGAGAGGGAGCACAGCCGTTCCCTGTTTGTGGCCAGAGATATGAAGGCCGGGGATGTGTTCACGCCGGAAAATCTGCGCTCCGTGCGACCGGCTGACGGGCTGCATACCAGATACTATGAGCAGCTTTTGGGCAGGAAGATCACCCGGGACGCCAAGCTGGGCACTCCCATGACATGGGATCTGGTGGGAGAATAAGTTCGGACGCGGCTGGTGTGCCTGGAAACGGACCGTAGAGAGGAAAGCAAAGTGGAGAAGAGTATTGCGGCAGAGAAAATCACTGAGATCGTGATTCGCGCGGATGGAAATGCTGAGATCGGCGCGGGACATTTGATGCGCTGCCTGACCATCGCGGATGAGATCCCAAAGAGGGAGAGGGTGGTTTTCTGGTGCGCGGATGAGGTCGGCGCAGCTCAGGCACGGTCAAGGGGTTATAAGGCTCTGACGTTTCAAACGGATTACCGCCATATGACGCAGGAGATCCCGTTGCTGGCGAATGCGGCAATGGGCGGCAGAAAAGTATTTCTGGTGGACAGCTATTATGTGGACGCCGAATATTTGCAGGCCCTGGGGGCTTATGGCAGCGTATACCTGCTGGAGGATGTACCGGGCCATACCTGGCCTGTGGACGGCGTGATCAACTATAATGCCTATGTGAAGGAGGAGGATTACCGAGGGATTTATGGGCGGGAACCCTCCCCACGACTATATATGGGCGCGGCGTATGTACCTCTGCGCCGACAGTTTTCGGAGCGGATCGGGGCTGTGTCCCAGGCGGGACCGGTGGAAAAAATACTGCTTACTACAGGGGGCGGCGACAGCGGGAATATAGCAGGCAGGATATTGGAGAAACTCGAAGATATGAGCTGTGAGATCCATGTGGTGTCCGGCCCGTACAATCCCAATGGGGAGTGGCTTGACAGGTATGCGGCCGCCCATCCCCGGGTCAAGGTGCACCGACAGGTGACGGAGATGGCAGGGCTGATGCGGGGCTGTGATCTGGCAGTCACGGCAGGGGGTACTACGGTCTATGAACTGTGCGCTCTGGGAGTGCCTTTTGTCTGTTTCTCCTGCGCGGAGAACCAGGAGGCGCTGACAGCATATGCGGGGCTGCGGGAGATCGGATGGAATGCCGGGCAATTTCATCACGATCCGGAGGGAACATTGGATCGTATCGGCAGCCTGATCCGCCGGGCGGCGGCGCAGCCAGAGACGAGGAGGCGTATGTCCGACAAAGCCAGGGCACTGGTGGACGGGCAGGGGGCAGAGAGGCTGGCCAGGATACTGGAAGCCGCGGCAGACAGGTAACAGAGAGGCTGGCCAGGATACTGGAGGCTGCGGCAGACAGGTAACAGAGAGGCTGGCCAGGGTGCTGGAGGCTGAGGCGAACAGGGAGTAGTGATGCTGAGGTGACAGGAATTTGAACACAGATAGGCAGAAAAGCGGAAAAAAACAAAAATTCATATATGGCATCTGCGGCGTTTTCATAATGCTGGCGCTGCTCCCGTTTTTATTGGGCAGTGAGAGGGAGACAGATACACAGGCACAGATCCTGTTTCTGGGAGACAGCATTTTGGGCCAGTACAGGGATGAGACTTCGATCCCGGCGCTGGTCGGAGAGATGCTGGATACAGAGGTATTCAACGGCGCTTTCGGTGGCACTACCATGAGTCTGCAAAACCGGGATTACCGGGACGCCTATTATTGGGACGGCCTCTCTTTTTCCAGGTTGACCAGAGCCATTGCGGCCCAGGATTTCGGCCTGCAGCAGACCATCCGCACCAAGGATTATGTCACCATGGATTTTCGTGATATTGTGGACGAGCTGGACAGACTGGATCTCACATCCGTGCAGACGGTGGTCATCAGCTACGGAATGAACGACTATACCACCGGCAGTCCCATAGGCGGAGAGAACAGTACGGAGGATCCCTATACCATGGAGGGAGCCATGCGGACGGGTATAAGGTATCTGCAGCGGAGCTACCCGCAGATCCGCATCATTTTTATCAGCCCGACATACTGCTGGTTTATAAATACTCTGGGAACCACCAACGAAACCTGCGAGACCAATGATTACGGGGGCGGTTATCTGGAGGAATATGTGGAGGCGCAGCGCCGGGTTGCCGGGGAGTGCGGCGTAGAATTTGTGGATCTGTATCACGCCTATTATCCCCATGAGCAGTACGCCGACTGGAGTCTGTACACAAACGACGGGATACATCCCAGTGAGGCCGGGCGACAGAAGATAGCGGAGACTCTGGCAAAGTGGCTGCGGGACTGAGCAGACAGGAATAAGGGAGGCAAAATTGAAAAATCCTACGGAAATATGGAACTGTATACAAAAGCGCTGTAAAAAGGAGTGGAAACTGGCATTTTTCAGTACTTTCCTGATGGGGATATTGATACACATGCCCGTCATGCTGCGTGATATCCCCAATCACGACGGACTGGCCAGCATGTATTTTGACCAGAACATGATCACCTCCGGCCGCTGGTTTCTGACGGTGGCCTGCGGTATCTCCTCCTACTATACGCTGCCCTGGCTCATCGGCCTGCTGTCGATGCTGTATCTGGGGATCGCGTCGGCGCTGCTGACGGAATATCTGGAGGTGAGACAGGGCTGGGCCATCATCCTGATCGGCGGCCTGCTGGCGGTCTTTCCCTCTCTGGCCTCCACCTTTGCCTATGTGTTTACGATGGACGGCTATATGTTGGCGGTGCTCTTATCTATACTGGCGGTGCTGCTCACCAAAAAATACCGGTGGGGCTTTCTGCCGGGCGCTCTGTGTCTTGCCTGCAGTCTGGGCACCTACCAGTCTTATCTGCCCTTCGCGGTACTGCTGAGCCTGTACGGGGTCTATATGACCGCGGCGTCGGAGGGAACTGTTGGAGAAAAAATCAGAAAAATCCTCCGCTATGTTTGGATGGGCGGTATCGGTGTGGCGGCCTACTATGTCATCCTTCGGATCCTGCTGCTCATCCAGGGCAAGGAGCTGGCCTCCTACCAGGGGATCAGCGGTATGGGCAGCGCACCGCAGGCAGGGCTGGGCGGTACGGTCCTGCATATGTACCGGGATTTTGCGGCGTTTACCCTTAAAGGAAATGTGTTCATGAACAATTTTTCTTCCTGGGGAGCCATGATCCTGCTGGGCATGGGCTGCGCGGCGGTGCTGCTCCGCCTGTGTCTGCAAAAAAAGTGGTGGAAGAGCATATGGTTTTTCGCTATAATAGCAGTAACCGCAGCGGGACTTCCCCTTGCCATGAACCTGATCCTGGTCATCTCCCCGGATGTGACCTACCATCTGCTGATGCGCTATCACTGGGTGCTGCTGCCCATATGTATGGTGGCCGCCGTCAGCAGACACAGCGAAAAGATCCCCTGGGCCTCCTGGCTCGGTTTGGCCTGCGGTCTGGTGCTGCTGTTTAACTACGGAGTGACAGATCAGATCGCCTACTCCAATCTGCAAAAAAAATATGAGAAGACCTACGCCTACTGTGTCCGCCTGCTGGACCGCATAGAACAGACGCCTGGCTATTATCAGGGCATTCCCATCGCCATGATCGGCGTGGTGGGAGACCGCTCCTACCCGGCGACGGACATAACCCAGGACGTAACGGCGGGCATGATCGGTATAGGCGGGGACAGCCTGCTCTACACCGGCGCCAACTACCAGGCGTTCATCAGGCACTACCTGGGCGCGACCCTGAACATCCTCCCCCCGGAGGCCATGGAAGACATGTACTACAACCAAGCCTACCGTGACATGGACAGTTTTCCCGCCCCCGACTCCATCCGCATCATAGACGGCGTCCTGTACATCAAGACCGAGAATAAGGAGTAGGCGGGACATACAATCCGCGCAATGACCCTGGCATAGTTACTGCGTTTTACAGACGCCTAACTAGATTCAATACTAACTAGACTCAATAGACGTTTGCGCAACTTTCTTTTTCCAGTATCGAATTGTGCATATTGTATATTCCATAAGCAGGCCTTCCGCAGCCGTCGGTACTCGGGGTTGCTTGCAACCCCTGTGCCGTATTTTGGCGCCTTATGTACCGCTACGGCGAGGACAGAGCGAGAGCGTGCCTGCGTTGGAGTATACAATATGTACAATGACACTGGCATAGTAACCGAGTTTCGCAAACGCCTATACCAGACTCGATTCAGAAAGGAGGGACAGGCCATGGCTTTACTGTCCATTGTACTCCCCTCATACAACGAAGAACAGAACATCTCCAATACCGCCCAGGTATTGTCCGGCCTGCTGGAGCAGGAACAGATAGACTACGAGCTGATCTTTGTCAGCGACGGTTCCCGTGACAACACCTACCAGGAGATCTTGAAAGCGTCCGCACTAAATCCCCGGATCAAGGGAGTGCAGTTTTCGCGCAACTTCGGCAAGGAAGCCAGTATCTTTGCGGGCCTGCAGTTGGCCGTAGGAGACGCGGTGATAGTCATGGACTGCGACCTGCAGCACCCGCCCTCGGTAATCCCGCAGATGTGGAACCTGTGGAACGCCGGATACGAGGTGGTGGAAGGGATCAAGACCAGCCGGGGGCGCGAGAGCTTTCTGCGCAAATGTTTCGCGGGAATGTTCTATAAGATCATGAGCGGCCTGATCAAGATGGACATGAACGCCTCCTCGGACTACAAGCTGCTGGACCGCAAGGTGGTGGATGTGCTGCTGGAATTGCCGGAGAAAAATACCTTTTTCCGGGCGCTGACCTTTTGGGCGGGCTTTAAGACCGTCAGTGTGGAATATGAGGTGCAGGAGCGGGTCTATGGGGAGAGTAAATGGTCGTTTTTCAGTCTGATGCGCTACGCCGTTGCCAATGCCACATCCTTCAGTACGCTGCCTTTGCAGCTGGTGACGGTGCTGGGGATGATCTCCATTCTCTTTAGCCTGGTGCTGGCCGTGCAGACCTTGGTGAAGTATCTGAGCGGTACTGCGGTGGAGGGATTTACCACTGTGATACTGCTGATCCTGATCATCGGCGGTTTCATCATGCTGAGCCTGGGGATCATCGGCCACTATATCGCCCGGATCTATGATGAGGTCAAGGGGCGTCCCCGGTATATTATCAGTCAGATGACGGACACGGTGCGCAGGAAGGAGGACTGCGGCCCATGAAAAAAAGGATCGTAAGTATTGAACTGCTGCGTATTCTGGCCATGATGATGGTGGTGATGCTGCACTATCTGTCCAAAGGGCAGCTGCTCACCTCCCTGACCGAGGAGTTTGACGCAGGTTCTTATATCGCCTGGCTTTTGGAGGCTTTCTCCATCGTGGCGGTGAATGTATATATGCTGATCAGCGGGTATTTTCTGGTGGAGTCGGGCTTTAAGATCCGGCGGCTGGCAGAGCTGGTCTGTCAGGTATTGTTTTACAGTCTGCTGATCCCGCTGGCGCTGTTGGCGGCAGGGATCCTGCAGCCCCAGCAGGTGACGGTGTATCGGCTGCTGCAGTATGTATTTCCTGGACAGATGGCGCATTACTGGTTTATCACCGCCTATTTGGCCATGTACCTGCTCTCCCCTGTGCTGGCGGCGGGGGCCAAAGCGCTGAGCCGGACACAGCTTAGGAATACGATCCTGCTGCTGCTGCTCTTTTTCTCCGTGGGCAAGTCCGTGCTGCCCGTACAGTTGGAGAATGATAATCTGGGGTATGACGGCCTGTGGTTCATCTGTGTGTTTTTGGTGGCGGCCTATATGCGCCTGTATGGGTTGCCCTTTTTGCAAAAGGGAAAAAGAGCCGCGCTCTTTTATCTGGTCAGCTGCGTGCTGATCTATGGGCTGACCCTGGGCATACGATTGTTTTATCTGAAAACCGGGCGGCTTGGCAACTTTATCCATGCGCCCTACGACTATAACCATATATTGAATCTGTTTGCGGCAGTCTGTCTGTTTTACACGTTTTCAAATCTAAAGCTCTCAGGGGAAAGCTTTTCCGGCAAAGTGATCCTGCGGGTGGCCCCCTATACGCTGGGCGTGTATCTGCTGCACGAACATGTGGAACTGCGTACGCTCTGGCCCCACTGGCTGGGAGCCGACGCACAGTACAGTCCCTGGGTGCTGGTCCCCCGGGCGGTGGGCTGCGTACTGGCGGTATTCACCGTGGGTATTCTGGTGGATATGGCGCGGGGAGCGGTGTTCCGCGGGATAGAGAAGATGGGGGAGAAACTGCTGCGAAAAAAGGAGAATCAGGAGGAGAAAAATGATCACGTTTAATGTGCCGCCCTATACGGGCAAGGAAATGGAATATATTAAGGAATGCGTGGAGAATCAAAAGATCTGCGGCGACGGACCTTATACCCAAAAGTGTAATAAATGGATAGAAGACAGAACGGGAACAACAAAATGTCTGCTTACTACCTCCTGCACCCACGCTACGGAGATGGCGGCTCTGCTCACCGGGATCAAGGAGGGGGACGAGGTCATCATGCCATCCTACACCTTTGTGTCCACGGCGGACGCTTTCGTGCTGCGGGGAGCGATCCCGGTGTTCGTGGATATCCGCCCGGATACCATGAATATAGACGAAAACCTGATCGAGGCGGCCATCACTGACAGGACCAGGGCGATCGCCCCCGTGCATTATGCCGGCGTGTCCTGCGAGATGGATAAGATCATGGAACTGGCGGAAAAATATCACCTGGCGGTGGTGGAGGACGCGGCCCAGGGCATCATGTCCACCTATAAAGGCAAGGCGCTGGGCACCTTTGGGGATTACGGGTGTTTCAGCTTTCATGAGACTAAGAATTTCAGTATGGGCGAGGGCGGCGCACTGCTGATCCGGGATGCGGAGAACATCGAGGATGCCGAGATCATCCGGGAAAAGGGAACCAACCGCAGCAAATATTACAGGGGGCAGATCGACAAATACACATGGATCAACTACGGTTCCTCCTATCTGCCCAGCGATATGAACGCGGCGTATCTGTATGCCCAGCTGGAGCTGGCGGAGGAGATCACGGCGGCCCGCATGGCCTGTTGGAATCGGTACTATGACAATCTGTATCCCCTGGCGCAGACCGGGAGGATTGAGCTGCCCGCAGTGCCGGAGGGATGCGTCCATAACGCGCATATGTTTTACATCAAAGCGGCGGATATTGAGGAGAGGACGGCGCTGATCGACTATCTGAAAGAGCGGGGTGTGCATAGCGTGTTTCACTATATCCCGCTGCACACCGCTCCCGCCGGATTGAAATACGGCCGGTTCCACGGCGAGGATAAGTATACCACCCGGGAGAGCGAACGTCTGTTGCGGCTCCCCATGTTTTACCGGCTGACTCTGGAACAGGTGGACGGGATCTGCGGACATGTGAAAGATTTTTATGGGAAGTAGGGAGCCGGGCTGTGGAGCGGAAAGGTAGATAGATGCGGCGGATAGGAATGCATTTGCGCGGCGTACTGCGGGCGGTTTTGGCCTGCGGCATGGGCGTTCAGATATTGCTGGGCCTGGCCTGGCTCGTGAAAAATATGGGGGGGCTGCAGACTTTTCAGGAGAGCGGATGGCTGCTCACCGGAGAGGGTGCGGCGGGGAGGCTGTACAGCGGCGCGCTGTACAGAGGTCTGGTATCGCTGTTGTCCTCTCATTTATGGATACTGTACAGCATACAACTGGCGGCGGCGCTGGCGGCAGCTTACGGACTGATGGCCTGTTTTATGGGAAAGGGTCAGAGGGCATCACGCGTATTGGGAGCGCTTGCGCTGACTGCCATACCCCAGGCGCTGCAGTGCCATCTGGCGGTGTTGCCCTGGTCTTTGGGAACCTCGCTGCTGATGGCGGAGACTGCTTTATGGATCAGTCTGTTGCGGGATGGGGATTTGGAGAATGGCAGAGAGAGAAGGAGGACAGCGGTTGCCATGGTGGAATACTGGATGCTGCTGTTGTGGATCCTGCCGGTGTACGCCTGGTTTTCCCTGCCGCTGCTCCTGGCCATACTGTGGAGGACGGGAAAGTTTGGGTGTGAAACTTCCCAAGACGCATTGGCGCAATATCATGGGCAAGCCAATACTATTCGGGAAAAAGAAAAAAATGCAGGGATCAGGGTGCGGATGCTCTGCGGGCTGACAGGGCTGGCGCTGGTACTCTGCTGTATCGGGGTGAACTGCGGTTTCCGTCCCGCCGCGTGGAACCGGGAGCTGGCAGCGGATGCGCTGCGCCGCACGGGCTGGCCTTCCTTCCAATATGATTACGATTCTATACCTGAACCGCTGCACAGTGAGATCGGGCTGGACACAGCCCGCAAGGTTTCTACCTATGCGGACGGTGTGGAGGTGTCGCTGATCCCGAAACTGGAAGAACGGTATGGGTTTGAGGAGACCACTTTCGTGCTATGGAATTTGGCTGGATTGTGCCTGAAGAGGAATCTGAGGGCAGATATAAAAAATGTGATATGGGATATGGCGGCTTATCATGCTGCGCCCCCTATTCTTGTCATGCAGCTCAAAGGGCGGGCCTACGATTCGCTCAGCGGGATCAATTATGAGCAGATGAAGGAACGCGCCCCTCTGCTGAGCCGGTATTATGTGACCTACGCCAGCAGATGGTGGTGGGTGATGCTGGGACTGGCGCTGGTACTGGCAGGCGGCGAGCTGCTTGACCGTGGTGTTTTTTCGATAAAGGGCAAAAGGGCCTTTCCGGAGAAAGAATGTGTGGACCGCCGTGCCCGTGCGGGAAAGAGACGGCCGGACACAGGGACGGGCAGAGGAGCCGGAGTGAGGCTGTTTTTACGGAGATGGTTTCCCGTGCTGGCGGGCATGGAGTGGATGATACTGTATTTTGTGGCGCAGGGCAGCGGCATCATGGACTATAAAAAGACACTGTGGGTGACGGTCTTTTGGTATGCAGCCGCTCTGTCGCAGTTGGTAAGCAGAGAGGGAGAAGAAGGATGAAAACAGTGCTGGGCTGCCTGATACTGTGCATATGGCTTGTGGGGATACCGCTGCTCACAGGGGGTATTCCGGCCTTTTTTACAAAACGCTGCAGGAATCTGCCCTTTATGTGGGTGAGCGGTTACATGATCTCCTGGGCTCTTTTTCAACTGGAGGCGGTGCCTCTGGTGCTGCTGCATATCCCCCAGGGGTTCGCGGTGCTGGTAAAGATATTCGGAGTTTCTTCGCTGGCGCTGGCGGCAGGAGGAGCCGCTTTGCTGATCCGTTCCCATAAGGGCGCGGCCCGGCTGTCCCTGGTCAGGGAAGAAGATGCCGTGAGTAAGGCAAGTCGGATATACTGGGGAATATTTTTCGCGCTGGCAGCATTGCAGCTGGTGCTGGCAGTGACCATGAATTACTGGGACGGCGACGACGCCTATTATGTGGCGGTATCCACTTTGACAGAGAGCAGCAACACCATGTATGAACAGATGCCATACTCCATGGGAGCCACCGGGCTGGATCTGCGCCATGGCCTGGCGCCTTTTCCTGTCTGGATCGCTTTTCTGGCCAGGATATCGGGCATTCCCACCGTCAGCGTGGCCCATGTGGCGGTTCCGCTGGCCCTGATCTCTACCACTTACCTGATCTTCTACCAGACAGGCGGACAGCTCTTTGCCAAAAAGAGGGAGAAACTGCCGTTGTTTCTGAGCTTTACCGCCCTGCTGACGATCTTTGGCAACTACTCCATCTATACGGCGGAAAACTTTATGCTGGCCCGCAGCCGCCAGGGCAAGGCGGCCCTGGGGAGCATCGTGATCCCGACGGTATTTTTGCTGCTGCTGTTGATCCTGGAGCAGGCGGAGCCCCAGGATGCCCCAAACCTGAAGAGTTCTTCCAATCCCGGGAAAGGTAAGCAAAAGAAAGCCACATGGATGCTGTGGCTGCTGCTGGGAGCCACCGTGTTGGCGGCCTGTCTCTGCACCACTGTAGGTACTATGCTCATATGTCTGCTGCTGGGAACGGCCGGTCTGTGTGCCGCCTTCGCTTACCGAAAGCCCTCTCTGGCATTGAAGACCGCTCTGTGCTGCACTCCCGCGCTGGTCTATGCGGCGCTGTATTTTATGGTATAATACCTAAGTAAAGGAGGAACCATTTCGTGTGGGACACGATCAGAACATTATTTCAGGAATATATGGGAACAGGACTTATCGTAGGCTGGTATCTGATAGCCCTGCTCTATCTGTGGTTTACCGAAAAAGACAGACGTATACGGGTCCTGTTCCTCTATATGCCCCTTCTGCTGCTGTTTTTATATTTTAATCCGATCTTCGCCCGCCTGATATGCGGGGCCACCGGAGACGAGATCTACTATCGGATCCTCTGGCTGCTGCCGATCACGGTGGTGATAGCCTATGCGGCGGTGAGTGTCTACGGACGTCTGAAGGGCCGGAAAAAATACGGTTTCGCGCTGCTCTCCGCAGTGCTGGTGACGGTTAGCGGCAGCCTGGTCTATGCCAGCCCCCATTTTCACAGGGCGGAAAATCTCTATCATATGCCACAGGCTGTTGTGGATATCTGTGACGCGATCCAGGTGGAAGGCCGGGAGGTCATGGCGGTATTTCCCAAGGAGATGCTCTCCTTTGTGCGCCAATACACTCCGCTGGTGTGTATGCCTTACGGAAGAGAGATGCTGGTGGATCGCTGGGGAGCGCAAAACCCTCTCTATGACGCCATGGAGGCGGAGGTGCTGGATATGGATGTGATCCTGCCTCTGGCAAAGACGTATTCCAGCCATTTCGTCATCGTGCCGGAGGGGAAAGAGATCAAGGGAAATCCCGAGGAACATGGCTTTTACCTGATAGAGCATATTGACGGCTACGCCATTTATCAGGATCCCAGTGTGTATATCGGATTGTAGACAGGAGCGGAAGTTTGGAACTAACGTTCCAAATACTGATTGGTGCAATATCACAGGTGAAACCTGTGATATGCATGTAGAGGTAAGTTTGAAACTGGCGTTTCAAATACTGATTGGCGCAATACCGCAGGCGCGGTATGCGGAAAGAGGAAAAATGAGAGTATTGTGGATATGCAATATCATGCTGCCGGTGATCGCCCGGGATTTGGGGCGGGAATGCAGCAACAAGGAGGGCTGGCTGGCCGGTCTGATGGACACCCTGCTCACAGAGAGCCCTCAGGTGGAGCTGGGCGTGGCCTTTCCCGTGTCCCCCGGAGAGGAGATGATCCGGGGGGAGACCTTGGGGGTGCACTATTACGGGTTTCGGGAGAATACGGGAAAACCGGAGATCTATGATCCCGGGCTGGAGCGGGATATGGAGGAGATACTCAGGGATTTCCAGCCCCAGCTGCTGCACTGTTTCGGCACGGAGTACCCTCATACTCTGGCGGCGGTGCGCTCTTACGGCAGACCGGAGAATACGTTGGTCGGCATACAGGGATTGTGCGCGGTATACGCGGATGCCTATATGGCCAATACGCCCCGGGAGATATGGCATACCGTCACTTTCCGGGACTGGCTGAAGAGAGACAGCCTGCTCCGGCAGCAGGAGAAGTTTCGCCGCCGGGGACAATGGGAGCAGGAGGCGGTGCGGCTGACCGGGCATGTGGCAGGGCGCACAGACTGGGACAGACACTGGACGACGGAGTGGAATCCAGGGGCGCGGTATCATCTGCTGCGGGAAACCCTGCGCCCCTGTTTTTACCAGGGAGAGTGGAGCTATGAAAACTGCCGCAGGCACAGTATTTTCATGAGCCAGGGGGATTACCCCATCAAGGGCCTGCACTATATGCTGGACGCCATGCCCGCCGTTTTGGAACAATATCCTGACGCGCATCTCTATGTGGCGGGAAACTGTCTGCTGCGCAAGGGTCCTGCCGCGTGGTTTAAGATTTCGGCCTATGGAAAGTATCTGGAGAGGCAGATCAGGGAGTACGGACTGGCGGAGCATGTTACTTTTCTGGGCAGCCGGACAGGAGAACAGATGAAGGAGCAGTACCTTGGCTGCAATGTCTATGTCTGTGTATCCTCCATTGAAAATTCTCCCAACTCCCTGGGGGAGGCCATGCTGCTGGGCGTTCCCGTGGTGGCGGGAGAAGTGGGAGGGATCGGCAGCATGATCACCCCGGACGAGGGATGGCTGTTTCCCGGCTATCAGGGGGAGGACAGCGGGGAGGGGGAGCGGATCAGCAAGGCCCTTGGCCGCAATGTGCTGGAAGTGTTTGCCCAGGGAAAACAGGTGGCGGAGCGGACGAAAAAGGCCCGGATCCATGCCGGGTGTACCCATGACGGCGCCGCCAACTTAAAGCAGCTCATGGAGCTGTATGAGGAACTATCATGAGAGGAATCGGAATATGCGGCTTGTTTTCGTATCCAATTATATCAACCATCATCAGATGCCCGTGAGCCTGGAACTTGACCGGCTGTGCCGTGCGCGGGGAGGGGACTACGCCTTTGTGCAGACCGAGCCCATGGAGCGGGAGCGTGTGACCATGGGCTGGGGAGACGGCCTGGAGAAGGCAGCCTTTGTCCGCAATTATTGGGAGGATGAAAAGGGCTGTCAGGAAATGATCGATCAGGCGGACGCGGTGATCTTTGGCGGCTGTGAGGAAGAAAAATATATACAGGCCAGACTCCGGGCCGACGGCCCCATATGGCGCTACAGCGAGCCTCTGTATAAGACCGGACGGTATAAATGGATCAGCCCCAGAGGACTTATAAAAAAGTATCAGGATCATACCCGGTATCGGAAAAGCCGGGTATATCTGCTCTGTGCCGGCGCTTATGTGGCTGGGGATTTCCGGCTGGTGGGAGCCTATGGCGGAAAGAGATTCCGCTACGGGTATTTTCCGGCGCTGCGGCAGCAGGATATGGAGGCTCTGCTGGCGGATAAGGAGAAGAGCAGCGGCGGAAAGCTGCGGCTGCTGTGGGCGGCGCGCATGATAGACTGGAAACATCCGGAGACGGCGCTACGGGTGGCGGCGGCGCTGCGGCAGCAGGGTGTGGATTATCGGATGGATATGATCGGCGACGGGGTTATGCTCCCGCAGATGCGGGAACTGGCGGCGGCGCTGGGAGTGGCAGCGCAGGTATCTTTTCTGGGATACCGCAGTCCCGAAGAAACCCGTGAGCATATGGAAAAGGCTCATATTTTTCTGGCCACCAGCGACAGGCAGGAGGGGTGGGGAGCCGTGGTCAACGAGGCTATGAACAGCGGCTGCGCCCTGATAGCCGGAGAAGGTATGGGGGCAGCCCCCTATCTGATATCCCATGGGGAGAACGGTTATCTGTTTGATCACAGGCGGCCGGGGCAGGCGGCAGAGCTTGCCCTGAGACTGGCCGGGGACGAGGGCTTGCGCCGACGTCTGGGAACCGCCGCCTATGAGACGGTGCGGACTCTGTGGAACCCGCAGGTCGCGGCGCAGCGGCTGTATGCCTGTATAGAGGCGGAGCTTAAGGGAGAAAAGATCCCGGAGTACGAGGAGGGGCCTCTCAGCAGGGACAGGGTCTGCCTGTAGGATATTTTTGTCATGTGGATACTCGCGCAATAACATGGGCTGTACCTGTGCTGCCCGGGAATGAGGTAAGTAATGGATACAGGAGATTACAGGGAGACGGCAAGAGGTCCGCTGATCAGCGTGATCGTGCCGGTGTATAATATCATGGACTATCTGCCCAGATGCGTGCAGTCCCTAAAACGGCAGACCTATGAAAATCTGGAGATCCTGCTGGTGGACGACGGCTCCACTGATGGGACAGGGCAGCTCTGCGACGAGCTGGCCTGTGGGGACGGGCGTATCCGCGTATTGCACAAGGAAAACGGGGGGACCTCCTCGGCCCGCAATCTGGGAATAGAGACGGCAAAAGGGGAGTTCCTCGGTTTTGTGGACAGCGACGACTATATCGAGCCGGATATGTATATGCGGCTCTGTCGGGCAGCCACGGGGAAAGACGGCTGGCTGATACAGGTGGGCCGCGACGAGGTGGATGAGCAGGGCGGGCAGCTCCCCGGTATCTGCGAGATCCCCCAGGAGGAACAGTCCTTTGCCGCCGTGGATTTTCTGCGGGAATTGCTGCTGCACAGAGGGGACTGCTCTTTTTGCACGAAATTGGTTCCCCGGCGGCTGCTGGGAGAAGACCGTTTCCCGGAGAAACAGTTAAATGAGGATTTTCATCTGATGATCCGCCTCCTGCAGCGAGCCCAGGGCGTGGTATCTCTGCCGGTGTGCGGTTATCATGTGTTTTATCGGCTGGGCAGTAATACGCGAAAAAAGCAAGAGAACGATTTTTCCAGAGTATTTGCGGACAATGTGAACAATGCGGATATGGTTCTGGGACTGGTGGAAGAGAAATATCCCGGGCTGCGGCCGGTGGCGGTGCGATTCGGACTGTATCAGAGGCTGGATTACCTGTTGCATATCCCTGTGGAGCAGATGCGCGGGGACAATGAACAGTACCGGGCCATCGTGCGGTTCCTGCGGCGCCATGTGGTGGATGTGGCGCGCTCACCGTATCTGACGGTCAAGAATAAGCTGTATCTGCTGGCGTTGACCACAGCGCCCAGGACAGTGCGGCGGCTGCATCGTTTCTGGAAAAAGCTGAGGGCCTGACCCTGCGCTCAGTCAAAATATTCCAGGGCGTAGACAAAGCGTTCCGCCAGTCTCCGGCGTCCGGCGGCGTTCAGATGCAGGTGGTCCGTCAGATACTCCCTGGCGTTTTCCTCATTGACAGTACCATAGATGTTATCCAGATAGGACACCGAATGATAGTAGGCGATCTGTTCCAGATTGCCCGCGTAGGTGGACAGGGAATAGCCGGTGGATTTGTGGATGTCGCTGCTGATGTACTCCCCGTTTTCATCCACGTAATAGGCGTAGGTGGGAGACATGACAATGATCCGCAGATGGGGGAAGGCATTGCAGAGCAGATCCAGACTGGCGTCCATATTGCCGGCAAAGGTCTGAATGTCCGTGGTGTTCAGTACATTGTACAGAGGACGCTCTTCCAGATAATCCGAGGCGTCATACATGATCGCCAACACATCGACATTCTGAAAATCCAGCGTGGAGAGCGTCTCGTAGGCATAGCGGGCGTCCTCGGGCGCGGAATCCCCCATAGCCGCAAAGGCGCTCTCGTATATGGAGGTGTTCTGCAGTGTGATCAGAGTGCTCAGCCAGTACAGATTGAACGCGTCCATGGGATCCTCCTCGGCAAGAAAAGTCTCTCTTGCGGCGGCCAGATGCGAGTCGGCCACGGAGCAGTTGTAAATGGTGGCGTCCGTCATCTGCCCGATCAGGCTGACGACACTGTCCTCAGAGTCCCGTTCGTCGGCAAAGGGAGAATTGCCCAGCAGTACCACTGTGCGTATGCCGTCCGTATCCTGCCGCCTGTCGGCAGGAACATTTATCATATGATCCAGCACTTCAATAAAGTCATTGTCGTCAATCTCGGCATCGGGATCAAAAAAAGAAGGCACACGGGTTCCCCAGTTGGCAAACCGGAAGTAGATCAGACCTACACAGAGCGCCAATATCAGCACAAAGGCGATATGCCAGATCATGCGATGCGCAAAGCCGCGTTTTTTTTCGGGCCTGTCTTCCTCCGTATACGTATCCTCCGGATCATCAAAGGAATCATCTTCCGGATCATCAAGGGAAACGTTCTCCGGGGTCTCAAAGGAATCCGCGGGAACCTGATCCAGGTCGATGACTTCTATAGTGGGAATATTGGATTTTTTGCGGGGTGTATGTTCCTGATGCATGGCGTACCTCACTTTCTGTCTCCTATTTTACTATCCTACCCGCCCGTTGTCCATAATGAAATGGAGAAAGGCCGGATCATGCCTTATTTTGCGGAGAAATTAAGATTTTATGAATATACTTTTCCCCCTTGCGGCAGCATGGGATTCAATGTTATACTGTACAGCAGAAAATGCCCTGATGGTAAGGTCGTGCCCGCTGGAGCGGGTAGATGGGAGCTGACATGAGAAAACGGCGGGGACGCTTTGGCAGACCGGTAAAAACAACGGAAGAGATCATAGAAGAATTTCAGAATGAATTGGACGAACTGGAGTATGAGGAATATGACGGCGAGCTTGTAGAAGAATATGGAGAGGACTATTCTGAAAACCAGGAATCAGAGGAGTATGAGGAGTTAGAAGAATACGGGGAATCGGAGGAGCGCGAAGAACCGGAAGAGTACGAAGAGTCGGAGGAGTACGAAGAACTGGAGGAACCCGGGGAGTACAGAGAACCTGAAGAATACGAGGATTCGGAAGACCCGGAGGAGTACGAAGAGTCGGAGGAGTACGAAGAACTGGAGGAGCCGGGGGAGTACAGAGACCCGGAAGAATACGAGGATTCGGAAGACCCGGAGGAGTACGAAGAGTCGGAGGAGTACG
>CAZGVI010000021.1:49493-65286 GCA_964529395.1 uncultured Acetatifactor sp.
AAGACCCGGAAGAGTACGAAGAACTGGAGGAACCGGGGGAGTACAGAGACCCGGAAGAATACGAGGATTCGGAAGAACTGGAGGAGTACGAAGAACTGGAGGAATCGGAGGAGTACAGAGACCCGGAAGAATACGAGGATTCGGAAGAACCGGAGGAGTACGAAGAGTCGGAAGAGTATGGGGAGCCGGAGGAATACGGCGACTCCGAAGAGTATGAGGAATCGGAAGAATATGAAGAACACGGCGAGTATGACGAGCCGCAGGAATATAATGACGCAGAGGAGTATGACGAGCCGGGGCTGACCATGTCTTCCCGCAGAAGAGGCGGCAGAGAGGATGAGGAGGATGCGGGAGACCGGATACTGGATAAGTTTATCCTGATCGCCGGAGCCGCAGTGCTGCTGATGGCGCTGGTCACAGGGGGGATCTTCATTGGTATGAGGTTTCGGAACTCCCAGCAGTCATCCTATCAGCAGGTGGGCGCCAGGCTGGCGGACGTGGATCTGATCGGGAGTCAGGGCCTGGCGTCCATAGCGGATGCCCGGCAGACCTATATGGCCATGCAACTTGCCCAGGCCACGCCGGAGCCTGTGCCTACACAGCCGCCGGAGCGCTATGAGGAGCAGGATTATAAGCCGGATATCAATGTGCAGATGAACTTCAGTTCCATTGAGAAGGATCTAAAGATCAAGTTTGTGAACAGGGAAACCGGTAAACTGATCAGCAATGTGCCTTTCAGCATTACGATCACAGACCCGGACGGTTCCACGATCACATGGTCGGACGACGATATGGACGGCATCATCTATAAAAAGAATCTGATCCCCGGGCAGTACAGGCTGGTAATGAATGCTTTTACGGACGAAAAATATAAGAGCTATGGCCTTGTTACAGCAGAGCAGAAGACGGAAGTCAAGAAAGAGATAGAGTACAAAAAAGTGGATGTGTCCGATGAGGTCAAGACGGAGTCTCAGGTCAATGTGGCGCTGGAAGATACCAAGATCAATCAGACGGTGGTGGAAAGCTATCTGCAGGACACTGTGGCCTGGGTGGAGAGCACCAGCACTATGATCACCTATGCGGAGGTGGCAAAGAGCAATATCCCCGACCCGATGACGCTGGCGATGAGCGGCAGCTTTGTACGGTTGTCCCGGACATTGTCCCAGCCTCCAGCAGAACTTTCCACAGACCCTGCCGGAGCGCCAACCACAGACCCGGGACCGGGAGGAACGCCCACAACAGATCCCGGAGGGATACCCACAGCAGCGCCCACAGCGGAACCCACAGCAGCGCCCACGGCGGAGCCTACGGCAGCACCCACAGCGGAGCCTACGGCAGCACCCACAGCGGAGCCTACGGCAGCACCCACAGCAGCGCCTACAGCAGAACCCACGCCTGCGCCCACACCGGTACCGGTCTATGTGGGTAGGATCGACCCCGCCAGTAAGACCTTGCGGGTGGGAGAAAGTTTTGCGGTCAGCGTTTCCTGCGAGGGCGTAACGATTCAAAGCATTACCTGGAGCAGCAGCAATCCGGCGGCGGTTACGGTGGACGGCAACGGAACTGTGACGGCGGTGTCGGCCACACAGCAGCCGGTGTTGATCTCCTATGTGGCCAACGGTGTGGACAGCGTCGGCAATGCGGTGGGAGGCCTGACGGCATCCTGCAGCGTGACGGTTGCGGCGGTGAAAAACCTGAAACTGGATAAGGCGACGGAGCTGGTTTATACAGGCGCGTCCGTAAATCTTACGGCTATTCTGGAAAACGGACTGGACACGGATACACTTACAGTGGAGTCCTCCGACGGCAATGTGGCAAAGGCCGAGGTATCCGGCAGAACTGTGATCGTGACCGGCATCGGGGCCGGGACCGCCAATATCACTGTAAAATACACGGAGAATAACAATACGATCTCCGCGGCCTGTACAGTGACGGTAAAGCAGCATCCCCGGGAAAACAGGACTTCCCTGCTGAAAGACAAGGACGGCAACGAGCTGTATGTGCTGGAGAATAACGATTACCGCCAGGCGTACTACGCGGATTATTATACCTATGATAAGTTCTTTAAAAAGGGAGATGCTAGATATACCGGCTGGCAGACCATAGGCGGCGCGGTGAAATATTTTGACTTGAACGGGAATGCCGTGACCGGAGAGCAGGTCATACAGGGAGTCAAGTACAATTTTGCCAGCGATGGCGCCTTGATAACCGGCACTGGTATCATGGGCATCGACGTTTCCAAGCACAACGGCGTGATCGACTGGAACGCGGTGAAAAACTCAGGAGTTTCCTATGTGATCATCCGCTGCGGATACCGCGGCTCCTCCCTGGGCGGCCTGATCGTGGATCCCATGTTCCACAGCAATATCAAGGGTGCTACGGATGCGGGCCTGAAAGTAGGCGTGTACTTCTTCACCCAGGCAGTGGACCGGGTGGAGGCTGTGGAAGAAGCCTCCATGGTCCTTGAACTGATCAAGAATTACCGCATATCCTATCCGGTATTTTTGGATGTGGAGGCCAGCGGCGGCAGGGCCGACGGCATCAGCAGGGAAACCCGCACTGAGGTGTGCAAGGCCTTCTGCCAAACTATACAGAATGCGGGCTATACTGTGGGTGTCTACGCCAACAAGACCTGGCTGACCGAAAAGTTTGATCCGGGCCAGTTGGGCGCTTACAAGATATGGCTCGCCCAGTATGCCTCCGCCCCCACCTATAACGGCCGGTATGAGATGTGGCAGTACAAGTCCACCGGCAGGGTCAGCGGCATCAGCGGCGATGTGGATTTAAACCTCAGTTATTTGGGATACTAGTGTACCGCAGTTGGTCGATAAAAGCGTTTCTGATCTCACCTACGGTTGTACAAACGGGAAAAGTATGCTATAATTTAATAATTATTTAAAGAGAAAGGGAAAACCATGAGAACTTATCTGGTAACAGGAGGCGCCGGGTTTATCGGTTCCAACTACATTCACTACATGTTTAAAAAGTATGACAACGAGATCCGCATCATCAATGTGGACGCCCTGACTTATGCCGGCAATCTGGAGAATCTGAAAGACGTGGAGGCCCGGGACAATTATACCTTTGTCAAGGCCGATATCTGCGATAAGGAGGCCATCCGCAAGATTTTTGCCGAGAACGATATTGACAGAGTGGTGCATTTTGCCGCTGAGAGCCATGTGGACCGCAGCATCCGCAATCCGGAGATCTTTGTCCAGACCAATGTGCTGGGAACGGCCGTGATGCTGAACTGTGCCAAGGAGGCATGGGAGCAGCAGGACGGCAGCTATAAGGCGGGAAAGAAATTCCTGCATGTTTCCACGGATGAGGTATACGGCTCTCTGCCGGACGATGAGAACGCCTTTTTCTATGAGACAACGCCCTACGATCCCCACAGTCCCTACTCGGCCAGCAAGGCCAGCTCGGACATGCTGGTGAAGTCGTACATGGACACCTACCATTTTCCGGCCAATATCACCAACTGTTCCAACAATTACGGCCCCTATCAGTTCCCGGAGAAACTGATACCGCTGATCATCAACAATGCGCTGCAGGGCAAAAAACTGCCGGTGTACGGGGATGGTAAAAATGTGCGGGACTGGCTCTATGTGGAGGATCATGCCAAGGCCATAGACATGGTGCAGGAACAGGGCAGGCTGTTTGAGACCTACAATATCGGCGGCCACAATGAGAAACAGAATATCGAGATCATCAATATCATTATCGAGACGCTGCAGGAGATGCTGCCCGAGGGCGATCCCCGCAAGAGTCTGGTGAGTACGGATCTGATCACATATGTGGAGGATCGGAAGGGACACGACAGGCGGTACGCCATAGCTCCCGACAAGATCAAGGCCGAGATCGGCTGGTATCCGGAGACCATGTTCAAGGAGGGAATCAAAAAGACCATCGCCTGGTTCTTTGAACATGAGGAATGGATGAAGAACGTGACCAGCGGCGACTATCAGAAGTACTATACGGAGATGTATGGAAAATAAATAGTTCCGGCCGGGGGATTGCCGCGCAGGATGCGGCAATCCCTTTGGCGCGTTTTAAAATAATATCCAGACAAGGAGAAAATGGTATGAAAGGAATTATTTTGGCTGGAGGTTCCGGCACCAGACTGTACCCATTGACAAAGGCCATCAGCAAACAGATCATGCCGGTATATGACAAGCCCATGATCTATTATCCGCTGTCCACATTGATGCTGGCGGGTATTCGGGAGGTATTGATCATTTCCACCCCCAGAGATCTGCCTGTTTTTGAGGAATTGCTGGGAGACGGACACCAGCTGGGGATGGAGATCAGCTATGCGGTTCAGGAGAGTCCCCGAGGGCTGGCGGACGCGTTTATCATTGGGGAGTCGTTTATCGGGAGAGACCGGGTGGCGCTGGTGCTGGGCGACAATATTTTCTACGGGCAGAGTTTTTCCAGAGTGCTGCGGGAGGTGGCGGCCAGAGAGAAAGGCGCCACGATCTTCGGATATTATGTGCGGGATCCCAGGGAGTACGGCGTGGTGGAGTTTGACGCCAGCGGCAGGGCGCTGTCCATAGAGGAGAAACCGGAGAATCCCCGCAGCAACTATGCGGTGCCGGGGCTGTATTTCTATGACAACGACGTGGTGGAGATTGCCAAGAATGTGAAACCCTCGGCCCGGGGCGAGATAGAGATCACCAGTATCAACAATGAGTACCTTCGCAGGGGAACCCTGATGGTGGAGACTTTGGGGCGCGGATTTGCCTGGCTGGATACGGGCAATCATGACGCGCTGCTGGACGCGGCGGATTTTGTGGCGGCTTTCCAGAAACGGCAGGGGCTGTATATTTCCTGTATTGAGGAGATCGCGTACAAGAGAGGATTTATCGACCGGCGGCAGCTGTTGGAGCTGGCAGAGCCGCTGATGAAGACGGATTACGGCAAATATCTGGTAGAGGTAGCCGATGGACTCTAAATTGAAACGAACCTGCATCATGGCCTCCATAGGGGTGATCGCCCTGGTGGCGCTGCTGGTATTGTACTCCAACCGGGAGCAGCAGACCCCGGGAGGGGTACAGGCGCAGCCCCCCCAGCCCACCCCCAGAGCCCCGGCGCAGGAGATAACATATGACGAATACGGGCAGCGCATCGGCAACGATCTGTCTGCCTTTCTGCGGGATGCCACCTTTTTTGACCCGGAGGAGAATACCTGGCTGGAGCAGAAGATGGACGAGCAGAACCGGCTGTCCCTGATGGTGACATCGGTGGAAAAGGATCTGCGGATCCAGGTGGTGGATTTTGACGGAAAACCTGTGGCCGGACAGACTTTCCTGGTGGATCTGGAGGGAAAGGGAGAGTACAAGGATCTGGATCAGGACGGCATCCTGTACATCGGCGGACTCAGCGCCGGGGAATACTATGTGAGTCTCCAGGAGATCGAGGGCTATAAGGTGCCGATCAATCCCACCAGGGTGCAGGTCAAGGACAAGGTGGAATATGTGTTTATCGACGATATCTCCCTACTGATCAAGACGGAGGAGGATATCGTCGCGCTGGAGGAGGATACCGGCGCCCGGGAGGCGGAGGAGGACAGCGACAAGACGGAGATCAAGAAACTCCAGACTCCCACCGCCAATGCCTCGGTGGGAATAGACGTATCCAAATGGAACCAGGAGATCGACTGGGAAAAGGTCAAGGCGGCGGGAGTGGATTTTGCCATTATCCGCGCGGGCTATCGGGGTTCAACTACAGGCAGCCTGGTGATCGATCCCTACTTTGAGGCGAATATCAAGGCCGCCACGCTGGCAGGCGTGAAGGTGGGCGTGTACTTCTTTACCCAGGCTGTCAACGAGGTGGAGGCGGTGGAAGAGGCCTCCATGGTGCTGGAGCTGGTAAAAGAATACAGTCTGGATTATCCCATCTTCATAGATACGGAGGGCGCCGGAGGGAACGGACGGGCGGACGGTCTGGACGTGGAGACGCGTACGCTGGTGTGTGACGCTTTCTGCCGCACGGTGGAGAACGCGGGCCGGGAGGCGGGCGTGTACTCCGGCAGAAATTGGTTTTACAATAAAGTGCAGGTCAGCAGGCTGGAGAACTACTGTATCTGGCTGGCGGAATGGCGCAGCGTTCCTCTGTACGACGGATACTACCATATGTGGCAGTATACTTCCAAGGGAAAGATCGACGGTATCGAGGGCAATGTGGATATGAATATCAGCTATATGGGCAGATAAGGGCGGCTGCGGAAGGCCCATTTATGGAACATACAAGAAATATAAATATTTTAAGGAGATCAGGTACAATGGGTAAAATTACAGTGGAGACATGCGCGATCGAGGGATTGAAGGTGATCACCCCCACCGTATTCGGAGACGCCAGAGGCTATTTTGTGGAGACATATAATTACAACGACTACAAGGAGGCGGGGATCGATGTGGAATTTGTACAGGATAACCAGTCGGCCTCTAAAAGGGGCGTGCTGCGGGGACTGCACTTTCAGATCCGGTATCCCCAGGACAAGCTGGTGAGGGTCATCAAGGGCGAGGTCTTCGATGTGGCGGTGGATCTGCGCAAAGGTTCGCCTACCTTCGGACAGTGGCACGGCGAGCTGCTCTCACAGGAGAATATGAAACAGTTTTATGTTCCCAAGGGCTTTGCCCATGGTTTTCTGGTACTCTCGGATTACGCGGAGTTCTGTTACAAATGTTCCGAGTTCTATCATCCCGGCGACGAGGGGGGACTTATGTACAACGATCCGGAGATCGGAGTCAAGTGGCCCATTCCCGAGGGAATGGAGCTGATATTTTCGGAGCGGGATACCAAGTGGGGGGGACTCTCCGCCTATCTGGAACAATACGGAAGGTAACGGTTTTATGGAGAAAAAAAGGACTTTTGGTTCAAGGCTGGTACAACTGCCTGCGGAACTGTGGCAGAACAGAAGGCTGATCTGGAAACTGTCTAAGAATGATTTTAAAAAACGGTACGCCGGGTCATACATGGGGGCGGTATGGGGGTTTGCCCAGCCGCTGGTAACGGTACTCATGTATTATCTGGTCTTTGACAAGATCTTTGGCACCAAGGCCATAGAGCTGCGCAGCGGCGTGGAGGTTCCCTTCGCGCTGTTCATCACGGCGGGCCTGGTGCCCTGGTTCTTTTTCAGCGAGGCGCTCAGCCAGGGGACTATGTCGCTGATCGAGTACAGCTATCTGGTGAAAAAGGTGGTGTTTAAGATCAGCATACTGCCAGTCATCAAGGTCATAGCCGCTACTTTCAGCCATCTGTTCTTTTTGGGGCTGGCCATATTGCTGGCCTGTATATACGGCTATTATCCCAGCGTATATCTGATACAGGTGATCTACTACGCCATGTGCCTGTTTTTGCTGGTACTGGCCATGTCCTATACCACCTGCGCCGTGGTGATCTTTTTCAGGGATCTGTCCCAGATCATCGCAATCTGCCTGCAGATCGGTATATGGGCGACGCCTATCCTGTGGAGTCTGGATTCCATTCACAATCAGGTGGTGGTAACACTTTTGAAACTCAATCCTCTGGTATATATCGTAAACGGTTACAGGGAGTCCGTGTACGGCCATCACTGGTTTTTTGAGGACATCTCCGGAACCTTGTATTTCTGGGGGGTGACGGTGGCGCTGTTTCTGTTGGGAGCCGCGATCTTTAAAAAATTAAAGATACATTTCGCGGATGTGATCTGACGTGAGCACTCCGGGCGGACACGGACCGTGCGCTGACGTGCCCGTCCAAAAGAGTTGCAATATGCGGAAATGAGGAGACATGGAAGAGAAAAAAAACGCGGAGGTGGCCATAGAGGTCAAAAATCTGAGCAAAGTATATAAGCTGTACGACAAGCCTTCTGACCGTTTCAAGGAGGCGCTGCGGCTGACCAGAAAGCAGTACCGGGAACATTACGCGCTGCGGGACGTGAACATGACCATTCATCAGGGAGAGACGGTGGGTATCATCGGCACCAATGGCTCCGGAAAGTCTACGATCCTGAAGATCATCACCGGCGTACTCCATCCCACCGCCGGAGAGGTACAGGTGAACGGTCGTATCTCCGCCCTGCTGGAGCTGGGCGCGGGATTTGATATGGAGTATAACGGGATCGAGAATGTGTACCTCAACGGCACCATGATCGGTTTTTCGGAGGAGGAGATCGAAAGGAAACTGCCGGAGATATTGGATTTCGCGGACATCGGGGACTATGTGCACCAGCCGGTAAAGACCTATTCCAGCGGCATGTTTGTGCGGCTGGCCTTTGCGGTGGCTATCAATATAGATCCGGAGATATTGATCGTGGACGAGGCACTGTCCGTGGGGGACGTTTTTTTTCAGGCGAAATGTTACCGTAAGTTTGAGGAATTTAAGGCCAAGGGCAAGACCATTGTGTTCGTCAGCCATGACCTGAGCAGTGTCAGCAAATACTGCGACAGAGTATATCTGCTCAATCAGGGCGTGCTGCTGGGCGAGGGCTCTCCCAAAAAGATGATAGACGCCTACAAGCAGGTGCTGGTGGGACAGTATGAGGAGGAGGGAAAAGGCGGCGGGGAGCACGGGCAGTCGGGCCTGCCTGGACAGTCGGGCCAGCCGGGGCAGAATCCCGAACTGCTGGAATACGGCACCCATCAGGCCGAGATCCGGGAAGTGTATATCACAGACGAGCGGGGGATACGCGCCAATGCCATCCTGAAGGGATCCACTTTCTCCATCCATATGAAGGTGGCTTTTTATGAGCATATCCCCTCTCCCATCTTTGCCTACTCGGTAAAAAATGTCATCGGTGTGGAGATCACCGGCACCAATACCATGGTGGAAAAGGCGTATCTGGACAGCGGAGAGCCGGGGCAGGTGAAGGAGGTGGTCTTCACCCAGGAGATGAATCTGCAGGGAGGAGAGTACCTTCTCTCTCTGGGGCTTACCGGTTACGAGGGGGATCGGTTCCAGGTGTATCACCGTCTCTATGACGCATTGAACATCACTGTGGTATCAGATAAAAATACGGTGGGATACTATGATATGAACTCCCGGATCTCGGTGAGGGATCTGGAGTAATAAAGATATGGGGAAAGAGGAATATATGACGGAACAGATCGGGAAGATTACATTGGATCTCAGCAAATATCCGGGGGAAGACCTATACTGTGACGGCGCGGTGGAGGATGAGCTGCTTGACATTGTCCGGAAGTACTCCCAGGTGGAGTACGGTCAGCTCATCGAGCAGCGAAAGAGTTGGCCCTTGTTGTATCATCTGTCTCCTCTGCGGGAAAATATCGTGGATTTTATACCCATGACTCCCGGCGACAAGGTGCTGGAGGTGGGCAGCGGCTGCGGAGCCATCACCGGCGCACTGGCCAGAAAGGCCGGCAGCGTCACCTGCGTGGATCTGTCCAAAAAGCGCAGCCTGATCAATGCCTACCGGCACAGCGATCATGACAATATAACCATTCACGTGGGTAATTTCCAGGATATCGAGCCGGATCTGCCGGGAGACTATGATTACATCTGCCTGATCGGCGTATTTGAGTATGGCAGGGGCTATATAGGGGGCGAGAGTCCCTATGAAGAATTTCTGCGGATCCTGGCCGGGCATCTGGCTCCGGAGGGCAGGATCCTGATCGCCATAGAGAACAAGTACGGACTAAAATATTTCGCAGGCTGTAAGGAAGACCATCTGGGCAGCTACTTTTCCGGCATTGAAAACTATCAGGACAGCGGCAACGCCAGAACTTTTTCCCGCAGAGGGCTGGAGAAGATATTCGCGGACTGCGGCATGACTGAATACGGATTTTATTACCCCTATCCGGACTACAAATTTATGACCACGGTTTTTTCCGACGATCGCGGGCCGGGCAGAGGGGAACTGTCCAACAATCTGCGCAATTATGACCGGGACAGGATGGTTCTTTTTGACGAAAAGCTTGCCTTTGACGGAATTGTGGAAGAGGGCCTGTTTTCCGTGTTCGCCAATTCCTATATGGCGGTGATCGGCAAGCCCTTGCCCGTGCGGTACGTAAAGTATTCCAACGATCGGGCCAGGGAGTTTCAGATCCGGACGGAAGTCTGTCTGGATGCACAGGGCAAAAGGGTGGTGCGCAAATACCCCCTGACTTGGGAGGCCCGGGAGCATGTGCGTCGGATGGCTTGGGCCTGTGAAGAACTGACCCGGCGGTATGAGGGGAGCGAGCTGTCCGTGAACAAGTGCCGTCTGGTGGAGCAGGGGGAAGACTGCTGCGCCGAGTTTGAGTATGTGGCGGGCAGGCCGCTCACGGAACTGCTGGACGAATGTCTGGAGAAAGGCGACCAGGAGAGGTTCTGGAGTTATTTTGAGCGGTATCTGGAACTGATCGGCTACCGTGAGGAGTATCCGGTGACGGATTTTGATCTGGTATTTTCCAATCTGCTGGTGGACGGGGAGCACTGGACGCTGATCGACTATGAGTGGACTTTTCCAAAGGCTATGGAGAGCAGAGAACTGGCGTTCAGGGCGGTCTATTGCTATCTGCTGGAAAATGAAAAAAGGAATCGCCTGGATCTGGACCGGGTGTTGAAGACGTTGGGATTTACCGAGGAGCAGGCCCAGGAGTGCCGGGAAAGGGAGGGAAAATTCCAGCGCTATGTGGAGGGTAAGACCGCGTCCATGGCGGCGCTCAGGGAAATCATCGGCAACAGGCTGCGTTTCCCTGAAAAATTGATCCAGAGGCAGGAGAATCAGGAGAATCTTACCCGGATACAGGTCTATGAGGATTCGGGGGAAGGATATACGGAGAACAGTTCCCGCTTTCTTGAGCAGGCTTACGACGAGGAGGGGCGCCTGGAGCTGGAACTGATGTTTCACGACAATGTGCGCAGGATGCGGATCGACCCTGCCATGGACTGCGGGATCTGCAATATCATGGAACTGCGTTTCAACGGGGAGAGGGTGGCGCTGAATACACCCAAACTGCTGACAGTCAACGGAAGTACGATCCGTTCCAAGACGGAGGAGGGCAACATATATCTGACGGTGCTCTTTCCTACGGCGGATCCCAATATCAGCATTGACATCGACCGTCTGCATCCCGGAGAGGAGAATATCCTGTATATACGACTGGAATATACACGGATACCCGGACAGATGGCACAGGACTTGGCCGGAGCCATAAAAAAGTGGTTCTGAGAGGGAAGAGATCACACGACAGGTTAAGTGGGAAAAAGTTATGGGACTGGGGATCAAGACAAAGCTGCGGAGCTTACTGGAAAGAAAACTGAACAAACAGTACGCGGACAGGCTGGCCGGGGCAAAGCGGCGCATATCCTATGAGGAATGGCTTAGGATACAGGAGGGGCAGGATGAAACCGGCGGGCAGGACTGGGAGAGGCTGTCTCTGGCGGAGCGCTGCGCTGCCGCGCAGCAGCAGGGAATCCGGCTGCTGGGGGAACAGGGGATCCTGCTGATCCTACAGAGGAACGGATATATGGATCCCGGAGCCTTCTCATGGATCCTGGACTGTTTCAGGGAAAACCAGGACATACAACTGTTATACGGAGACGAGGATATTTTGGACGCTGGGGGAGAGCATCGCCTTGATCCCGGTTTCCGACCGGACTGGTCTCCCGACACCTGGCTGTCTGCCTACTATCTGGGCAGCGTGGTGGCTCTGCGGCGGGAACTGATACAGGGACTGCCCCGGGAAATGTGGCCCCAGGACGGTGGGGAAACGCTGTATTTTGAACAGCCCGGGGAAGTGCGGCCGCTGGTACATCGCCTGCTGGAGCTGGCAGGGGGATTTGAAAGGGGCGGCTGTGCCATAGCCCATCTGCCGAAGATCCTGTTTCATATGACTCATGAGGCGGCCGCCGCCGGTCTGGGAGCACGGTATTGCCTGGAGGACAGGCTTGAGTGGCAGGAGGAGGCTCCGGAGCGGAGGGCAGTCACCGTGTCCGTTATCATCCCTTCAAAGGATAACCCGGAGACACTAAAGCAGTGTCTGGACTCTCTCAGACAAAGCCTGGCCGCCGGGACGTCTCCATGGCCCGGCAGGCTGGAGATCCTGGTGGTGGACAACGGGAGCAGCCCTGATAATAAGGCAAAAATCGAAAAAATAACATATGGAATGAAATATATATATGAACCGGCTCCCTTTAATTTTTCCAAAATGTGCAACAGGGGGGCGAGGGAAGCATCAGGGCAGGTTCTGCTGTTTCTCAATGATGACATAACTGTCTGTGCGGACGGCTGGCTGGAGGCCATGACCGATCACGCGCTGCGTCCCTACACGGGGGCGGTGGGACTGAAACTGTATTATCCGGGCTCCGTGAAGATACAGCACGCAGGCATCACCAATCTGCCCGGGGGGCCGGTACACAAGCTGCAGTTTACTGTGGACGGACAGGAGGAAGACCATGGCTATGCCAGCTTGGACCGCAATGTGATCGGCGTCACAGGGGCCTGCCTGATGGTGGAGCGGGAACGGTTCTGGCGGACAGGCGGTTTTCCGGAAGATCTGCAGGTGGCCTACAATGATGTGGAGCTGTGTTTTTGTCTGCGGGAGGCGGGCTATCACAACGTGGTCTTGAATACTTTCCATGCCTGTCACCACGAGTCTCTCAGCCGGGGCAGCGATCTGACAAGAGAAAAGATGCTGCGGCTGTGTCGGGAACGTCAGATCCTGTATGACAGGCATCCGCTGTATGTGGAGAGGGACCCTTATTACCCCGAGCCGCTGTGCATGGAGCTGGGGGATATGCATATCTATGGAAATTATCTGGATACACGGGCAGAACCTCAAACCTTATCCCGGTTCCGGCGGAAAAACGGCTGTCCGGAGCAGGAGCCGGAGAATATGTTGTATAAAGTGCGGCTTTCCGAGGATGACAGTATGCCGTGCAGATTCTGCCTGGAGGGCTACGCAGTGGTAAGATGGGATAATAACGCATGTTATGAAAGAGCGCTGCTGCTGCGCAGGCAAGGAGATACATCCGGCGTCTATGTGGCCCTACTGCGGCCGGAGTACAGCCGGGAGGCCGAGTATGGGATGCAGGAACAGCCCAATGTGGCTATGTGCGGCTTTTGCGTGCGCATTGAAAACAGCACGCTGCCGGACGGCTGTTACCGTATTGGTATACAGATCCGCAACCGTGTCGGTCGGCGGCGTTTAACTGCGTGGACAACCTGTGATATACGTGTCAGGAACGGGACTTTTGACCCGGAAAGCACCGAGACGGAATGGGGTACAGAAAGGAATGCGTAACGGATATGGACTACAAAAATGCGTACGAGAAAGAGAAGGAGCGATGTGTCTACCTGACGGACAGACTCTCCCAGGTGGAGGAGGAGAGGGATGTGCTGCAGGCCAGGCTGGACTTTATCCAGAACAGCGCTTTCTGGAAGATGAGTAAGCCCTTTCGCAGGGCTATCCATTTTTTTATCCGCCAGGCCGCCAGAGCCCGACGGATGTTACATCCCAGAGATCTGATCAAAAAACTGAGATACAAAAAGAGGGAGCGGCAGGCCGGACTGCAGTTTGGCACCGCCAGCTTTCCCGATCAGACGGCGATCACCGCCCAGCGGGAGACAGTTTTTCCTCAGATGCTCCGGGTCAGTATCCTGGTGCCGCTGTGGAATACGCCGGAGGAATTCCTGCGAGATATGATAACCTCTGTTATTAATCAGACATACGAGAACTGGGAACTCTGTCTGGGGGACGGCTCGGACGAGGAACATAGCTATGTGGGTCAGATCTGTCAGGAATACGCGGCTCAGGCCGGGGGCAGGATCATCTATCAGAAACTGGCAAAGAACGAAGGTATAGCGGGGAACACAAACCAGTGCTACAAACTGGCTACAGGCAGTTATATCGGTCTGTTTGACCATGACGATATTCTGCATCCCTGCGCCCTCTATGAATATGTGAAAGCCATCAATGAGACCGGCGCGGATTTTCTCTACTGTGACGAGGCCACTTTCAGGGACGGCGATCTGGATCATCTGATCAACATGCATTTTAAGCCGGACTATGCGCCGGATACACTGCACGGAAATAATTACATCTGTCATTTCAGTGTTTTCTCCCGGCATCTGCTGGAGGAGGACACAGAACTGTTCCGCACCAGTTTGGACGGCAGCCAGGACCATGATATGATCCTGCGTCTTACAGACCGGGCAGAGAAGGTAGTTCACATTCCCAAGCTTTTGTATTACTGGCGAAGCCATGAGGGCAGCGTGGCAGCAGACATCGAGGCAAAGCCCTACGCGGTGGAAGCGGCCAGGCGGGCTGTGGCCGATCATCTGGAAAAGCATGGTTTTCAGAATTTCCAGATCAGCAGTACCCGGGCTTTTCCCACCATATTCCGCATACGGTATCAGGTGCTGGGGAATCCGATGGTGTCCGTCATTATTCCCAACAAGGATCATAGAGGCGATCTGGAGCGCTGTATAGAGTCCATTATGGATCGCTCCACCTATGACAATTATGAGCTGGTGATCGTGGAAAACGGCAGTACTTCTCAGGAGATCAAAGACTATTACACACGGCTTTTGGGCTATGACTATCAGGCGGCGCTGCAAAAGTGCCGGGAACAGGCGGCCACGGGCCAGCCCTATGACAGGGGTGTTATGAGGGCAGATCCATCCGGCCGGGCAGGAGCCAGGGTTAAGATCGTAGTCTATGAGGGTGGGTTCAATTATTCCCGGATCAACAATCTGGGGGCAGCATACGCCTCGGGCGAATATCTGCTGTTACTTAACAATGACACCCAGGTGATCACTTTTGACTGGATGGAAGAGCTGTTGATGTATGCCCAGCGTCAGGACGTGGGAGCGGTGGGCGCCAAGCTGTACTATGGGGACCGGACGATCCAGCACGCGGGAGTGGTGATCGGCATGGGCGCTCACGGTACGGCCGGACACACGCATTATAAACATAATTATCAGGATCTGGGATATATGGGGCGGCTTTGTTATGCCCAGAATATGTCCGCCGTCACGGGAGCCTGCCTGATGGTGAGAAAGAGCCTGTATGAGCAGGTTGGCGGCCTGGAGGAGAGTTTCGCGGTTTCCCTGAATGATGTGGATTTTTGTCTGCGGCTTAGAGAGATGGGCAAATTGAACATATTCACTCCTTTCGCGGAGCTGTATCACTATGAGTCGGAGTCCAGGGGCGACGATCTCCACGGAGATAATGCGGCCCGCTATGAGGAGGAGTCGGCGCGGTTTCGGGAGAGGTGGAAAACACTGCTCGCCCAGGGTGACCCCTACTACAATCCCAACTTTACCCTGGAGCGGTGCGACTATTCCCTGAAACTGCCGGATTCGGTGCGATAGCAGGAAAAAATATAAATGTATGAAAGGATTGTGCTTTCTGGAACGTATTCTATATATAAGACAAAATACAATACGCTCAAAGGAGGGCACAGTTATGAGAGGAATCATCAAAATATCGGCGGCGCTGCTGGCCGCCGCAATGTTGACGGGTGGCATATCCGGCCAGGTACAGGCGAGATGCGGGCACCATACCAAATGCGCTCAGACCACGGAGTATGCGGCCTGTTGTCAAGACGGGGTATGTCTGGAGAACGGCAGCTGCGACGTGGACGGCGTATGCATATACGGAGGCAGCTGTATCGGCTGCGTGGAGAATGCGGGCGCGCAGTACCATCACAGAGGACATTCCCATGGACATGGCCATCATCATTGACAGGCGGCGGTCCAGGAAAACGGCAGGCAATACGATATGAAAGGGCAGGCCCCTAGTGTACTGACACGTTTATAATTTGACTAATGACTTGCCTAAATTTCCATCTGCTGCGTTGTTGT
>CAZGVI010000022.1:0-63667 GCA_964529395.1 uncultured Acetatifactor sp.
TGCTAAGTATATATATTAGCATAGTTTGGAAAAAGATACAACAGTAAAACCCGAAAGGAATTGTATTTTAGCCTAAAATCAAGTATACTGGATATATCAGTAGGACAGGCCACTTTGCGGATAATGACGGCGGAAGAGCGATATATTAAGAAAGGGAAAAGTTATGGTCAAGCATATTATTTTGTGGACACTTAAGGAAGAACTGACAGAGGCGGAGAAAATGAAGGTTAAGGCGGACATTAAGGCCGGGCTGGAGGGCCTGGCGGGAAAGATTCCCGGTCTGCTGGAGATCCGGGTGCATACCCAGGGGCTGCCCAGCTCCAATGCGGATCTGATGCTGGACTCCAGTTTTGTGGACGAGGCGGCGCTGAAAGGTTATGCGATCCATCCGGAGCATGTGGCGGTTGCGGACGGCAAGGTCAGACCTTATACGGCGGTCAGGAGTTGTTTGGATTATGAGGCATGACGAAAGGGAGTTCTGCCCCTGCAAGCGGAATAAATGTCCCCGCCACGGAGATTGCGCGGCATGCCGGGAGTACCACAAAGACAGCCGCTACAGGACAGCCTGCGAGCAGGGAGCGCAAAAGGAGTTAAAAACGCCCTTTGGTACGGTCAATATTCGTAGAAATGGTCAGAAGATAAATTTTAAGATCGAATATTTTGACTATGGCTTGCGCTTGGATGGCGGTACATTCAAGCGGCCTCAGGGACTGTATAAGCTATTTCCCAATATGAAAGAGCTGGAGAAAGGCGATATTGTTGTCTGTGAATTTGACAGCGGCCATCTGCAGGAAGACGGCGGGGATGAGTTTATGGCAAATATTGTGGGCATATATCAGGGGTATACCATTGGAATGGGAGCGCCCGACTCACAGGACATCGAAGATCACTACACTGGGCGGGAAAGAGTGCTGCCTTATGAGACTTGGGGCAGCACCGGAAAAGGATTTGAAATCCATATCATAGATTCTCCCGAAAAATATTCATGCCTGAATAGTTTTCAGGAATTGTGTTTTGTTGTTGCATGGGACACGGGGACGGCTGACGAAAATTGGAGACTGATCTCATTTGTTACCTGCTGAACGAAAAAAGAGAGGAAGATAGGAGGAAAATATGAAAAATATAAGTATATACATTCCGCAAAAGTATGAAGACGATAGCTATGAAAAGGTTGCGGACGGAGTTTTCGGCCGGGATGGGGAATATTTTGTAAGTATAAGATTTGAACAGGAACCGGAATACGGGGAGGAGAATGCTCCGGGGCAGATCTCACAATATCCGCTGGAGGACATATTGGACAAGTATGAACTGTATGTCTCGGATTTTTATGATGAGTTAAACGCAAATACAGATGTTGTCCGTTATGTGGAGTTGGCAGGCGGGGATAAAAGCGATGTGCTCAAGGTCTGTGAAATGGCGGGAAAGCATGTGTATAACAAGACCGTTGTGAAAGACGGGAGGGAATATTCCCAGTTGGTGATCGAATAACTGGAAAGAGGAAATGACATGAGCGAAGTGACAGTAGAAAAATCGGCTTATGAGATCGTTCCGCTGCCCAAGGAGAAATGGCAGGGTACGCCTATTCCCATGCGCTATACCACCACAGAATATTATGACGTGGCAGTGGAGAGGACGGCGGCAGGTTTTCAGGTAACGCTGGAGAAAAAAGCATTTGAAAATCCGGTGACACACACACCGGAGGAGTACGATTTCCCTGACCGGCTGTATCAGGAGCATTGGGAAAAAGCGTACGCCTGGGGCGTGGTAGAAAACGGGGAGATGGTGGCCTGTATGGAGACATGCCCCGAGGAGTGGTCTAACCGCCTGATGGTGACGGAGCTGTGGGTGCATGAGGACTACCGCAGACAGGGCATCGCCCATGCCCTGATGGCGCTGGCCAAAGAGCAGGTGAGGAGGGAGAGGCGCCGCGCACTGATCTTGGAGACCCAGTCCTGCAACGTGGGGGCCATCGCTTTTTATCTGCGGGAGGGCTTTACTCTGATAGGCTTTGACTCCTGCTGTTACCAGAATCATGATCTGGAGCGCAGGGAAGTGCGGCTGGATCTGGGAATCCTGTATGATTAAAAGCCAGGAAACAATATTTTCCCGGTCAGTGGGATTGATGGGCAGTAAAGGAGAAAGAGATTATGATTTTCTATCAGGACAAGGATATTTTAGTTCGTAACATGGAACCTGCGGACGCGCGGATCATTTGTGAAGAGGAGATTGCCCAGGGCTGGGATCAGACTGTGGAGAAATATGAGATGCGGCTGGCGGATGCGGAAAAGGGACTTTGCATAAGTATGGTGGCACTGTATCAGGGGCAGATGGCCGGATATATCAATGTGTATAAAGAGGGGTTGGACAGCGCTTTCGCGGGCAAAGGCTGGCCGGAGATCGTGGATTTTGGTGTGCTGGAAAAGTTTCGCCGCAGAGGGATCGGCTCGGTGCTGATGGATGTGGCGGAGCGCGTGGCGGGAGAATACGCGGATACGGTATGGCTGGGCGTGGGACTATACAGCGGGTATGGCAGCGCCCAGCGTATGTATGCGAAAAGGGGGTACATCCCCGACGGCAGCGGCGTCTGGTATGGCAAGCGGGTGGCGGAGCCCTATGAGAAGTATTGCAATGACGACGATCTGGTGCTGTATATGAGCAAGAAACTGTGAGATGGAGAAAAAGTAGCAGGAGCAGGGAAATATATCCCTGTTCCTGTTACTTTTTCTCCGTACTTTCCGCTTTCTTCAGCAGAGTGATATAATTTGCCACGTTCTGACGGAGCTCTGGGGGCAGTTCGAGTACCGCATCTATGAGATCGGCGATGGTATACTGTCCCACCAGCTTTCTGTCCATATCTTCGATGGGAGTCATACATTCCGTGCGGCCCAGCAGATAGTCCGTAGACACATTGTAGAATCTGGCGAATTTTTCCAATATTTTAATATCCGGGGAATGAACGCCTGTTTCGTAGCTTGAGATCGCGCTGATAGACAGGTGGAGTTCAGCGGCCAATTCCTTTTGATAGATTCCCCGCTGTGTGCGCAGTCGATAGAGTCTTTCTCCTAGATTCATACGTATACTCCCGTGTTTTTACATATTTCTGACAGTGTGTTTTTTATTATTATATCTCTATTGGAGAAGAAAAAAACAGCACTATATAACGTCAGGAAAATAAAAAATTCGACAAAACATATTTGACGAAACATAAAATATGTGGACGATTATTTTTTGCGTAGTATCAGATCACAAATCAGATCACAAAAAGCGGAAAGGAATTGTATTTCTGTAGAAAGTCCGTTATACTAAAAATAACGGAAAATATATGTTCCTGCATAAGATCATTGCAGGCGGAGATTCCGCGAAGGGGAATCAAATGGAGGCGTTTATGGCGAGAACGGTGGGAATCGGGATACAGAACTTTGGCGACTTGATCAGAAAGGGTTGTTTTTATATTGACAAAACGCATTTTATCAAAGAGTGGTGGGAGAGTGAGGACAGCGTCACACTGATCACCCGCCCGAGACGATTTGGAAAAACCCTGAATATGAGTATGACAGAGCAGTTTTTCTCAGTGGACTATGCGGGCCAGGGGGAAGTATTTCAGGGCCTGTCTATTTGGAAGGAGGAAAAGTACAGGGAGTTGCAGGGGACTTATCCGGTGATCAGCCTGTCCTTTGCCGCCGTGAAAGAGAGGGATTATCCTTCGGCGAGAATCAGAATATGCCAACTGCTTACTGACCTGTATACTAGATACCGTTTTCTGCTTGACTGCGACTGGATGAGTCCGTCGGACAGGGAGTTTTTTGAGTCTGTCCGAATGAATATGCCGGATGTGGTGGCCACTTTTTCTATCTATAAATTGTGTGAGTTTTTGTACCGCTATTATGAGAAAAAAGTGATCATTCTGCTGGATGAGTACGATACTCCCATGCAGGAAGCCTATGTGGACGGATATTGGGGGGAATTGGTGGGATTTACCAGGAGCTTGTTCAATTCTTCCTTCAAGACTAACCCCTGGCTGGAACGCGCGGTGCTGACAGGGATCACCAGGATCAGTAAGGAATCTATTTTCTCTGATCTGAATAACCTGAAGGTGGTAACCACAACGTCTGATGAATATGCGGCATCTTTTGGGTTTACGGAGGGGGAAGTGTTCGCAGCGCTGGATGAATGTGGATTATCAAAGGAAAAGGAGCAGGTGAAACGCTGGTATGATGGATTTATTTTCGGAGGACAAAGGGATATCTATAATCCATGGTCCATCCTGAATTTTTTGGACACGGGAAAGATCGCCACCTACTGGGCCAACACCAGCTCCAACAGCCTGGTGGGAAAGCTGCTGCGGGAGGGCAACCGAGAGATCAAGGAGAGTTTTGAGGCGCTGCTGCGGGGAGAGGTCATTCAAACGCCCATAGATGAACAGATAGTCTACAACCAGCTTGATCACAACGAGTCCGCGATATGGAGCCTGCTGTTGGCAAGCGGATATTTAAAAGCCCTGCGCTATGACAGGGTGGAATTGCCGGGTAACGGCGTAGAATTCATATATAACCTGACGCTTACCAATCTGGAAGTGGAATACATGTTTAGAAATATGGTGCGCGGGTGGTTTGTGAGTGCCCGGACAGACTACAATGATTTTATCAAGGCGTTATTGCTGGGGGATCTGGACGCCATGAACGAGTATATGAACCGGGTGGCGCTCAGCACTTTCAGTTATTTTGATACGGGAAAGCAGCCCTCCGGGGAGGAGCCGGAGCGTTTTTACCACGGATTTGTGCTGGGCCTTATGATCGATCTCCAGGATCGGTATGTCCTTTCCTCCAATCAGGAGAGCGGATTCGGCAGATACGATGTGGTGCTGGAGCCCAGAGATCCCGGCTCGGACGATGCGGTTATACTGGAGTTTAAGGTCAGAAACAAAAGGCGGGAGGCCAGCCTGGAGGAGACAGTGGAGGCGGCGCTGCGCCAGATCCGGGAAAAGCAGTATGCGGCCGGGCTGCGGGGGCGCGGTATCCCGGAGGAAAGAATCCGCTGCTATGGATTGGCTTTTGAAGGTAAGGAAGTGCTGATCGGCCAGGGATAAACAGCTGTTTTTGTTTCGTGAGGATACCTATTTTATCAGCGCGGTGGAACATCAGGAAGCTCCGGCCGCATATACCGGCCTTAGCTGGGACGAGGAACAGGCGCAGCTTACTGTCAGCTATGCGGGAGGAGAGAGACAATATTATCAGTGGGATGGCGAGACATTCATAATCCCACTGGAAGCGGGCATATATTAGACAAACGATGTGATATAAACGCAAAGGAAATCTATTATGCCGGAAGGAACAGCGATCTATGTGGTGCAGCGGGGCGATACAGTGGACAGCATCGCCGCCGCGTATGGCGTGGATGTGGAAAATATCATACGAGACAATCAGATCCTTTATCCATATGAGCTTGCCCTGGGGCAGGCTCTTTTTATTGATCTGGGGACAAGGCAGCCCTACCGTTCCCTGCGGGTCACGGGTTATGCTTATCCCTATATCGAAAAGCAGGTCCTGGAGGATACGCTGCCCTATCTGTCGGAGCTTGCCATCTTTTCCTATGGCTTTACCACGGAGGGGGAGCTGGTTTATCCCCCGCTGCCGGACGAGTGGATGATCGCTCTGGCTCTGGAGTACGGCACCGCGCCGATCCTGACGCTGACCCCGCTGGATGAGCAGGGGCGTTTCAGCAATTATCTGATCCACACTGTGGTTCAGAATCCCGAGGCGGTAAATCATCTTATCGACAATCTGCTGGCGGTGATGGCCGAGAAGAGGTATCAGGGGCTGGACATTGATTTTGAGTATATTCTGGCGGAGGATCGGGACGCTTTCACGGACTTTGTCCGCCAGACGGCGCAGCGTATGCGGGAGAACGGATATCATACCTCCGTAGCGCTGGCTCCCAAGACCAGCGCGGACCAGAAGGGCACTCTCTATGAGGGCAAGGATTACCGGGCGCTGGGGGAGGCGGCGGATCATGTGCTGCTGATGACCTATGAGTGGGGGTATACTTACGGGCCGCCCATGGCCGTAGCGCCGCTCAACCAGGTGCGTCGGGTGGTGGAATACGCCGTGACGGAGATCCCGCCGGAGAAGATCGACCTGGGCATCCCCAATTACGGCTACGACTGGCCGTTGCCTTTTGTGCGGGGAGAAACCGCGGCCACCTCCATCGGCAATGTGCAGGCGGTGCGCATCGCCATCGAGCAGGATGTGCCCATACAGTTTGACGATACGGCCCAGAGTCCCTTTTTTACGTATATGCAGGCGGGAAATAATGCGCCAGAAGAAGGGGGCGGAGGAAACGGTATAGCGGCCCGTGAAGACATGGCCGGCATACAGCATGAAGTCTGGTTTGAGGATGTGAGAAGCTATCAGAAAAAATTTGACCTGATCCGGGAGTTCGGGCTGGGGGGCTGCGGTTACTGGCAGATCATGCGCTGGTTTGCGGCCAATTGGAAACTGCTGTACAAGAATTTTTATATCGAGAAATAAGCGGCGGCGTATTACGGGGCTGACACGTAAGGAGATTTATGATAAAATGAATACGGATCTTTATCGGTTCAGACAGTGAACAGACCTCTGTCTGAGGGCAGGGATCAGGAATCGAGATACAGAAAGGGGCACGGCGCTATGAGAATGTACGACATTATCATGAAAAAGAGAAACGGGGAAAAACTGACCCCGGAGGAGATCGGTTTTTTTGTCACCGGCTATACCAGAGGGGACATTCCGGACTATCAGGTATCGGCGCTGATGATGGCCGTGTACTTTCAGGGGATGGATGAGGAGGAGACTCTGGCCCTTACCATGGCCATGGCCCACAGCGGGGATATGCTGGATCTGTCCGCCATCGAAGGGGTCAAGGTGGATAAGCACAGTACGGGCGGTGTGGGGGATAAGACCTCTCTGGCGCTGGCTCCCATGGTGGCGGCCTGCGGTGTCAGGATCGCCAAGATGAGTGGCCGGGGACTGGGACACACCGGCGGCACCATAGACAAACTGGAGAGTTTTGCCGGTTTTTCCACCGACATCAGCCGGGAACATTTTATCCGCCAGGTCAATGAGATCGGTATTTCCATCATGGGACAGACGGCGGATCTGGCTCCCGCGGACAAGAAACTCTACGCACTGCGGGACGTGACCGCCACCGTGGACAATATGTCCCTGATCGCCAGTTCCATCATGAGCAAGAAACTGGCGGCGGGGGCGGATGCCATCGTGCTGGACGTCAAGACCGGCAGCGGCGCTTTTATGAAGACATTGGATGATTCTCTGGCGCTGGCCCGGGAGATGGTGCGCATTGGCAACGGTGCCGGGCGCAGGACCATGGCAGTAGTGTCCGACATGGATCAGCCCCTGGGCAGGGCGGTGGGCAATGCCCTGGAGGTGAAAGAGGCCATCGACACGCTGCGGGGACAGGGGCCGGAGGACTTTATGGAACTCTGCATGACTCTGGGCAGCCGGATGCTGATGGTTGGAGGCAGGGCCGGAGACGAGAAAGAGGCAAGGGGTATGCTGGAGCGGGCCGTGTCCAGCGGCGCGGCGCTGGATAAGCTGGCCGCCCTTGTGCGGGCACAGGGCGGCGACTCGGCGGCGGTCTATGACACGGATCTGCTGCCTGCGGCGGCCCATGTGGAACCGATCCGGGCATGTACGGACGGCTATATCCGCCGGATACAATGTGACGAGATCGGTGTATGCTCTCTGCTGCTGGGAGGCGGACGGGAGACCAAGGACAGCCGGATCGACCTGTCGGTGGGATTGGTGCTGACCGCCAAAGTGGGGGATTATGTAAAGGCTGGTGAGCCGCTGGCCTACATGCATTATAACGATCCGGTCAGGGCGGAGGCGGCCACGGAGCGTTTTCACCGGGCTTATACGCTGGATCGGGAGCCTGTCTGCGCCCCCCGGCTGATCCACCGGATCCTGGAGCAGGCATAAAGGCTTTTTACATTTCGCCATGCCCAAAACTTTCCCCCTGTCCCCGGTATACCCGGTGTCTGAGCCGCATACAGTATTATAAACGTTTTGGCTTTTATGATGCGGACGCTCTCCGACCGCTTTTGCCGGGAGTATGCCTTGGATCGTAAAAGCTCCGGTTTTGTGCGATGACGGGGAAGATATGAAGAAAAAGCAGACGGAAGGGCCCAGCCGTAAGGAGGCCATCATCGACTCACTATCCCTGCCCAAGGATATCCTGCTGGGGGCGCTGCGGGTGACTCTCACAGGCAGTCAGGAGGCATGGGTGGAAAACTATAAGGGAATACTGGAATACACGGAATGCCAGATCCTGCTGCAGGGTAAGAACTGCCAGGTCTGCTTTGAGGGGCAGCGCCTTTCCATAGAGTATTATACCAATGAGGACATGAAGATCAGCGGCTGCATCCGCTGTGTCAGATATCAGTAGTCTTTGGCCGGGAGGAGTCATATGCTGAGAATACTGCAATTCCTCAAGGGGTATGTCAGAATGAAAATATGGGGCGTGTCCCCGGAACGTTTTTTGAATCTGTGCAGCAATAAGAATCTTCTGCTTTGGGACATCCGTAAGGAGGGGGAGGCGTACACCATGTGTATCAGCCTGAAAGCCTTCTTGCAGCTGCGCCCCATAGCCAGAAAAACGGGAGTGAGGGTAGTCGTCTTACAGAGATATGGACTACCCTTTTTGCTGCCCGGGCTGCTGAAGAGGAAGATATTTGTGGCGGGACTGATCCTGTGTGTTATATTCTGGATGGTCAGCTACAGCTTTGTGTGGGATATCCGTCTGGATGGAAACTATCAGATCACCCAGGAGGTGTTTTCGGATTTCCTGGCCTCCCAGCAGATCCATGTGGGAATGCGCAAGACAGAGCTGGACATAGGCGCTTTGGAGAAGGAAATCCGGCGGGCATTTCCGGAGATAACCTGGACCTCCGCCCGACTCTCGGGCACTAGGCTGGAGATTTCGGTCAAGGAAAACGACGCTCCTATCGACACAGACGGGGAAAAACCTACGGGCGGCCATGATCTGGTGTCGGAGTATGCCGGGGTCGTCACTTCCATGATCGTGAGAAACGGCGTGCCGATGGTGAAGATCGGCGACATCGTGGAGGAGGGAACGCTGCTGGTGGAGGGCCGCGTCCCCATTTACAATGAGGACGCCACTGTCCGGGAATACATATACATACCTGCCGACGCGGATATCACCGTGGAGCATTCCATCACCTATCAGGACACACTGCCCGCCACTTATATCCAGAAGGTTTACACCGGGCGCAGCAGCGAGCGTTTCTTTCTGAGGCTGGGCAGCCGGGAACTCAAGCTGCCCCAGGAACGGCCCTATCTGGTGTATGACACGGTAATCTCGGGACATACGCCCCTCATACTGGAGAAACTGTCCATACCCGTATCCTGGGGGCAGTATACCTATCGGGAGTATATGAACGTGGAGCATGAGTATACTCTCAAGCAGGCGGAAAGTCTTCTGACGGAAAAAGAATTGCAATTTCTTGCAAATTTAGAGGAAAAAGGGGTACACATTATTGAAAAAGATGTTAAAATAGAAGAGAGTAGCGCGTGTTGGACTATGGAGGGCTGGATTTTGGTAGATCAGCCCACAGGACGGCTGGTGCCCATCGCCGGGGAGAATACTCCCGTCGCGGAGTAGCGGGGCATCCCGCCGAATCGGAAAAACAGGAGTTTGTATGAGTGAAGTGACATTACAGATGGATATGCCCGCGGAGCATATGCAGAAAATCTTCGGCGCGGGGGATTCCTATGTCCGTAAGATAGAGAGGGATCTGCAGGTGAGTATCGTGGACCGCAACGGACGCATTGCCATCACCGGGGAGGAGCGCCGGGCCAACCGGGCGTGCAGGATACTGAGCCAGCTTGCGGAGATCTCCAGGCGGGGAAACGAAATCGAGGAGCAGAGCGTAGATTACGCCATTACACTGGGTATGGAAGAAAAAGAAGAGATATTGACGGAAATCGACGGGGACGTGATCTGTCACACCGTCAGCGGCAAGCCCATAAAGCCTAAGACTTATGGGCAGAAACAGTATGTGGACGCCATCCGCAGCAAGATGATCACTTTCGGTCTGGGGCCTGCCGGCACAGGCAAGACCTATCTGGCCATGGCTATGGCGATCACCGCTTTTAAAAATGATGAGGTCGGCCGTATCATCCTTACCAGGCCGGCCATAGAGGCGGGAGAAAAGCTGGGCTTTCTGCCCGGCGACCTCCAGAGCAAGGTGGATCCTTACCTGCGTCCTCTGTACGACGCCCTGTATCAGATCATGGGCGCGGAGAATTTTGCGAAAAATATGGAGAAGGGTCTGATCGAGGTGGCCCCTCTGGCCTATATGCGGGGACGCACCCTGGACAACGCCTACATTATCTTGGATGAGGCTCAGAACACCACGCCCGCGCAGATGAAGATGTTTTTGACCCGTATCGGATTCGGGTCTAAAGTCGTTGTCACTGGAGACAGTTCCCAGAAAGATCTGCCCACCGGCAGCCTGTCAGGGCTGGATATCGCCGCGAGAGTGCTGGGAAAGCTGGAGGATATCGCTTTCTGTAATCTGACCAGCAAGGATGTGGTGCGGCATCCTCTGGTGCAGAAGATCGTCAAAGCCTATGACGATTATGAGGCAAGGGAGAAGTACAGGGAGAAAGCCAGAGGCAGAGAAAAGAGATACGGACGAAAATAGACATGGTTGAAAAAAAGAAGAATTACAGATGGTATCATCTGCTGACAGGGTTTGGGCTGCTGGCGCTTGCCGTGGCCGGAATATGGCTGATCGGAACGCTGTCTCAGGCAGGGCAGGATACATTGTTGCGCAATATGGTGATAACGGCCATGGGAATGGCTGTCATAGGGCTCTTGGTGCGTCAGGAGGCCGTGGAGTGTATGATGCAGTACGACAACAACGAACATGTACTGCGTTTCTTTCTATGCCTGGGCATATGTCTGGCGGTGGCTCTGGCCTGTGTGTTTCTGCCTGTGGGCGCGTGGCCCTATCTGGTAATCTATATCACGCTGGCGCTGTATGGCAGTACCTTTCTGGGGGCAGCGGCGGGATCGGTGCTGCTGATGATCACGGTGCTGGGCAGCGGCGCTCAGAGTCATATGTTTGTCATGTATCTGATCAGCGGAATGATCGGGGTCAGCCTGTTCAGGCGGCTGGACGCGGAGTTTAAGGTGGGGATTCCCCTTGCCATATCGCTGATGTCGCTGCTGGTATGCGAGACTGCCAATGTGGTACTGTTTGCCAACGAGAGACTGGACATGGAGCTGTTTGTGGTTCCGGCGGCCAATGTGATCATCAGTGCCATCTTGCTGCTGGGCATCCTGAAACTTTTCTCCCAATCGGTGATCTACCGCTACAGAGTGACTTACATGGAGCTGACGGCGCCGGAGTGCGAGCTGCTGACCCGGCTCAAGGAGGAGGCCCGGGAAGAATACTACCAGAGTATGCACACTGCCTATTTCTGCGAGCGCATTGCGGGCAGGCTGGAACTGGACGTGCAGGCGGTGAAGGCAGCCGGATTCTATCACAAGATCGGAGTGCTGTATCAAAACCGGGAGGAGGACGGCCAGGATCCTGCGGACGCGGGAAAAGAGCTTTTTGATATGTTCCACAGACAGCATTTCCCGCCCGTCATGCAGGAGATCCTCAAGGAATATCTGATACCGGAACGGGCAGTCAGGCGCAGGGAGACGGCGGTGCTTATCATGGCGGACGCGGTGACGGCCTCCATCATTCATCTGCTGGCTGCGGACAAGGGACGGGATCTGGACTATGACAGGATCATTGATTCCATATTTAAGATCAAGATGGACTCTGGGGTGCTGAGCCAGTGCCTGATTTCCATGAGCGAGATCACACAGATGAAAAAGATCTTTAAAGAGGAGAAACTGTACTATGACTTTTTACGTTGAGAATGAGACGGAAACCGTGTATCCCTTTGACCTGGAGCAGACGGTGGAAACCGTGGCCCGGGCGGTGCTGGAGGCGGAGGGCTGTCCCTGGCAGGCGCAGGTCAATGTGCTGCTCACTGACAATGAAGGGATTCGCGAATATAACCGACAGTACCGTCAGATCGACAGGGAGACGGATGTGCTGTCCTTTCCCAATCTGGAGTTTGACAGGCCTGGGGAGTTCCGGATCTCCCAGGGGCGTGAGGCGGATTATTTTGACCCGGACAGTGGAGAGCTGATCCTGGGGGATATCATCCTGTCGGCGGACAGGATCGCGGCACAGGCGGAGGAATACGGACACAGTCTGCGGAGGGAGCTGGCCTTTCTGGTGGCCCACAGCATGCTGCATCTGTGCGGTTATGACCATATGGAGCCGGAGGATATGGCGGTAATGGAGCATAAGCAGGAGCAGATACTGACGGCGCTGGGGATCACCAGGGATTAGTGTGAACGGACTTGGAGGAAAGAGAAACCGGACATGAAACAACAGGAGATAAAGAGAAAACAGATCATATGTTACACCTATGTCATCGGTCTGCTGGGTATGATCGGCATGGGAAAAATACTGGGAGACGTAGGGCTGGCCTATCTGGCCGCGGCGTTTTGGGGGATCAGCCTGTTTATGCTGCTGGTGACTTTCGGGGTGTCGGATGTGATCGCCAGACTGCAGAGAAACCGCAGGAATAAGGGGCAGTTTAAGGGGGCAGCCCGGATGCGGAGGCAATTTTTACTGTTACAGGGAGTCGTGGGCGTTGTATTGTCCCTGGCCCTGTTCTTGCTGGCGGATCCCCTGGCGAGGAATGTTTTTCGGGTGCCGCAGAGTGTCTCCGCCATGCGGGCGCTGGCGCCGGTGATCTTGATACAGGCGCTGGAAACGGCGCTGCTGGGATATTTTCTGGGCAGCGGCAGCCATATGCCCTCCCTGGTCAGCGCAGTGCTGCGGCAGGGATTTTTTCTGGTATTCGGCTCTCTGCTGGGCAGACGGTTGGCGGACTATGGCGGCAAGGTGTCCAATCTGCTGAAAGACAGCAGTTACAGCGGCATGTACGGGGCGCTTGGGGTGGCGCTGGCGATCCTGCTCACGGAACTGCTGGTCTTTTTGTTTTTGTTTATCGTCTATATGGTCAGCGACCGCAAGGCGGACGAGCAGAGGAGTCAGGAGGGACTGCGGCGCACGGAGAGCATGGGCGACATTGTGCGGGTGTTCTTCGGAGCGCTCTGGCAGGGAACCTGTACGGCGCTGCTGGTTTTGCTGCCTTTTGTGCTGGGGGCGATCTTTTATCTGCGCTCTGCGTCTTCGCTGACGTCGTCCGTCTCCACGGCGACGCCCGACGCCACCTCGCTGTCCGCAGCCGTCTCCACGGCGGTGGCCGGATACGGCAGTTTTTTCGGGAAATGTTTTTTGCTCTGTGTGACGATCCTGCTGATCCTGGCGGCCAGATGCCTTTCGGTCTACGGCAGGCTGCAGGCGGCTGTCCGTCGGGAGGATATGCGCTACACCCGGGATGTGGCATCGATGGGCCTGCACTATGTGTGGGTGGTGGGGCTGTATTTTTCAGTGACCATAATGGTGATGGCTCCTCAGATAGCGGCAGGTTTTTTCCAGGGGGATGACGGTGTCTTGGCCGGCATGCTGCGCTCCGGCGGCGCGCTGATCCTGATGGCAGGTATAGTGATCCTGCTGTCCATGGTGCTGCTGGCCAACGGAGAGCGGTATATTTTAATGGGAATGCTGGGAATATGGGCGGTTCTGAGCCTGGTGCTGCAAAACACGTTTGTAAAGGGCGGCGGATACAGCGCGGCGGGAATCCTGTCCGGAGAGCTGACTGCCGTGGCGATGCTGCTGGCCGCCATGGCGGCGTACTGCGTCTGGCAGAGCAGGATCAATACCGAATATATCCGTATACTGTGCGTTCCGCTGGCAGGGGCCGGGATCATGGGGCTGGCGATGATGCTGGTGACGAAACTGCTGGGCGTACATATGGGCAACGTGATGTCGGTGGTGGTGGCCGCCCTGCTGGGTATCATCGTATATGGGAGCATATTGGTGCTGACAAAGAATATCCGGGAATACGAAATATCTGTTTTATATGGAAAACAGGCCAGAAAATGGCTGGAACGTATATTTTCATAAAATATGGTTGATACTATGTGTGAGAGCAGAATCGCACATAGAAAAACGTCTCATTGAGCCGTTTTTCACGAATTGTGGGAAAAAGAGGTAAGAGATGGGACGAAGGGATACGACTGGGCGGCGCATAGGTTTGTTTGCTTTGGGACTGCTGCTATGCGGTCTGACAGGGTTTGCGGGCAGTCTGCTGGGGGCCCGCCTGGCGCAGCGGTACCAGCCGGACACGGTCAGACAGGAGAATATGCAGGTCCCCAGGGAGCAGGCGGACGAGGATCCGGACCACAGCGCGGACGATCCCGCGCAGGCGGCGGTTCCCCGATGGCACGACCAGGTCATGGAGGCGCAGGGGGAGAACACCGGGGAGGCGGATGGTATTTTTCCGGCTCCGGTGTTCAGTATTCAGGAGACGTTGAACGCGGAGACGGATTATATCCTGCGGGAGAAGGATCTTTTAAGCGGATCCGAGATGGAGATCATTGAAGATATACCGGATATGTATATCGGGATGAACAGGGAGCAGTTTTTGAGCGCAATGGAAAATTATGAGGCCGCTCCGCCCCTGTCGGAGAAGGAGAGGGGATTCGTGAGTCTGGAGGTACTCTCCTTTGCCCCCAGCCGCGTGGTGGTGCAGATGAATTACCGGTATGTGCAGCCCACGGACAGTTTTTACGTAGTGGCGGTGAACGATCTGATCGTGGTCTATCTGGAAGACCGGCAGACAGTGTATCAATACACCAATATTCGGCTGTCCGAGCTGCCCCAGGAGTTGCAGCAGAAGATCATCGGAGTTATGCATGTTGCGGATGAGGAGAGTCTATATGACTTCTTGGAAAATTATACAAGCTGACAGATATGACGTGGCGGTGGTGGGCGGCGGCGCCGCGGGTATGACAGCCGCCATATCGGCGGCCCGGTCCGGCGCAAGAGTGGTGCTCCTGGAGCGGGGGGAGAGGCCGGGGAAAAAGATCCTCATGACCGGAAACGGGAAATGTAATCTGGGCAACCGCGAATTGAAACCGTCGGATTATTATAGCGACAATATGGCTGTGGCCGCCTCCGTGCTGGAGCGTTTCGGAACGGAGGAGACCATCGCCTTTTTTGCGTCTCTGGGACTTATGGTGCGGGAGAGACGCGGGTATCTCTATCCCGCCAGCGAGCAGGCCGCAGTGGTGCTGGACGTATTGCGCTACGGGCTGGAGAGGGAGGGAGTGACGCTTCTGACCCAGGCTATGGTGGGGCGGATAACTCCCGCCGGGGATACTCTTTCCGGGGAGGAACGGCGTGGGAAAAAACGGCAGCCGTCCGGGGAGAACGCCGGGAGATCACGCAGCGGAGGAGAGAAGGGACCTCAGGACGAGGGGTACATAATATTTCTTGACAATGGCCGTACACTTTGGGCGCAGCGGGTGATCCTGGCCTGCGGAGGACAGGCTGCCCCTAAGACGGGCTCGGACGGCAACGGCTATGAGCTGGCCCGGACCCTGGGGCACCGGATCATCACGCCCGTACCATCTCTGGTACAGCTTCACTGCGGGGAGAAATACTGCAAGGCGCTGGCGGGCGTGCGGGCGGAGGGAACCGTAAGGATATACGTGGAGAAAGGGCAGACTCATGCGGAGGAAGGGCAGACTCTGGCCGGTGTGAGAAACGGAGGACATGCCGGAATAAAAAAGCCCGGGGAAAAGGGAGCCGGTACAGGAGAAAACGGGTTCGAGGAGACAGGGGAGATTCAGTTAACAGAATCCGGCATATCCGGTATTCCGGTGTTTCAGCTCAGCGGCAGCGTGAACCAGCTGTTGGCCCAGGGAAAGAAAATGCGGGCGGAGATCGACTTTTTCCCTCAGTACGAAACGGATGCCTATGAAGAACTGTGCCGCCTGCGGCTGGAAAGGATGGGACGGGAAAGCGTAGGGACCTTTTTTACGGGTATGCTGCACAAAAAGATCATGGGGGTCTGCATCCGTTTGGCGGGGCTGTCCCCGGAGCAGGAGGCGGTGAAAGCGGAGAGGGACAGGCTGTGGCAGGTGTTTTCTCTGTGCAGGCAGTTTCCCTTTACTATCACCGGAAGTCATTCCTTTGACAGCGCCCAGGTGTGCCGGGGTGGCGTCAGTATGAGGGAGGTGGACTGTCAGTTACAATCCCTGCGCAGTCCGGGACTGTATCTGGCCGGAGAGATGCTCCATGTGGACGGGCGCTGCGGCGGCTATAATCTGCAATGGGCCTGGGCCAGCGGCTATACGGCGGGAACGGCGGCAGGCGAGTCGATCAAACACCATGCGTCAGAGCGGCGGGATATTTGATCGATCCTTGCGGCATTTCAAACGGTTTGCGCGGGCATGGCTATCGTGACGCATTGCCCATGGGAAAAAGGGAGAGGGTACAGGGAAGATGCTGAGAGTCAATCAGATCAGGGTAAGGCCGGGCCAGGGGGAGCGGGAGATCCTGCAGAAAACGGCCAGATTGCTTAAACTGGATATAAGGGAGATCGCGGGATTGGAGATCCAGCGCTGTTCCATAGACGCCCGCAAAAAACCGGAGATATGGTGTAGCTATACGGTGGACGTGGAGCTGAAAAAGCCCTCGTTGGAAACCGGTATATGCAGGCGGCTGGGACAGGCGCAGGTGAGCAGTGTCACGGAGCGAAAGTATTGTTTTCCCCAAAGCGGCAGCACCCCTCTGGCATATCCGCCGGTGATCGTGGGCATGGGGCCTGCCGGGCTTTTCTGCGCCTATTATCTGGCGCTGCGCGGATATCGTCCCATTGTGTTGGAGAGGGGCCGGGAGGTGGACAGGCGCAGGGAGGACGTACAGCGTTTCTGGGACGGCGGTCCTCTGCAGTCCCGGTCCAATGTACAGTTCGGCGAGGGGGGAGCCGGTACTTTTTCCGACGGAAAGCTGAATACGCTGGTCAAGGACAAGTACGGCCGGAACCGGGAAGTGCTGCGGACCTTCGTATCCCATGGAGCGCCGGAGCGAATCTTATATGACGCGAAACCGCACATGGGCACGGATGTGCTGTCCCAGGTAGTAAAAAATATGCGGCAGGACATATTGAGCCATGGAGGACAGGTGCTGTTTGAGACTGCGCTGGAGGGATTGGAACTGACGCCGGACGGCGGGAGCATTGCGGCGGTGCGGGTCAGCGGCGGAGGGCGTATTCCCTGTTCCCAGTTGGTGCTTGCCATCGGTCATAGTGCCCGGGATACCTTTGAGATGTTATATGAGACGGGGCTTGATCTGGAGGCAAAACCCTTTGCCGTGGGCCTGCGGGTGGAGCATCCCCAAAGCATGATAAATCTGGCGCAGTATGGGATGGAGGATCCGGGTCAGCTCGGAGCCGCCCCCTATAAAGTCACGGCTAAAACCTCTGGTGGGCGGGGGGTATATTCTTTCTGTATGTGTCCCGGCGGTTATGTGGTCAACGCCTCCTCGGAGCCGGGCCGCCTGGCGGTCAACGGCATGAGTTACAGCGGAAGGGACGGCAGCAATGCCAACAGCGCCGTCATTGTGTCCGTGACCCCGGAAGATTACGGCGGCGCACAGGGGACTTCGGGCCCGCTTGCGGGGGTGGAGTTCCAGCGGCGGCTGGAGGAGAAGGCCTATGAGCTGGGCAGGGGCGATGTACCCGTGCAGCGCTATGGGCTGTACAAGGCATGTGTGGAACAGGGATGTGACCAGAAGACATTGGCAGCCGGACGAAAGCCGGATATAGAGCGGCTTTTTCGGGACTGTGAACAGTCGCCATTGAAACCCTGCATCAAGGGCAAATGGAGGGAGAGCGATCTCAGCAGCTTGCTGCCTGAGGAACTTAGCCGTGCTTTTGTGGAGGGTATGGAGCAGTTTGGCAGGCAGATCCCCGGTTTTGACCGTCCCGACGCCATACTGTCGGGCGTGGAGAGCCGAACCTCCTCCCCGGTGCGCATTCTTCGGGACGAGAATACATTGCAGGCAAAGGTCGCGGGGATATATCCCTGCGGCGAGGGGGCGGGCTACGCGGGAGGCATCACCTCCGCCGCCATGGATGGAATCAAGGTGGCGGAGGCCATCGCCGCTGTTTACATGCCGCTGTGAGGATTTCCTGCGGTTTATACGCCGATGAACTAATCAGATATCCCGGTGAGAGTTTAGTGTCATAAACTTATAGCCCATATAATCGCGCGTAGAGCTCATGAAATTCTTTTTCGGACAGAACCAGCTCTTCTTCCCGATAGAACGGCTGACCGCCTTTTATACCGATATCCAGCACGGTGGGGCCATCCATATAATAGCATTTGCACGAATAATCCACCGGGTCAGCCTGGCTGATATAGGCCGTAAGTTCCTGGGCGGCCTTTTGGGAAACCTCGTCGTGCTTTCCGCCGATGGCGGGACCTGTACTGGCGCAGTAAACGTCCAGATATACGACAGTCCCGTCCTCCGATGTAGCCGAAACGCAATAGGAAAAAAGATTTTCCATATTTTCCGTTTCATAGAGCGGCTCGCCGAACCGCGCCCGGATCTTGCCGTAGGTGATTGCCAACTGGTTTCCATAGTCCGCAAAACCGACGATGATATTGCAGATCTTACTTCCGCATGGTAATTTGTCCATACTTTCTGATTTGAATGTGTAAGTCATTTTTTACCGCCTTTCTCTTTTGGGTGTCGACAGGAAATTGCAAAGATTTCCTGTAAGTGATATGGATGATTAAAATGCTTATTCACTGCTTTGGAAAATTGAGTTTCCTATGTTGCCCATTAATCTGTTGATGATATTTTAATTGGAATAAGTATAGTATATAGAAATTTTCCACACATTACAATGCAAAATATACTATTTTCTTTTTTCCCAACAGGTGTTAAAAGGGGATTGTAAGTTTAGTATTGGTGTTCAGCTTATTGCTCGGAAATTGTATGGTGTCGCTTGCAGCGGGGCAGGAACATGTTCACGAGTTTAGCAGCAAGAGATGTTCTGGTTCCGTAATTGTTACGGAGGGTATATATGGGTAAAAAAATATTGTGGATTCTTGTGGTGGTATTGGTAATGCTCTCGGGCTGCGGACAATCGGACGCGCAGCCCGAGGTCGACAATTCTACGGAACTTCAGCGATACGAGGAGTCCTCAGAGGTCTTCCGTTTTTCCGGGGAATATTGTCCGCTCTATCTGGCAGGCGCGGGGGAGTCTTGTTTCTATTTTTATCAGAGGGCAGATTGGGAGGAGGACGGTTATGCCTATTGGACTACAAAGTTTTACCGGCAGCCTTATTCCAGAGACAGCGAACCCCAAAGTATAAATATTTCTTTTGATAACCCTTTTCATACGGCTTTCTTTGTCTCTGCCGGAGAGGATGGAAAGGATCTGCTTTATCTGCTGATGATGGAGGAAACGGATAAGGGCAGAGAGTATAGGATCATTATTTATACCGGGGACGGGGAGTTTCAGGATGAAATCTCTTTGTCCGACGAAACGCTTTCGGATGAGGCTGTGTTTAAGCTGCTCCCATTAGGGGAGGATGGCTTTGGCATTATGGCTCATGAAAAACTGTTTATTGTTGACCAATCGGGGAAGACTCGAGCTACGTTCAAATGTCCCAAGGGTTCCTTTCAGGGGATGGCCCGCATTTCCGATGAGGAGATGGCCGTGACGTATTATGACGGTGAGTCCGGTTCTGCCAGTCTATCAGTGGTTGAATGGAATAAAGATCAGATATCAGGGGATTGTAAGATTAAGGGAGACGGGCAGTTGCTGCTTTGCGAAGAGGGCAAAATCTGCTTTATGGATTCTCGCGCCGTTTATGAAATGGATTTGGAAACAAAGATCATCCATGAAATAATCAGTTTGGAAGGCAGAAATATTTTTCCTGATAAAACCTTGGATATGAAAGTCGGGGATGGAGAGATAGCCCTGTTGTGCTACGGCACGGACTCAAATGTGGCTAAATACGTTGTTTTTTCACCGGAAAGGGAAAGCGGCGGGGAGAAGACCTTACAGTCGGATGCTGCGGACTACGATCAGTACGGAAGAAGATTCCTGTATGTTTATGATTATTCTTCCGGCCCTCAGGAGAAGACGGAGCTTGGGAACATCATAGATGCGTTCAATGAGCAGAGCGATTCGTACCAGGTTGTGCTGAAGGATTATGGCTATGGTAACCAATATGACCAGGGGTTTGATCCTCTGAAAATCCTTGCCGCGGGAGATTTCCCGGATATGATCTTTTCCACGCAGAATCCGCTGATTGATGTTTTCAGGGAAAAGAATTGCCTGGAAGATTTGACGCCTTACATAGAGAGATCGGAAAGTATATCTGTCTCGGATATTGTAGTTCCGGTTTTGAACGCGTATTCCGATCAAGGGAAAATATATGCTCTTCCACGGACTTTTCAGATGACAGCGATCATGGGAAAGAGGTCTCAGATGGGGGAACCCGGATGGACGGTGGATGAATTTTTGCACTGGATAGAAATGCATTCCGATACAGACAGCGGCATAAATCTGACCAAGGACAGGGTATACGATTTATGCATGGAAACCCTTCTTGATTCCTGTGTGGATATGGAAAATGGGAAGGCAGATTTCACCGGAGAGATCTTTAAATCGGCCGTAGTCAGGATCAACAATCTGAATCTGAGCAATGAGTTGCAAAGACCGGATCCTGAAGAGGCTTTGAATCCCAACAATTGGTATATAGTGGAGGCAGGGGTTAGCAGTTTTACCCGCGGGGCCTATGCGGAGATGGAACTTGGAGAGGAAGGTGTTTTTAAAGGATATCCCGGAAGGAATGGAGAACCGGTCTATTATTTTGAGGCTACGGCATTGAGCATTTTCCGTACCAGTGATATGAAGGAAGGAGCTTATGAATTCCTGGAATATTATCTGATGTATCAGGAAGAAGATGTCGCCGGGCAACACCAAAACCCTAATCCGCTGTTATATACTCTGCAAGGTTATCTGGATAAATCAATCGAGTTTACTCTACAGCTTGAATCGTTGTGGGGAGAACCGTGTACGATAACCCAGGAACAGATAGATATGGTTCTGGCGCTTTTTCCCTATGCCGTTCCCAGAAAAGAAAAGTACGGGGAGATAAGAGTCATCGTTGACGAAGAACTTCAGCCGTTTTTGGAAGGCCAAAAGGACATTGAAACTGTCTGCGAGAGCATACAGAGCAGGGTCAGCATTTATCTGGAGGAGAGTAGGTAAAGAGTTACATATAGCGCTGAATCCGGTGCAATTCTCTAAAGCATTACAAAGACAGCAAAAGCAAACTGTGTGAAGAAAAATGAAATAAGACCGGAGTAAATCTGTTCATATTAAGTTATACAGGTTTGCTCCGGTTTTGTTCTGGAATCGTGGGATTGCGGAAAATACAATTGCTGATTTCTCTATTTCATGGTATACTGTCTTTCATAAAATGAATTGGTCGTACGGATCATTGCAAAACAAGGCCCCCTTTTCCGAGAAGGGAGATACGAAAACAGATTGTGAGGAAATACGAAGTGGAGACAATAACGGAAGTGATCGGACGTGGCATACGGGAGGCCATGAGGGACAGGCGGCGGATCGTGGTGAAGATCGGCTCCTCCTCTCTGCAGCATGAACAGACGGGGGATCTGGATTATATCCGGCTGGAAAAGCTGGTTCGGGAGCTGTGCGATATCCGCAATCAGGGGAAAGACGTGATCCTGGTCACCTCCGGTGCCATCGCCGCCGGAAAAAAAGCGGTGGGGATCCGGGAGATCACGGAAGAGAACAAAGAGCGGCAGATGGCGGTGAAACAGGCCTGCGCCGCCGTGGGACAGGCCAGATTAATGATGACCTATCAAAAGATCTTTGCGGAATACAATCAGGTGGCGGCACAGATACTGATGACGAAGAATACCATCGTGGACGACTTAAACCGTTTTAACGCCCATAACACCTTTACCCAACTGCTGCGGATGGGGGTCATTCCCATTGTCAATGAGAACGATACGGTGGCAACCTACGAGATCGAGATCGGGGACAACGATACTCTGTCCGCCATTGTGGCGGCCTTGGTGGAGGCGGATCTGCTGATCCTGCTCTCCGATATAGACGGACTGTACACAGACGACCCCCGGCGCAATCCGGAGGCGGCTTTTATTCCCCAGGTGGACGAGCTGACGGAGGAACTGTTGGCCATGGGCAAAGGCAGCACGGGCAGCAATGTGGGAACCGGGGGTATGAATACCAAGCTGCAGGCGGCCCGGATCGCCACCAGCTCGGGAGTGGATATGGTGATCGCCAACAGCAAGGATATAGGGATACTGCACAGAATACTGGACGGCAGGGAAGAGGGCACGCTGTTTGTGGCCCGCAGGGATGAGACATTTGACCTGCCGGATTTTGTCAGCCGCCTGCACAGGCAGTGATAAGCCGGCGTGGTGGGAAAGGGAAAACAGCGGCGGCTTATACCGCGGAAAGAGAGTTCTATGGATAAACAGACTATGGAGCAGAAGATCGCCAGGATCAACGAGCTTTACCACAAATCCCAGGGAGAGGGGCTGACCCAGGAGGAGAAGGCCGAGCAGGCGGCGCTGCGGCAGGAGTACGTGGCCAGTGTACGCGCCAATCTCCGGGGACAGTTGGACAGCATCACCATCCAACGGGAGGACGGCACTCTGGAAAATCTGGGGGAAAAGTATGGAGGGAAAACTTCCAGATCTTCCAAATGCTGACTGGCGCAATGTCACAGGTTAAGCCTGTGATATGCGGGCAGAGCCTGAGACAGTTGCGGTGAGGAAAGTTTGAAGGGAAGATATGGGCATAGATAACGGATATAAAGGGATGCTGTCATCCGTAGAATATCAGGAGGAGAAAAGACGTATCCGCCGGGAAATGCTGGCTGTGCGGGACGCCCTCACAGAGGAGCAGAGACGGCGGGGCACCTGCCTGATCACGGAGCGTCTGCTTGGTCATCAGTGGTTTTACCGCTGTGAGTGTCTGCTGTGCTATGTCAGCTATGGCAGTGAGCTGAGCACCCGTGAAATACTATATGAGGCGCTGAGGATGGGCAAGGCAGTGTATGCGCCCAAAGTACTGGCGGAGCATCGGATGGACTTTTTTCGCATCCGCAGTCTTGAGGAACTACAGCCGGGATTCCACGGCATTCCCGAGCCTTCGGAAAGTGGCGGGCTCTACGGCGGAGACACTGTGATGGAGGGGCGGGAGAACGGGACTTCTGCGCTGATGCTGATGCCCGGAGTGGCCTATGACCCTTACGGTAACCGTCTGGGCTATGGCGGGGGTTATTATGACCGCTATCTGGCGGCGCACCCGGAGTTTATGACCTGTTCCATCGCCATCGGCTACAACTGCCAACGAATCCGGCGGCAACTGCCGGTGGAGGAGACGGATTGCAGGCCCTATCAGGTAATCCTGGTGTGAGAAAGGCAACTTTTCAGAGAAGTTATCGAGACAAAAATGAGGGAAGGGACATTAAAATGGCTGATGGAAACGTGAATCTGACGGAAATGGGAAAAAGGGCTGCGGCTGTCAAATACCGATTACAATCCCTGACAGCAGAGGAAAAAAACAGGGCGCTGGAGCATGCGGCCCGGGCTCTGAGAGAACACGAACCGGAGATACTTGCGGCCAACGCCCGGGATCTGCAGCAGGGCCGGGCTGGCGGTATGCATCCAGGACTGCTGGACCGTCTACAGCTTAACAGCGCCAGGATCGCCGCTATGGCCCAGGGGCTGGAGCAGGTGGTTGCGCTGCCGGACCCGGTGGGAGAACTGCTGGAGAGTTTTGAACGGCCAAACGGGCTGCGCATCGAGAAACGCAGGGTTCCATTGGGGGTGATCGGCATTATCTATGAATCCAGACCCAATGTGACCGCCGACGCATTTGCCCTTTGCTTTAAGGCGGGCAACGCCGTGATCTTAAAGGGGGGGAGCGACGCGCTTACCTCCAACCGGGCCATTGCCCAGGTACTGCGGCAGGCGCTGGAGGACTGCGGCATCGACGGCGACGCCATACAGCTGATCACCGACACGGATCGCAGTGTCACCATGGAGTTTATGCGATTAAAGGAGTATGTGGACGTGCTGATCCCCAGAGGGGGCGCCGGTCTGATACGGGCGGTGGTGGAAAACAGTACGGTGCCTGTGATCGAGACCGGGACGGGCAACTGCCATATCTATGTGGATAAAGACGCGGATATCGATATGGCCATTCCCATAATCGTCAACGCCAAGACCCAGCGTATAGGAGTCTGTAATGCCTGCGAATCCCTGGTGGTCCATGAGGCAGTGCGGGAGGCCTTGCTGCCCCGGCTGCAGAAAGCTTTTGCGGAAAAGCAGGTGGAGATTCGCGGAGACGAGAGAGTCTGCGCCGCCATAGACGGCGCGGTTCCCGCCACAGAGGAAGACTATGGCAGGGAATATCTGGACTATATCATCTCCATGAAGACCGTGGACTCTCTGGAGGAGGCTATCGACCATATCAACCGCTACAGCACCCATCATTCCGAGAGCATCATCACCGCCGATCCTGTGGCGGCGGAGCGGTTTTTAAACGGGGTGGACGCGGCCTGTGTCTATGTGAACGCCTCCACCCGGTTTACGGACGGTTTTGAGTTCGGTTTTGGGGCGGAGATTGGTATCAGCACCCAGAAACTGCATGCCAGAGGCCCCATGGGGCTGCGGGAGCTGACCAGCTACAAATACCGGATCACCGGGAACGGGCAGATCAGAGAGTGATGCTACGGGCGCAGCATTGTCGACATCGATAGTAAGGGCGCAGAGTGCCCGCGTCTATCGTGCGCCGGTAAATTCTGGATACAGGTTATCGTGCGTAAATTTATCTGGCGTGAAACAGTCCTATTGTGCTATGATATACGCATAAACATAAAGAGAACGCTCACAGCGCAGGGCTGTGGGACGGGGAGACGAAAGGAGATAGTATTATGCCTGTAAATTTAAGTATTGTGATTCCCATCGTAGTAGTGGCGCTGATCATTGTGATCATCTTTTTGACCGGTTACGTAAAGGCTTCGCCGGACACCGCGCTGATCATTTCCGGTATGCGCAAAAAGCCCAAGGTACTGATCGGAAAAGCCGGGATCAAGATTCCTTTTCTGGAGAGAAAGGACGAACTGAATCTACAGTTGATCCCCATAGACGTCAAGACCTCCACGGCGGTTCCCACAGCGGACTATATCAATATCCGGGTGGACGCCACGGTCAACGTGAAGATCAGCGACAATGAGGACAGACTGAAACTAGCTGCCCAGAACTTCCTGAACAAGAAACCGGACTACATCGGCGGCGTGGCCAGAGAAGTGCTGGAAGGCAATGTCCGTGAGATCGTGGGTAAGATGGCTCTGGAGGAAATGGTCAGCGACCGTCAGAAATTCGCGGTACTGGTAAAAGAGAACGCAGAGCCGGATCTGGCTGCCATGGGACTGGACATCATCAGTTTTAACGTACAGAACTTTGTGGACAACAACTGCGTGATCGAGAATCTGGGTGTGGACAATATCGTAAAGATTCAGAAGAACGCCGCTATCTCCAGGGCGGAGAGCGAAAAGGAGATTGCCAAGGCACAGGCCAACGCCAAGAGGGAGGCCAATGAGGCGGAGGTGAACGCGGAATCGGAGATCGCCATCAAGCAGAACGAACTGGCCATCAAGAAGGCCGAGCTGAAAAAGGAATCCGACGTCAAGAAGGCGGAGGCGGATGCCGCCTACAAGATTCAGGAGGAGGAACAGCGTAAGACGGTGGAGATCACCACGGCTAACGCCAATATCGCCAAGCAGGAAAAAGAGATCCTGCTGAAACAGAAAGAAGTAGAGATCACAGAGCAGACGCTGGAAGCGCAGGTCAAGAAAAAGGCCGAGGCGGACAGATTCGCCAAGCAACAACAGGCGGACGCCCAGCTGTACGAGCGCCAGAGAGAGGCGGAGGCCCGCAAGTTCGAGACGGAGAAGGAAGCGGAGGCCATGAAAGCTCAGGCTGAGGCCCAGAAATACAAGATGGAGCAGGAGGCCGAAGGTATCCGTACCAAGGGTCTGGCCGAGGCGGAGGCCATCAAGGCAAGAGCCGTGGCCGAGGCGGAAGGTATCGAGAAAAAGGCGGAGGCCATGGCCAAGATGGGTGAGGCCGCAGTGCTGGAGATGTACTTCAACGCCCTGCCGGAAGTGGTGAAAAACGCTGCCGCTCCTTTGGAGAAAGTGGATCGGATCACCATGTACGGCGACGGCAACAACGCCAAACTGACCAGAGATATCATCAATACCGTGAACCAGGTCACAGACGGACTTAAGGACTCCACCGGTGTGGATCTCAGCGCCGTACTGTCCGGGTTCCTGGCGGGCAAAGTGGCCAGCGATAAGACTCCGGTGCAGGTAAACCTGATGAACGGAGAAGATAAAAAATAAAATAATGGGAAATAATTGATGATTAGAAGTACAGGGCGCTGCCTGACATCAGGCGGCGCCCTGTAACTGGAAGGGAGCAATATTCATTATGGAGACTGTGATCGATCGTTTTCTGCGCTATGTTCAGATAGATACCTGCTCGGATGAGAACAGCGGCACCCATCCCAGCACGGCAAAACAGCACGACCTGGCCGGATTGCTGGCCCGGGAACTGGAGGAAATGGGAGCGGCTCAGATCACCTATGACAGAGAGCGTTGCTATGTGTATGCCACCGTCCCTGCCAGCGATGGCTGTGAGGACAGGCCCACGGTGGGCTTTATTGCCCATATGGACACTTCCCCGGCCATGAGCGGCGCGGGGGTAAAGCCCCGTATTGTGAAAAACTATGACGGACAGGATATCGTATTGAACCCGGAGCTTAACATCACACTGCGGACAGCGGATTTTCCGGATGTCCGCAAATATCAGGGCCAGGATCTCATCGTCACTGACGGCACTACCCTTTTGGGGGCGGATGACAAGGCAGGTGTGGCGGAGATCATGGCTATGGCGGAATATTTTCTTACCCATCCTGATGAGCCCCACGGCAGGATACGCATCGGATTTACGCCGGATGAGGAGATCGGGGAGGGGCCGGACTTCTTTGACGTGGCGCTGTTTGGGGCGCAGGCGGCCTATACCGTGGACGGAGGCGCTCTGGGGGAGCTGGAATATGAGAATTTCAACGCCGCAGGGGCAAAACTCCATATACAGGGCTGCAGTGTGCATCCGGGCTCCGCGAAAGGCAAGATGAAGAACGCCATTTTGATCGCCCAGGAGTTCCAGAGTATGCTGCCTGCCTTTGAAAACCCCATGTATACGGAAGGGTATGAGGGATTCTATCATCTGGACAGCATACAGGGCAATGTGGAGTCGGCACAGGCGGACTATATCATACGGGATCATGACAGGGCGCTTTTTGAGAAGAAAAAGAAGTACTTTATGAGTGTGGCGTCCTTTTTGAACGATAAGTATGGAGAGGGCACTGTGACAGTGGATATGAAGGACTCCTACTACAATATGCGGGAGATCATGGAAGATCATATGGAGCTGATCGACAAGGTAGTTGAGACTATGAAAGAGCAGGATATCCAGCCCATTATCACCCCGATCCGCGGGGGGACCGACGGCGCCAGACTGTCCTTTATGGGACTGCCTTGCCCCAATATCTGCACCGGAGGGGAAAATTGCCACGGAAAGTTTGAATATGCCTGTGTGCAGTCCATGGAAAAGGTGGTAAAACTGCTGACAGGGCTGGTCAAGAAGTTTATATAGGCCTCGAAAATGAGTGACCGTATTGGTCAATGAAAATGACTGGTATGGTCAATAAAATTAACCGTATAGGTAAAGAATGAATAAACAAGTATTAAACCATATTTGATATAAAGATTTGTTAAGGAGGTTTTTTATGTTGCCTACCGTTGAGGAAGCAAAAATAGAATTAGATGTTGCGGCGCAATTGAATCCGGGCCCCTGGATAAAGCATTCCATAAATGTAGGGATCGCGGCAAGAAATATAGCGCAAAAGGTGCCGGAATTGGACGAAAACAAAGCATATATTTTGGGAATGCTACATGATATAGGACGAAGAGTTGGTATTGTAAATATTCCCAAACATGTATATGAAGGATATAAGTATTCTGTCGAAAAGGGATGGGATGAAGTTGCAAGAATTTGTATGACACATTCATATCCCCTTATGAAAGATGAGTTTGATTATGCACCAGACACCGAAGAGGAGAGAGCTATAAAAGAATATATATCAAATTGTCAGGCAGATGATTATGATAAACTGATTCAAATATGTGATGCGCTTGCAACGGATTATGGATTTGTGATCTTAGAAAAAAGATTTGTAGATGTAATACGTAGATATGGGATTATGAAAACATACATACAAGGGTGGGATATTACATTTCAGAATAAGGAATATTTTGAAGAAAAAATGGGAAGTTCGATTTACGATGTTCTGTCGGATATTGGGGTAACAACTTTGTTATGTCCGCCGCCGTGGAAACCTGGACAAAATAAATAGATCATTTACTTCTTGAAAAGGGAGTAGATAATTCTATACATTCATGAGAGGGAAAATTTAGAGAAATGTTTAATGAATTTGATATAGATGCTATAGATTTGTGCGCGGGGCCATCCGCGGAAGAACCGGCCAGACAATATTATTTTATGGCCAAATGCCGGGAATGGGTTCGGAGATTTGAGGACAAAAACGGACGCGCCCCCACTTGCTGCGTCACCACTTTCGGCTGTCAGATGAATGCCAGAGACTCGGAAAAGCTGGCGGGGATTCTGCGCAGGGTGGGATATCAGGTGACGGAGAGCGAGGACGCGGATTTCGTGATCTTTAATACCTGCACAGTCCGGGACAATGCAAACCAGAGGGTTTACGGTCGTCTGGGAGAGCTGAAGAGCCGCAAAAAGCGGAATCCAGATATGAAGATCGCTCTCTGCGGCTGTATGATGCAGGAGGCGGCGGTGATCGAAAAACTGCGTTCCAGCTATCGATTTGTGGATCTGGTGTTTGGCACGCATAATATTTATAAATTTGCAGAGCTGCTTTACAGATGTATCTGTGAGGAACACAGAGAGCAGGGCATGATCGTGGATATATGGGAGGATACGGACAAAATAGTGGAGGATCTTCCGGTAGAGCGCAAGTATCCCTTCAAATCGGGTATCAACATTATGTTTGGCTGCAACAATTTCTGCAGTTACTGTATCGTGCCCTATGTGCGGGGAAGAGAGCGCAGCCGGGAACCGGAGGAGATACTGCGGGAGATACGGCAGTTGGTCGCCGAGGGCGTGGTGGAAGTCATGCTGTTGGGACAGAATGTGAACTCTTACGGGAAGAATCTGGAATCGCCCATGACCTTCGCCCAACTTTTGCGGGAGGTTGAGCAAATTGAAGGCTTGGAGCGTATTCGGTTCATGACATCCCATCCCAAGGACCTCTCGGATGATCTGATCCGGGTTATGAAGGAATCCAAAAAGATCTGCCGTCATCTGCATCTGCCGCTACAGTCCGGCTCCACTCGGATTCTGAAACAGATGAACCGCCGGTATACCAAGGAGCAATATCTGGCTCTGGCAGAGAAGATTCGCAGGGAAATCCCGGATATTGCCCTCACCACGGACATTATCGTGGGATTTCCGGGGGAGACGGCGGAGGACGTAGAAGAGACGATAGACGTGATCCGCAGGGTAAAATATGACAATGCTTTTACCTTTATCTATTCCAAGCGCACCGGGACGCCTGCTGCCGCCATGGTGAACCAGGTGCCGCCGGAGCAGGTCAAGGCGGGGTTCGACAGAGTTCTTAAGGTGGTACAGGATACCGCCAGAGAACAGGTGGCCCGGTATCAGGGGCAGAGGGCGCAGGTATTGGTGGAGGAGGTGAATGCCCAGGATGAAGGGCTGCTCACCGGGCGTATGTCCAACAATACGCTGGTGCATTTCCCCGGAACGTCGGAGCTGGTGGGTCGGATCGTGACCGTATCTCTGGAGGAATGCCAGGGTTTTTATTATATGGGACATATAGTTTCACAATGACCTTTAAGATTCCTTTAAGAACCTTTAAGAAACGTTTAAGTCCGTTGAGGTATATCTCCTGTGATGTTATGATAAAGGCGGTGAAGGAGGTATGCCGATATGAGAAAAAGATGGGTATGGCAGAGCGTTTTTTTGCTGGGCATTTTGCTGCTGGCGCTGACATGCTGCGGCGGATTGGGGGATTCCGGCACAGGCAGTCTATCCGGCGGAGAGCCTCAGGTTGATGAAAGAACATCAGCCAACGGGGAGTCCCGCAGTAATGAAGGAGCATCGGCCGACAGAGAGCCCCGCAGTGATGGAGAAACATCAGACAGCGGGGAGACTCATAGCAGCGAAGAGATTCAGGGCGGCAGCGGAACCTCTGACAGCGGAAAAACCGGCGGGGGGCGGGAAGGTCTTTCCGGCGGGAACCGGGAGCCGGAGGCTACCTTGGAGATTGCCTGTATAGTCGAGGATCTGGGGCTGGTCTCCAGCGGCCGAAAACTGCTCCGGGACGCAGCCGAAAAACTGACACACGATCCGGAGGGGCAATATGCTTATGTCTATACGGAACCTGAGGCAGGGGAGGAAGACGCCTTTTACACCCGTACGCTTGCGGATCTGACAGCGGGTAAGGGGCCGGATATCCTGTATATTTCACCTGACCGTTTGCAGTCTTTACAGGAAAAGGGTGTATTGGCGGAGTTGTCCCGGTATCTGCCGACAGAGACGCGGGACGGTCTGTTGCCTGCCGCTCTTTCCATGGGGACGATGGAAGGAGGACTCTATGGCATTCCCACGGATTTTACCCTTGTCTGGAGCCTGATCACCACACGGGAGAACGTGAGCGGAGATACGTGGACGGTAGAGCAGCTGCTGGACCGGATGGAGGCCTGTCAGGACTCGGAAAACGTGCTGCTGTATCTGGAGAACGGCGCATCCTCGGGCGTTCTGCTGGGGAATGTGCTCCTGATGGATCTGGAGAATACGCCTTTTATCGACTGGGAAAAGAGGGAGTGCTATTTTGACGGGGAGCTGTTTCAGCGTGCGATGCGGCTCTGTAAGGCCTGCGGAAGAGACAATGTTTCCCTGGGGGAAGACAGTTATGAATTGATCCGTCAGGGGGACTGTCTGGGAACGGTAACTGCCGGTTTTTCCATCCAGGATTTTTCCGAGCGGGCCAACAGGCTGGGAGAGGACGTCTATCATTGCGTGGGACTTCCCACACAGGGCAGTTCGGGGAGTTTTGCCCAGACTAACGGGATTGTGGTGGTCAACAGCCAGTGTACCCAGGATCAGGCACTGACTGCGTTTTTGGAGTATCTGTACAGCAGAGAGGGGCAGGCTCCCCTGCGCAATCTGTATGCGATGAGTGTGCTGCGGTTTCCGGCGGATGATATCACCACTCTGTACGGCGGCGCAAAGACCGTTGAAAACTATTCTTATGTGGGGATATTAGAGGAAAAAGCGGACGGAAACACCTATGCGGAGGAGTATTCGGAATTTTTGGATAATTGTGTTGCCAGACCCATGAAATATCTGGATGTGTGGAACATGATCATGGAGGATGCGGAAAAATATCTGGAGGGCGACCAGTCACTGGAGGAAGTGTGCCGGATCATTCAGAGCCGGGTGCAGCTGTATTTGCAGGAATAGGCAATGTGGTGAAACAGGCTTTGCGGAAAAGAAAAATCGCTTGCAAAAAGCATATAATGAGAATAAAATAAAATTTGTGTATAATCTGGAAGATTTGCGCAAATTTTATTTTTTTTATACATACCGCGGACAAGGCCATAGTTGATTTGCCGAATGCAGGTATGCGGGAGAGAGGGAGATATGGACAAGCTTAAACCAAAGTTATTTTCAGTGATGAAGACTTATACCAGAGAGCAGTTTGTAAAGGATGTGGTGGCGGGCATCATTGTAGCTATCATCGCGCTGCCTCTGTCGATCGCGCTGGCGCTGGCCTCCGGGGTCACGCCGGAAAAGGGAATCTATACCGCCATAACGGCGGGATTTGTGATCTCTTTTCTGGGAGGCAGCCGGGTGCAGATCGCCGGGCCCACGGCGGCCTTTGCCACTATAGTGGCGGGCATCGTGGCGAAGAACGGCATGGAGGGATTGATCATGGCCACCGTTATGGCGGGAATCATCCTGATCCTGATGGGCGTGCTGCGGATGGGCAATCTGATCAAGTTTATTCCCTATACCATTACCACCGGCTTTACGGCGGGCATCGCCGTGACGATCTTTGTGGGGCAGATCAAGGATTTTCTGGGGCTTGCCGTGGTCACGGAGGAACCCCTGATCGAAACCATGGAAAAGCTGGAGGCCGTATTCCGGTTTATTGGGACGGTAAACTGGCAGGCGGTGATCGTGGGTGTGGTATGTATGGCGATCCTCATAGGCTGGCCCTTTTTGCCGGGTATCTGCAAGAGGATCCCGCCCTCCCTGATCGCAGTGCTGGCCGGTATCGCCATGGTAAAGGGAATCGGCATGAAGGTCAATACCATTGGAGATCTGTATGAGATATCCAACAAACTGCCCCGGATCTCCCTGCCCGCCTTTGATTTCAAGACCGTACAGAATGTGCTGCCGGACGCCTTTACCATCGCGATCCTGGCGGCCATAGAATCCCTGCTGTCCTGTGTGGTGTCGGACGGGATGATCGGCAGCAAGCACCGTTCCAACATGGAACTGATCGCCCAGGGAGCGGGCAATATCACTTCCGCCCTGTTCGGCGGTATCCCGGCTACCGGAGCCATCGCCCGCACTGCCGCCAATGTGAAAAACGGAGGCCGTACCCCTGTGGCGGGTATGGTCCATGCGGTGACGCTGCTGCTGATATTGGTGGTGCTGATGCCCTATGCGGCGCTGATTCCCATGCCCACCATCGCCGCCATCCTGTTTATGGTGGCCTACAATATGTCCGAGTGGCGTAAATTCCTCTATCTGTGCAGGACGGCTCCCAAGAGCGATATTATCGTGTTGGTGCTGACCTTTGTGCTGACCGTGGTGTTCGATCTGGTGGTGGCGATCGGCGTCGGTATCGTGTTGGCTGCCATCCTGTTTATGAAACGGATGAGCGAGGTGACAGAGGTGGAGGGCTGGACTTATATCGACGAGGATGCGGAGAATGATAAGGACAGCATTGAGCTGCGCCATGTACCCAGCCATACGCTGGTGTATGAGATGAGCGGCCCGCTGTTCTTTGGCGCCGCGGATAAGATCCTGCATATCCGCACCGACGACACCGTCACCGTACTGATCCTGCGGATGCGGAGCGTCAGCGCCATCGACGCCACCGCCATGCACAATCTGGAGACACTGGCATCCACCTGCGAGAAGAAACGAATCCAGTTGATCCTGTCCCATGTGAACGAACAGCCCATGCGGGTCATGCGGAAAGCCAGATTTGTGGAGCGGATAGGGGAGCGGTATTTCTGTAAACACATCGACGACGCATTGGCTCTGGCGGAGGAACTGACAAAACAGGCATAGAGAGGGCTGCTCTGGGAAATGAACGGAAAAATTGAGAAATGGGCGTGCAATACCCTGAAATGAACAGGTAACGCCATAATCAGGATAGCATAGAAATGATCTGAGGAAAGATATCATGACGAAACAGCAGTTTAGAGATTTTTGCGCGGACCGCTATATTTTATTGGACGGAGCTACCGGCTCCAATCTGATCAAGAAGGGTATGCCCTCCGGAGTATGTCCCGAGCAATGGATATTGGAGCATCCACAGGCGCTGGTGGAGCTGCAGAGGGACTATGTGGCGGCGGGCACAAACATTCTGTATGCCCCCACATTTACTGCAAACCGTATCAAACTGGAGGAATACGGTCTGGCTGACCGGCAGGAAGAGATGATACATGGATTGGTGGCTCTGTCCTTGCAGGCGGCCGGAAGAAATGTTGACGGGGGGCAGCATGTTCTGGTAGCCGGGGATCTGACCATGACGGGACAGCAGCTGCGGCCGATGGGCACCCTGGAACTGGAGACTTTGATCGAAGTTTATAAAGAACAGATCCGGATGCTGGAGAATGCCGGGGTGGATCTGTTGGTGGTAGAGACTATGATGAGCCTGGGGGAGACCCGGGCGGCTTTGATCGCGGCCCGGGAGATTACAGAGCTGCCTGTGATGGTGACCATGACCTTTGAGGCGGACGGACGCACCCTGTTTGGCACGGACGCGGAGACGGCGGCCATAGTGCTGGAGAGTCTGGGGGCGGATGCCATAGGCGTGAACTGTTCCGCGGGACCGGCCAAAATGAAGGGGATCGTGGAGGCCATGGCCCGGGTCAGCACTCTGCCCCTGATCGCCAAGCCCAATGCGGGGCTGCCTGCGGTGGACAGGCAGGGACAGACGGTTTACGATATGGACAGCACCGACTTCGTGGCGGAGATGGAAGAACTGATCGAAGCGGGGGCCGTGATCCTGGGGGGATGCTGCGGTACGGATCCTGCCTATATCGCGGGCCTGAAACGTCTGGTACAGGAGAAAAAGCCTGCGGGGCGGCCAAGGCGGCCGGAGGGCGTCCGCTATCTGACCAGCGAACGAAAGACGCTGGCTTTTGGCCTGGAGGATCCCTTTATGATCATCGGGGAGCGGATCAATCCCACCGGCAAGAAAAAGCTGCAGGAACAGTTGAGAAACGGCAATATGGACCTGGTGCTGCAATTTGCCCAGGAACAGGACGACTGCGGGGCGTCCGTGCTGGACGTAAATATGGGTATGAGTGGCATCGACGAAAAAGCCATGATGCTGCGGGTGCTGGAAGAGGTACAGGGGGTGACGGATCTGCCCCTGTCTCTGGATTCCAGCCATATAGAAGTGCTGGAGGCGGCGCTGCGCCATTACCCCGGACGGGCGCTGGTCAACTCCGTGTCCTATGAGACGGAGAAGTATGAAAAATTGTTGCCCATTGTGCAGAAATACGGGGCCATGTTTATTTTACTGCCTTTGTCTGACAAGGGATTGCCCGAGGATCTGGAGGAGAAAAAGCAGATCATCGACTGCATCGTGACCCGGGCGCTGGAACTGGGTATGCGTCGGGAGGACATCGTGGTAGACGGCCTGGTGACCACCATCGGCGCTAATAAAAGAGCGGGGATGGAGACATTGGAGACGATACGTTACTGCAAGGCCCAGGGACTGGCTACGGTCTGCGGTCTGTCCAATATCTCTTTCGGTATGCCGGCCAGGCCCTATGTGAACACGGCCTTTTTGACACTGGCCATCTATGAGGGCCTGACCATGGCCATCGCCAATCCCTCTCAGGAGATGCTGGTCTGCGGCGCTCTGGCTACGGATATGCTGAAGGTGAAAAAGGACGCCGATCTGCGGTATATTGAGTATGCCTCCCAGCTACAGTCCACATCCGGCATCCCTGCGGGGGCGGGCAAGTCCGGCGCGACGGCAGGCGTAGGTCAGGGCAATCCTGAAACGTTGTCAGGCGTAGGCCAGGGCAAGCCCGTCACGTCGGCAGGTATGGGCCAAGGCGAGCCTGTCGCGGCGGCAGCCATGGGTCAGAGCAATCCCGGAGCGGTATCGGCATTGGGCCAGAGCGACGGGAGTGCGGGAGCGCCGCAGACCTATCTCCAGAAGATCTCAGACGCAGTGTTAAGGGGCAATCGAAACGGTATCGCGGCCATGACGGCAGAGGCGGTGGCGGCAGGGGAAGACCCCGGGGCGCTGCTTAACGACAGTCTGCTACCCGCTATAAATAAGGTGGGGGATCTGTTTGAGAGAAAGAAATATTTTCTTCCCCAGCTTATCGCCAGCGCTGAGGCCATGAAGAACGCCATCGAAGTGCTGGAACCCTATCTGCTGAAGGAACAGGACGGGGATTCCATGCCGGTGGTGGTCATTGCCACCGTGGAGGGAGATATCCACGACATCGGCAAGAATCTGGTGGCATTGATGCTCAAAAACTACGGTTTCAAAGTGATAGATCTGGGCAAGGACGTGCCGGGGGAAACCATTGTGCAGGCGGCGAAGGAGTACCATGCGGATATCATCGCCCTGTCCGCGCTGATGACCACTACGATGCAGCGGATGCGGGAGGTGGTGGCTTTGGCCCGCCAGGAGGGTGTGAGCGCCAGGATCATGGTAGGCGGAGCCGTGATCACCCAGGAGTACGCCGATGAGATCCATGCGGACGGATATTCCAAAGACGCGGCGGAGGCGGTAAAACTGGCCCGGCGATTGCTGGGCATGATGAACGCGGAAGAGTAGGATATCATGGCCATGTGGGAGAAACGAATAGATGAAGATATAACAGGGATTCTCTCTATTAGAGCAAACATAGAGCAAACAGGTTAAATCCGTACCTTGTATATCATAATCTATTATGCTAAAATAGGCAGAAATGTTGAACATGGAACTCTTAATTAGTAGGAGGTTTTTTATGATAGGAGCGGACGCGATAATCAAATGTCTGGAGGAGGAGGGCGTAAAATATGTGTTTGGCTACCCTGGTGTGGCCATATGTCCTTTTTACAACAGTATCCTGCAGTCGGAGATTCAGACCATATTGATACGCACGGAGCAGAACGCTGCCCATGCGGCCAGCGGTATGGCCAGACTCACGGGAAAGCCCGGCGTCTGCGCCGTCACCAGCGGTCCCGGCGCAACCAATGTGATCACCGGCATCGCCACCGCTTTTGCGGACAGTATTCCTCTGGTGTGCATCACCGGGCAGGTACATACGGATCTGCTGGGCAGCGACTCTTTTCAGGAGGCGGACATTACCGGCGCGGCGGAGTCCTTTGTCAAATACAGCTATCTGGTCAAGAATGTAAACGACATCCCCAGGATATTTAAAGAGGCTTTTCACATTGCCAACACGGGCCGCAGAGGGCCTGTGCTGATTGATATCCCCATCAATATCCAGAATGCGGTCATAAATAAGTTCCAGTACCCGGAAGAGGTCAATATGCGCACCTACAAGCCCACGGTCAAGGGACATGCGGTGCAGATCAAAAAGGTCATCAGGGAATTAGAAAGGGCAAAACGTCCCATCATCTGCGCGGGTGGCGGTGTGCTGCTCAGCGAGGCCAAGGAGGAGCTGCGGGAATTTGTGGAGAGATACCGGATCCCGGTGGTGTCTACCATGATGGGCATCGGCGTCATGCCCACGAAACATCCTCTCTATTTCGGCATGGTGGGCAACCACGGCAAGGCGTATGCCAACAGGGCCATGAACGAATCGGATATGCTGATCATGGTGGGAGCCAGAGTGGCGGACCGGGCGGTAAGCCAGCCGGATCTGATCACCCGCGACAAGGTGCTGGTGCATATTGACGTGGATCCAGCGGAGATCGGCAAGAACGCAGGACCCACCATACCGCTGGTGGGAGACGTAAAGCATATTTTTCAGGATTTTGCCAGGGAAGAGTTTAGCTGTGAACATGAACAGTGGCTGGAGACATTGACACAGTACAGGGAAGAGCTGGTGGCGAAACGCAGTCCCAATCCCGCCTATGTGGATCCGGCGGCCTTTATCACCCGGCTGTCCGACAAGATGGCTCCCAATGCGGTGTATGTGGCGGATGTGGGACAGAACCAGATATGGTCCTGCGGCTACCATATCGTGAAGGAGGGGCGTTTCCTCACCTCCGGTGGCATGGGAACCATGGGGTATTCCATACCGGCGGCCCTGGGAGCAAAGCTGGCAGACAAAAGCCGTCAGGTCATAGCGGTGTGCGGCGACGGTTCTTTCCAGATGTCCATGATGGAGTTGGCAACCATGAGCCAATACGGGATCCCGGTGAAGATCATTGTGATGAAAAACGGCTACCTGGGCATGGTGCGGGAGTACCAGCACTATACTTACAAGGACCATTATTCGGTGGTGGATCTATCCGGCAGCCCCAGGTTGGACAAGATCGCCGCAGCTTACGATATGCAGTATCAGTTGCTGGAAAATATGGACCGGGCGGAGGAAGTGCTGGACGCTTTCTTAAAGGAAGACGTATCGGTACTGCTGGAGTGTCTGATCGATCCCATGGACCTTGTAAAGTAAGGAGAGGGAAGAAAGAGGAACTATGAAAAAAAGAATTTATTCCGTGTTGGTGGAGAACCGTTCCGGCGTGCTGGGCAAAGTAGCCGGGCTCTTTGCCAGAAGATGTTTTAATATTGACTCCCTGACAGTGGGAGAGACGGACGACCCGGAGATATCCTGTATGACCATTGTGAGCAGCGGGGATGAGCGCACCATCGAGCAGATCGAAAAACAGCTTAACAAAAAGCTGGACGTGATCAAGGTTAAGACTTTTGACGAGAGCCAGAGCGTTAGCCGGGAGCTGATGCTGGTGAAGGTGCGCCATAACAAGGGGAACCGCCGGGAGATCACGGAGGTCTGCGAGATCCTGAGAGCGGAGATCGTGGATATGTCCAAGCATTTTATGATGATCCAGATCTGCGATACGCCGGACAGAACGAAACTGCTGCTGACCATGCTACAGTCCATCAGTATCGCGGAAGTGGCCCGCACAGGGACTTTGGCGCTGGCAAAATGCAGCGAGAATGATGAGTGAGCAAGTTTTGACAGGGAACATACAGAAGCAGAAATGCGCGGAATCGAAAAGCGTGGAACAGAACGCATGCGGAACGCAAAATAGGGTTGACATACGCACTTTATCTTGCTAAAATGTAGAGCGAATGTGAGGACTTAAACGCAGGTTCTTTAAATATAGAGCAAATATGAGAATCAGAACAAAGGTTCCGGGGTGTCGGCCGTGCCGCCTGACAGAGGATGCTCCGCTCAAGGCGCGGCAGGGAGCTGACGGGGAAACCAATTATAGAGGAGTACATGATGCAGAAGAGAGTATTTCAGTTGTTGACAGATAATACTTCCGGTGTGCTTAGCCGCATATCCGGCCTGTTTTCCCGCAGGGGATACAATATCGAGAGCATTACGGCGGGCGTGACTGCGGATCCACGTTTTTCCAGGATTACCATAGTGGCTTACGGGGATGACGAGATCCTGGAACAGATCGAGAAACAGGTGGGCAAGCTGGTGGATGTGCGCAATATCCGGGAACTTAAGCCCCAGGAGAGCGTCTATCGGGAACTGGCGCTTATAAAGGTCAAGGCGGACCCCCAGCAGCGCCAGAGCATTATAGCGGTGGCGGATATCTTTCGCGCCAATATCATCGATGTGTCCAAGGACAGCCTGATCATCGAACTCACCGGCAATCAGGCCAAGATAGACGCGTTTATCAATCTGCTGGACGGCTATGAGATTCTGGAACTGGCCAGAACGGGTATTGCCGGGCTGGGCAGAGGTATGGAGAACATTATCCATCTGGAGAGTTGATATATTAAGTTAGCTCTAGGGACAACAACCTATCAGTTATAAATCATTCTTAACATAATGGAGGAAAAGAAGATGGCAAAGATTTTTTATCAGGAAGATTGCAACCTGTCTCTGCTGGAGGGCAAGACCATCGCGATCATTGGCTACGGCAGCCAGGGCCATGCCCATGCGCTGAACTTAAAGGAGTCCGGCTGCAATGTTATCATTGGTCTGTACGAGGGCTCCAAGTCCTGGGACAAGGCCGTAAAGCAGGGCTTTGAGGTGTATACCGCCGCGGAGGCCGCCAAGAAGGCCGATATTATCATGATCCTGATCAACGATGAGAAACAGGCGGATCTGTACAAGAAAGATATCGAGCCGAACCTGGAGGCGGGCAATATGCTGATGTTCGCTCATGGATTCAATATCCATTTCGGCTGCATCGTTCCCCCCGCAGACGTGGATGTGACGATGATCGCGCCCAAGGGTCCCGGCCATACCGTGAGAAGCGAGTATCAGGCAGGCAAGGGTGTTCCCTGTCTGATCGCCGTGGAGCAGGACGCTACCGGCAAGGCACAGGATCTGGCTCTGGCTTACGCGCTGGGCATCGGCGGCGCGAGAGCGGGCGTGCTGGAGACCACTTTCCGCACCGAGACAGAGACCGATCTCTTCGGCGAGCAGGCCGTGCTGTGCGGCGGTGTGTGCGCGCTGATGCAGGCGGGCTTTGAGACATTGGTGGAAGCCGGCTATGATGAGAGAAACGCTTACTTTGAGTGTATCCATGAGATGAAACTGATCGTGGATCTGATCTACCAGAGTGGATTTGCGGGCATGAGATATTCCATTTCCAACACTGCCGAGTACGGCGATTATGTCACCGGCCCTAAGATCGTGACCGAGGAGACCAAGAAGGCCATGAAGAAGATCCTGAGCGATATTCAGGACGGCACTTTCGCCAAGGAGTTCCTGTTGGATATGTCTCCCGCAGGCAGACAGGTACACTTCAAGGCCATGAGAAAGCTGGCCAGCGAGCATCCCGCCGAGAAGGTCGGCGAGGAGATCCGCAAGCTCTACAGCTGGAACAACGAAGAGGACAAGCTGATCAACAACTGATTTGGGATTGCTGGATTGCAGGAAAGCAGAAAGGAGTTGCCGTGTATGTGGCGACTCCTTTCTTTAACGACAGGTTTTTATGTTATAAGCATTTGAATTTTTAGTGTTTCCATACTCATAAAATTGTGTGATATGGGAGCGGTCGGCCTAAGAGCCGTTTTCATCCAGATATAGCTGTACCCGGTTCTGGATGATCTCGATGACTGTGTCCAGATCCTTATTCCCGCCAAAATAGGGCTCCGCCTCCTCCATCACAATGTCGGCGATGGCCTCATCCTCCGGCGGCATCAGGATACAGCTGTCCATGAACGCAATATATTCTTCCACATAAGAGGTGCCGTCCGGCTTGCATTCCAGACAGCGGATGATGCCGTTGCTCATATAAAAGCGAGCCTGGGGATGCAGCTCACCGGGGTATGCGTCTTCCACGCAGTTCCTGAGAATATCCCGGCGCAGGCAGCGCTCGGGGTACAGCCGCATCAGATCCTCTCCGTAGATCGTGGGAAGAAATTCTCTGATCAGATCCATATTCTCCGTGTCTTTGTTCACCACCAGGAAATTCCGGGCATACAGCAGGTTGCCGCTTTCTCTGTCTGTGGGTACGCCCACCCAGTGATAGTCCTGCGGGAAAGAAGACATCATCAGTGAAAACTCAGAGAATCCAAAGTAATTGGCATAAGCATAGGCAAGGTATTCCCCATCCTCGATAGAGCGGGCGCCAGCAGACAGTTCGTCGGCCGTCATGGTAATATGTTCTACGGGCAGGGTGTTTTTACAGTATTCCAGCAGCCTTCGGAAGTTCCCGCTGTCAAAATGGCAGGTTCCGGACTGTCTGTCCACAAGGGAGGACTCGATGGCAAGCAGGGCATACCAGTACAGAGGGGACGAATCGTATTCTGTAAGGGGCGAAAGACCTTTGAAGGCATCGCCGGAGGCCGAGGCCTGGTCCGCCAGTTCCAGCACATCTTTGAGCTGCCAGGTGTCCTGTGCGTATGTCCGGTTCGGTATAAATATGCTGCTGGTGACCTGATCGGTGGTCAGCCCGGTCAGTTTTCCGTCGATGGTACCCGCCTCCCAGATACAGTCAAACACCTGTTCCCGCGCTTCCGCGGGGAATATATCGGAGAGATCCGCCAACGCCCCCTTTTCATAGAGGGTGCGCATGGTCTGGGCGGAGACGACGAACATGTCGGGCGCATCCCCGGCCACGATACGGTTCAGCAGATTGGTGGTATAGGCCTCACGGTCGTTGCTGTCGCTGGGCGTAAAGTTGGAGATCTCGATCTTCGTGCCAGGCTTTTTTGCGGAAAAGAGCGCTGCCGCCGTGGGGAGAATGGAAACCCCCTGCCTGTCGGTTACCAGTGTGAGCGTTCTGGTCTCAGCGGGCGGGGCGGGGGATAATACATAAATATTCTGTCTGGCTATCCCGGGATTCATCAGCGCCAGGTCGCCGTTTTCCCGGATCAGCATGACTTTGGCGGAGTAGCTGTTTTCACAGATGCTGTTGCTCTTGCAGTCAAATATCTTTTCCCGCTCTCCCGACAGGATATCCCAGCGCACGATGGAACCGTTTTCGTTAAAATAATATATATTGCCGGATACGTCCATGCAGCCGGATACTATGTCAAAATATTTGGACTGCCCCAGAGAACGCAGTTGTCCGGCCTTCTGGTCATAGATATAGTATTCGTTGACGTTGTTTTTCTTATCCGGGAGCATAAACAGAGGCAGTCCCTCCGGCGTTTTGCACAGTAACCGGGGATAAGACTCCCCGGCTGTCTTCATATGGCACAGCAGTTGCCCGTCGCTGTCGATCACCAGCAGAGACCGGTTCCAGATCAGATAGCAGCGTCCCTCCCGGTCGCATAGGTTTATGTGATATCTGTATGAATAGTCGCGCTCGCTGTCCGGCTCGTTCCCGAGTCCCACGGAGGCAAGAATGGGCAGCAGATCCAGGGTTTTCTGAACACCCTCCTCCAGATGGTAAAAGAGCAGGGCGCTTTGGGGAGTGGGCTGGCCCGGCTCGCCGGAGGTATAGGTGAGAAAGACTGCCTCTTTGTCGTTCGCCATATCCATGTTGAGCAGGGAGGCGTCCCGGGGCAGCCCGCTGTCGGCCAGGGCCAGCTCCATATGCAGAATCTGGCCTGTCTGGGCGTCAAAGCCGTCCATAAGGTTCTCATCGCAAAAACGCTCCTGTTTTTCGTCTTCTGAACGGTATAGCCAGTTGGTGTAGATCATTCCGTCAATGGTTCCGGTGCTTGTCGTGCGATAGCCGTATTTCCCGTACTCGGCCTTGACGGGCGTGATCCAGTCGTCATGGTTCTCTGTGAGATACCAGGAGGTTCCGAGTCCTGCGCTCTGGGGTTCCGCCATCTGAAAGGTACTCCAGTCTATGATCTGCGGCTGAGGCCGTGCGGGGGACTCTGCGGGGGACTCTGCGGAGACCTCCCCCGATCCATGGGCTCCGCCGGAGGTTTCACCCGGGGAGCCGCAGCCCGCCAGAGAGAGGGAGACCGCCAGCAGAACCCCCAGCAGCCTGTGACATGTTTTTTCGCGTACTCTCATCTTAGCATTTTCCTTTCTCAATATATCCGTATCAGACATGGTTTTAAAGGTCAGCCGTTCTCATCCAGATACAACTGCACCCGGCGCTGTATGACATCGATGACCTCGTCTATATCTTTATCACTGTTAAAATATGGCTCCGTCTCCTCCCAAACGATGTCGGCAATGGTGGAATCCATGGTGGGATAGAGGATACAGCTATCCATATAGGCGATATATTCCTCCACATAGGAGGTGCCGTCCGGTTTGGCGGGCAGCAGCTGGTACACGCCTTCTCCCATGCTGAACTGGGGCTGATGATCCCACTCGGGAATAACTACGCGGCTGCGCAGCACATCCCGGCGCAGACAGTATTCGGGATATTTGCGCTCGATCTCCTCCCCGTAGAGCGTGGGCAGAAATTCGCGGATCAGATCCATATTTTCCGAATTCTTATTTACCACCAGAAAATAGGATGCATAGGCTATATTGCCGGATCCCCTGTCGGTGGGAACGCCTACACAGTGGTATCCTTCAGGAAAACTGGCCATCTGCTGGCTGAAATCGCCAAGGCTGTACGTACCGCAAGAATACGCCAGATATTCCCCCTCCTGTACTTCCCGGGCAATGGCGGCGCATCTGCTCTGGTAATCCAGTCCGTCCTGCGGCAGGGGTGTGTCTTTACAGTATTCCAAAAGCCTGCGGAATGTCTGGCTGTCGAAATGGCATGTTTTGGTGTCCCAGTCTACCAGCGAGGAAGAGATATCCCTCAGGGCAATATCGTACAGCAGCGCCGAGGCGGACGGGTTACTGCTTTCCATGGGGATCAGCCCTTTCAGTTTACCAGGCTGAGTGGTATCCGCCAGAGTCAGCATATTTTCCAGCGTCCAGGTGTTCTGTGGCCAGATATCCTCCGAAACCAGCATAGTGCGGGTAGAGATGGCGGTGGTAAGTCCCACCAGTTTTCCGTCTATGGTTCCCGCGTTCCAGACGCAGTCGAAGACCTGTTCCCGCAATTCCTGGGAAAATATGTCACTCAGATCCGCCAGCACTCCCTTTTCATAGAATATCTGCATTTTTTCCGCGGGGATGATAAACATGTCGGGAGCATCCCCCGCGATGACGCGGTTCATCAGGTTCGTATTATAGGTTTCCCAGTCGTCTTCCTCGGAAATGGAGGTAAAGGCAATGCTGACGCCCGGCTTTTTTATGGAAAAGAGTGAGGCGGCGTTCTGGATCATCTGGGTCCCGTAACAGGCGGATACCAGTGTGAGGGTTTTTTCCTCAAGGGGAGTGGTGGAAAGAACATAAATACTGTCTGTCTCCGTCATGGGATCCATGAGTATCAGGCTGCCGTCCTCACGGATCGCCATCAGCTTTTCGGCTGTGGTGTTGGAACAGATATTATTGGCCTGACAGTCAAAGATATTCTCGTGCGCTCCCGTCAGCGTATCCCAGCGGATGATCTTACCCTGTGAGAAATGATACAGATATCCGCCGGGATCCACGCAGCCGTAGTCCAGCGACATATAGCCGGATTCTCCCAGGGAGCGCAGCTGCCCGCCGTCCTGGTCGTAGATCCAGTAGGTATTTTTGCGGCCTTGAAGGTTCATGCCCACAAAGACGGGAAGGCCCTCCGGCGTCTTGCACAGGTAGGTCAGAGGCCCGGCGTCCTCCCCGGGCTCCGCCGCCAACAGCAGCTGCCCGTCCTCACCGATAATGAGGATCTGATCTTCCAGGACGATATAGCAGCATCCCTCCCGGTCATACAGCACATCCGGCGGATAGGACAATTCCCTGTGGGCCGCCGCGTCCGCCGCTTCCAGGGCAGGCAGCAGATCCAGCGTCTTTTGCACGCCGTCTTCCATATGATAGAGTACCAGGGAACAATAGGATCTCGGGGTGCCCTCCTCCTCGGAGGTACAGAAATAGCAGGCCAGCAGCTTATCGCCTGCCACATCCACCCGGTCTAAGCTGGCGTACGCGGATATGCCCCAACTGTCATAATCCACTTCTCCGTGCAGGGAGTCTCCGGTTTCCATATCAAAATAGTCCAGACTGTACCACAGATCGGAGACACTGCCGTCCTCGTTGTAGACGGCATACTGGGTCTTGGCGCAGAAATCTCCGTCCGTACCGCCGATATACTCCGAGTGTTTCCAATCGTACTTCGCCGGGTACTTGATCCAGCCGTCGAAATAGTCCACTATGTTCCAGGCAGGGCCGTCCGCCGTCTCCTGGGCCGCAACCACCTGGTGGCTGCTCCAGTCTATGGCCTGTCGGGGCGGCTCGGTGGGCTCAGGTGTTTCGGCCGGTTCAGACAGTTCGGATACGTCCCCGTCCTGTCCGGGCAGACCGCAGCCGGTCAGCAGAACGACCGCAGTCAGCAGCGGACAGAGTAAACGGATCCATTTTTTGAGCTTACTGCTTAAGTTCATCATGCGTATCTTCCTTTCCAAAATGCTGTCAGGGAATGATCCCGTCATATAATTTTTACTTGTGAGATTGCCCCTCGCAAGTACCTGATATAATTTTACACTGGATAAATAGACAGTACAAGGCGTAAAACTTTAAGGTTTGATTAAGGTTATTAACTGCGGGATGGCATTTTACCCGGTGTTATGGTAGAATGAGTAACAGGGTGTGCGCTAAGCGCTCGAAAATATGGTAAGACATAAATATATACCGGCATACAGGAGGAGCGGCCCGATGTACAGGTTCCCGGAAGATCTGTTTACGGAAGTCAGGATAGAGAAAAAGGAATATGTGAATTATTACGTTGTAAACGGGGAAGTGGAGGCCAACAGCCAGTGTCAGGCCGTGGGCGCGCTGATACGGGTATTTGACGGCCATATGTGGTATACGGGCATCACCAATACGCCGGATGCCATTCAACAGGAGATCGACGATCTGGCGGCTCTCGCACAGAGGAATCCGGAGATCTACGATCATCCGACGGTCAAAAACTTCGGCTGTCATAAAGCCCGTATTATAAAATATGACGGGGAAAATGACGTACGCGCTGTCACGCCGGAGCAGAGGGAGGCTCTTGTGGCGCATTATCTCTCGGTCTGCGTGGACGAATCTATCGAGGAGCTCAAATCCCACGCGGGCAGTTATATCAGTGTACACACAGTCAAGGAGTATTACTCCAGCAAGGGCGCTCAGATCCTGCAGGATATGCAGCGCTGTAGCGTGTGGGCAGGTTGCGCCTTTGTGGTGAACGGGATCACTACCTGGGCGGGAAAAAATTTTCAGGAGCTGGAATTTGCCCGGCTCCTGGGCAGGGAACAGGAGATCACAGAGGAGCGGGACCGGTATCTGGACTTTGCCAGAAATGCGGTGGATCTGGAGCCCGGAGACTATACCTGCGTGCTGTCTCCCCTCGCCACGGCCATGTTTACCCATGAGAGTTTCGGGCATAAGAGCGAATCCGATTACATGTTAAATGACAAGACGCTGCAGGAGGAGTGGGTGCTGGGCAAAAAGGTGGGGAGTGAAAAGGTGTCCATCTGTGATCATGGCGGTATGGATCACAACGGCTATACGCCCTATGACGATGAGGGCAATGCGGCAGAGGATACCTGGCTGATCCGCCGCGGAGTGCTGACAGGCAGGCTCCATGACAGCAAATCGGCCTCGGTGTTGGGGGAGAAAGTCACCGGGAACGCCAGGGCGGATGACTACAGTTCCGCTCCCATGGTGAGGATGACCAACACCTATATGGCGGCGGGCCGCGATAGACCTGAGGATATCATCCGCGGGGTGAGGGACGGCATCTATGTCTATGACATTATGCGCGGCACCGGTTCTTCCACCTTTACCTTCCAGCCCGGCCTGTGCTACCGTATCCGGGACGGAAAGCTCTGTGAGCCGGTCAGGGTCAATGTGCTCACTGGCAGTGTGTTTCGGACTTTGTTCGACATTGACGCAGTGGGAGACGACCTTAAGATATTCGACTCTTTCAGCTGCGGCAAAAACGGCCAGACGGTACAGGTATCCGCGGGAGGGCCCACCGTCAGGGTCAAAAAGCTGACTGTCAATTAGACAATGGGGGAAAATATGGAGAGCAAAGAAAAATATACGCTGCGTACCGTCACATCCTCCGTGGGAATCGAGGAGAACAGGGTTTGCAGCTTTGACAAGAGAAACCAGACATTTATTTCCTTCCGGGTGCAGGAAGGCGGTCTTCTGGGCGTGCATTTTCAGGAGGGAGAGATGGAGGACGGGGAGGGGTATGCCAGGGCCCGGCGCAACCTTGCTCTGAAACGTCCCTATCCCTATGAGATGGAGACCGGCAGACGCAGTCGCGACAAGACCGAGAGGGTACTCACGGACAGGCAGCTTATGGAGAACGCCCGGGAGGCGTTGGAGCATGTGTGTTCCCGATACCCCGAATTCACTCTAAACGGAGGATTTACGCAGTTTTCCATGTATTCGGGGCAGGAGAATGACAGCGGGCTTGACTATTCCTACAGGGATTGCACCACGGACTTCAGTTTTTCCTTTAAGCATAGGGACAGCCGGGAGCTCAGCGACGGAGGATTTTCCATAGGGCAGAGGGATTTTGACATGGAAAAACTCTATGCCATGGCGGATAATTATCTCGCCGCCTATGAGACGCTCAGGGAACTTCCCGACGAGATCATCGTTCAGACACAGTATTACGGCCTGCTAGGCTACCTGACAAGTAATCTGAACGCGGAGAGCATGAGCCTGGGCACTTCCCTGCTGTCCGGCAGGATCGGGGAGAAGGTGTTTTCCGAACATTTCAGCCTGGCCCATGACGTGTCGGAGGCGGAATGCTGGAATATCCCCTTTTTTGACGGAGAGGGCGTGACCTGGCCGGGAGACAGGCTGTCCTTTATTGAGAACGGCGTGGTCCTGCGGGGGTATGCGGACAAGAGGACGGCCGCTAAATACGGAGTGGAGCATACGGGCGGCGCTTTCCGGTCTTATGCCGATATCCCGGGCAACGGCAATGTAAACCCGCGGATCCGTCGCAGCGGTAAGACGATCCGGGAGCTGCTGGGCGGAAGGCTGACCGTTGTTCCCGTGAGATGCGACGGTACTGCCTACAACGAAAAAGGAGAGCTGGTCATGCCGATACAGATGGCATATCTGAGCGACGGTGAGAGGTTGCTGGGCAGACTGCCGGAATTCACGCTGGTGAGCAGTATGTTTGATATATTTGGGGACGATTTTATCGGCGTTGGCAGCGACGAGCCGATATTTAACGACAAGAGTATTCTGGTGCGTATGCGCCTTAGCGGGAAGTGAGCATGGTCTGAAAAGTGAAATAGGTGATTGCGAAACTTCCCTTTTGCCAGTACCGAATTGTACATATTGTATATTCCATAAGCTGGCCTTCCGCAACCGTCGGTACCTGGGGTTGCGAGCAACCCCTATGCTGTGTTTTAGCATCTTATGTACCGCTACGGTGAGGACAGAGCGAGAGCGTGCCAGCGTTGGAGTATACAATATGTACAATGACACTGGCAAAGTTACTACGTTTCGCAAACGCCTAGAATAGTGAAATAATTTAAGGAGCGGCCTGAAGGCCGGGGATGGCATGTATCCCCGGCTTTTCCCGTTCTTTTTTCTTTCTTTAGAAATTCTTTGGTTTTCCATGCCAGAAAACTTCAGAAGCACAGCTTATACTATTCTCAGTGAACGGGAAACCGCAAACGGCAGACAGAAAGAGGATGTGAGAGGAAATGAAGAAAAAGTATTTGACTATGTTTCTGGCAGGTATGGGGATTGCTGCGGTGGCGGCTCTGTTTATATTGTCCGGTTCCAAAAAACTGGGCAATATCAGCCGTTCCTTCTCTTCGTCAGAGCCGGCAACTAATGTGTCCACAATATCCTTTTCGGCGAAAAGGGGAGACGATATCCGGTTTTATTTTTCCTCCAGGATAGAGCAGGGGATCCTGCATATCACTCTGTATGACTCGGAGGGAAATCAGGTAAAGGAACTGGATCAGGCAAGAGAGCTGGTCACATATCTGACGATCGGCTATGACGACACATATACCCTGGCGGCGGAGTATACGAACTTTGCCGGAAAGTTTAACGTAGACGTCAGCAGGACGCGCTGAAACATATGGCGGCAGGCAGATAACGCCCGGAAATCCGGGCGCTGAAAAGACGAAAGGGAGGCGGGAGTAAAATGGACTACGCGGCAATATTGGATGTGTTTACAAGGTATGGCGCGATCGCGATCTTTGTGCTGGTATTTTTGGAGTATATGAATCTGCCGGGATTTCCGGCGGGGATCATCATGCCGCTGGCGGGGATCATGGCGGCGGGAGGCAATATATCCTTCCCCTGGGTGATGGTCATCACCGTGGCGGCGGGACTGCTGGGCAGTATGGTCTTATACGTGCTGGGGCTTACAGGGGGACGATTTTTTCTGGATAAATACATGAACAAGTTTCCCAAACAGCGGCCCAGGATCGAGAAGTATCTGAATTGGGTGCAGGAGAAGGGCGGCATGGGTCTGATCGCGGCCAAGTTGATTCCCATGATACGCACATTGGTATCCATTCCTGCCGGAGTGTTTCGGATGCGGCTTGACCGGTATGTGATATGCTCCACCATCGGAATCTTTATATGGAACCTGTTTTTTGTGGGGGCAGGATACTTCTGCGGAGAGCAGGTGCTGAGCTGGTTTGCCTAAAGGGCACCTGCTATGATAATCGCAATTGCCGAAGAGGCGGCGGAAGTTTGGTTTAGGCCAGGCTCTTGGTACGTAGGAAAAGGAAAACTTGGAAAGAAGGCAGACAAAAATGAAAATAGCGATGATGACCAACAACTATAAACCTTATATCGGCGGAGTGCCTATCTCAATCGAACGATTGACGCAGGCACTGCGAAAGCAGGGGCACAGAGTGGTGGTATTTGCCCCCAGATACGATCATCTGGAGACGGAGCCGGAGGAGGATGTGGTGCGTTACAGCACCTTGAGCCAGCGTTTTTACAGCGACACGGTGCTGCCCAATCCGTTGGACCCAGTGCTGGAGGAAACCTTTTCCAGGGAGGAGTTTGATGTGATCCATGTGCATCATCCGGTGCTGATCGGGAAAGTGGCGGCTCATCTTTCCGCCAAATACAATATCCCTCTGGTATATACTTATCACACCCAGTATGAGCAGTATCTGGACTATGCGGGCCCCATTCACTGGCTGAGCCAGGGGGAGGAGAAGGACGGTCTTCTGGGGCGGCTCCGCAGCCGGGGCAGCCGGGCCATCAAGCAGGAACTGGCTCCCTGGTATCTCAGCGGCTTTATGCGGCGCTGTCATACGGTGATAGCTCCCACAGAGGGCATGAAGAGGACTTTTAATCTGCAATATGGATATACTCATAACTGTCAGGCCAATCTGGCGGTGCTGCCCACAGGGCTGACACAGGAGAGCTATCAGCCTGACCGCGCAGAGGTCCAAAAGATCCGGCAGCGCTACGGCAGGGGAGAGATGCCGCTGTTGGTCACGGTGTCCCGGCTGGGGCATGAAAAGAACGTGCCCTTTCTGCTGCGGTGTATGGCAAGGCTTAAGGAGACATTGCCGGATTTCAGGCTGATGGTCATAGGGGACGGCCCTCAGCGGGAGGAATATATGGATCTCTGCGACCAGCTGGATATCCGCCAGCAGATCTGTTTTCTGGGAAGTCTGCCCAACAGGGAGATCGCTGCCCATATGGCGGCCGCGGACTGCTTTGTGTTCGCCTCCAAGACGGAGACCCAGGGCATCGTGATCCTGGAGGCCATGGCTGCCAAAACGCCTGTGGTAGCGGTGCGGGCTTCGGGAGTGGAGGATCTGGTGGAGGACGGTGTCAGCGGCTATCTGTGCCCGGAGGAGGAAGAGGCCTTCACGGAGCAGCTTCTGCGGGTACTGCAGAGCGAACCTCTGCGGGACAGCCTGCGGCTCGGCGCTTTTGAGGCGGCTCTCCGGTATCGGGAAGATATAGTTGCGGAAAAGGCCGTCAGGATATATACTGATACCTGTAGGCAGTACGCGATATCGAGGGCAGGAGAGCGCGTCAGCGCGTTCAGAGACTTGCGGGGACGGCTGCGGCTGCCCGGCTGAGCGCAGGCGGACGGTCAAGCACTATCCTGGGACTGTCGGGACGGCCTGATCGGGGCAGTGTCATGGGGATGGCCGGGAAATGTCCGCGGTATGAAATTATGAGGGAAGGCGTATGGCGCAGGCGAGGCCTGCGGTATGCAGGAAAGAGGTAAGAATGAAGGAGCAGAGCTACAGTATCCTGGTGGTGGAGGACGATAAGGAGATACGGCAGGGGATCGAGATCTATCTGCGCAACCAGGGATATCAGGTCTATCAGGCCGCCAACGGGCTGGAAGGACTGGAGGTGATCAAGAGCAAAGAGCTGCATCTGGTGATCCTGGATGTGATGATGCCGGTGATGGACGGTATCACCATGCTGATGAAGACAAGGGATCTGGGGTATGAATTTCCGGTGCTGATGCTGTCCGCCAAGTCCGAGGAGGTAGATAAGATCATGGGGCTCAACATGGGGGCGGACGATTATATCTCCAAACCCTTCACCCCCCTGGAACTGCTTGCCAGAGTGAACTCCCATCTGCGCCGCTATGAAAAGTATATGAGCGCCGTGGGCGGAGGCGCCTCCAGGGAACATGTGTATACGCTGGGCGGTCTGGAGCTGAACGAGGACAGCGTGGAACTGACGGTGGACGGGGAGCCGGTAAAGCTGACCCCCATGGAATTTAAGATCGTGCAGCTGCTGATCAAGAATCCGGGGCGGGTATTTTCCGCCGATGAAATATATGAGCGGGTCTGGAATGAAAAGGCCGTCAACACGGATACGATCATGGTGCATGTGCGGAATATCAGGGAAAAGATCGAGATCGATCCCAAGAATCCCAAGTATCTGAAAGTGGTATGGGGCGTGGGATATAAGATGGAGAAACAATAGCGGGGAAGAGGCGGATATGCGGATATTAGGGAAAAAAGACCGAAAAGAGGAGATCGTGCAGGCAGAGTCCGTACAGTCGGCTGCGCCTGATCAAAAGAGGAGAAAGTGGCAGAACATATGGTGGCTGGGGGCGGTACTGTCCCTGGCCGGCGCGTTTATCATGCTCTTGCGCTATCTGGATCTGCCGCCGATCGCCAGAGAGGATCCGTCGATGACGGATATAGGCAGCATCGGCCTCTGTGCCCGCTATAACTATGTGCTGTACCGCGACCTCTATAGTGCGGTCAATGGCAAATCCCTTACCTTTGAAAAACTCTACGGCCAGACAGACGAAAGAGAGCAGGAACTCACCCTCAGCGACTCCATGATAAGCCGGGGAAAATATTTCCTGGAGGGTGAGGGCGCGGAAGACGCGGAGGATGCCGAGAACGCTGAATACACTGAAAGTACCGAAAACAAGGGGAAAACCGAGAACGTTAGAAACGCTGACACAGAAGAAATACAACAGTTCTGGGAGAGAGTGATGCAGCAGGCCGTTGCCAATATGCAGGCCGTAATGTGGAAAGGGCTGGATGATCTGAGTGAAAGTATGTCTCAGAATATGGATGTCTTTGATTACTGGATACAGGATCATGAGACAGGAACCATAGTGACCAATACCTTGCAGACGGAAAAAGGGCAGGACTTCTCCGTGGAGGAATACGGAGTCTGGTTTCGGATGGAATATGACGCCGCAGGCAATCCGTCGGTGAAAGGCGGAGCCGATAAAGATGTGAACCGGCTGGCAAAGGTTCTCTATGAGCATGCCCGCAGGGGGCTGTACGATGTTTATATAGGAGAGTCCAGCATATATGAGTATGTGCCGGAATCCGTGGAATTAAGTACCGGCGGTATAAGTGGTTATGTGCCGGACGCGGTGGAAGGAGACTCTCTGTTCCTCAGTCAGTTGGAGCAGCGGGCCCGCAGCCACGGCGGTCCCAGAGACTGTACCGTATATTATGGAATCAAGCGCAGCCAGTGGGAAACGATAGTGGACAATTACCATGGGGAAACGGATTTTACCCATATTTACCATGAATATCGGGCGGAAGGCCTGGGCGGCGTCTTTCTGGTGATCGGGATAATGCTCTGGGGCGGGGGATTTTTCTATGGCAATCCCCGCAGGGAGGATAAAAAGCTATTGAGGCATTTTTACCGCGCTCCGGCAGAGGCGGTGATCGTGGGCTCCTTTCTGTTTCCGATCGCACTGCATGAAGAGATTGTGGTGTGGGCGGCCAGACTGTATATGACCCATAATCCCGGCTCCTATCTTCATACAGCGGGCTCCTGGACCTGGGCGGACGCACTGGTTTACGGACAGAATCTGGTATTGATAGCGGGTTTGTTTTTTGCCGCCTGGTATATGGGCTGCTGTCTGGGAGAGACGCGCAGGCTGGGGATACGGGGATATCTGCACCGGCGCATGGTATGTTCACGTATCCTGGGCTGGTGTAAAGAGCGGATACGGCGATATTATCAGACGCTGGTGAGTCTGGACATCACCAAGGACTCCCGCAGACAGGTGATCAAGCTGCTGATCATCAACGCGGTGGTGGTGCTGTTGCTCTGTACTATGTGGATGGTAGGTTGGTTCGGCGTGATCATCTATTCGCTGCTACTCTATTTTGTGATCAAAAAGTATATCAGCGACTTACAGAAAAAGTACAGTATCCTGCTGCGGGCTACCAACGAGATAGCGGACGGCAATCTGGAGGTAAAGATAACGGAACATCTGGGAGTATTTGAGCCTTTTAAGCCCCAAATCTATCGGATCGAGGAGGGCTTTCAGAAGGCTGTGGCGGAGGAGGTGAAGAGCCAGCGTATGAAAACGGAACTGATCACCAATGTGTCCCATGATCTGAAGACGCCCCTGACGGCGATCATCACTTATGTGAATCTGTTAAAGGAGGACAATGTCACGGAGGAGCAGAGGGCGCAGTACCTACAGATACTGGAGCAGAAGTCCCTGCGGCTGAAAGCGCTGATCGAGGATCTGTTTGAGGTCAGCAAGGCCAACAGTAAGAATGTCACTCTGAATCTGGTGGATGTGGATATTGTGAATCTGCTGCGCCAGGTGGAATTTGAGCAGGAGGACCGGCTGGAGGAGAGAAATCTTGCCGTGCGGCTGCGGCTGCCGGAGGAGAAGGTCATGGTGCGGCTGGACAGCCAGAAAGCGTATCGCATCTATGAGAACCTGTTTGGAAACATTATTAAATATGCTATGGAAGGCACGAGGATCTATGTGGATCTGGAACAGAACGAAAATGAGGTGACGGTGCGGCTGAAAAATATCACCGAGCAGGAGATCACCGTCAGCGGCGAGGAGCTTACGGAGCGTTTTGTCCGGGGAGATACCTCCCGGGGTACCGAGGGCAGCGGTCTGGGGCTGGCCATTGTCCGCAGCTTTACAGAGCTGATGGGCGGACGGTTTGAGGTGACGGTGGACGGGGATTTGTTTACCGCCAGCACCACCTGGATGCTGGAGCAGGACCAGCTCAGCCTCTGACCAGGGCCAGGAATGCGTTCATGGCGGCGGAGGGTTTGGAGGATCTGGGATAGGCAAAGCCGATACGGCGGGGCGGGATAGGCTCTCTGATGGAACATTCCATCAGGGAGCCTTTTTTCAGCTCATCCTGAACAAATTCGCCGATGACACAGGCGATTCCCAGGCCGATGCGGGCAAAGTCGATGAGCAGGTCCATGGTGGTGACCTCAATCTGATGTTCCATGGTGATATTTTGCAAAAGCATGTGTTTATCCATATATTGGCGGGTCGCGTTGCTTTTATTCAGCAGCAGAAAAGTACCGTAAGACAACAGGGCGTCGTCGCTATCCGCCTGTTTTTTTAATTTGTCCATATACTCCGGGGAGCAGACAAAAATATCATGGATATCCCGGATGGGCAAAAAGGCCAGGTGGCTGCTCTCAAGACGGTCGCTCTCGCCCACCAGTCCCAACTCCAGAGTTCCGTTTTCCAGAGAAGTGATGGTTTCATAGGTGGACTGGCAGGACAGGGATATTTTTACATAGGGATTGGCGGCGATATAGTCCTGCAGATAGGGGAGCAGCGCATATTTGCACAGTGTGGTGCTGACGCCGATGGACAGACTGCCCACGCCCAGCAGATCGTTTTTGCTGATCATGTCTTCCCCCTGGCGGATGGCCTGAAAGGCAGTTTCCAAATGCCGGTACAAAAGCTGGCCGTTCTCGGTTAAAGTTACGCCCCGGGAGCTGCGGATCAGCAGGGGAGAAGAGAAGTTTTCCTCCAGTCGGGAGATGGATTTGCTCACGGCGGGCTGGCTGATATACAGTTTTTTGGCGGCGGCGGAGATATTGCCGCACTGGGCTACGGTGTAGAAAATATGGTAGAGATTAAGCTGGTTCATGGCAGGCTCCTTTCTGCTCTACGCTTGTTACATCATCCATTCCAATTATATCAATCATGCGGATTTTTGGAAAGTACTTGATATAGAAACATTTTTATTCAACTGCGGTTTGACTGTGGTAAAACACGGTTCGATTGCAAAGCGATGAAACAGGGGATATACTTGTTTTATCAGCTGATAAGAGAAAACACAGTCAAACAACGGTTGAATGGAGGTAAGAAAATGGATATTGGGAAACAGATCAAGACCCTGCGTCTTGCAAAGGAAGTAAAGCAGGAAGAACTGGCGGAGTACCTGGGCATATCGGCCCAGGCGGTTTCCAAGTGGGAAACCGGGGCAAGTGTGCCGGATATCGCGCTGCTGCCGAATCTGGCGGTGTTTTTTGGAGTCACCATTGATGAGCTGTTCCGGATTTCCGATGAGGAAGAGTTTGAGCGGCTGGAAAATATGTTCTGGTATGAGAGGAGAATCCCGCAGCAGACTTTTGAGCGCAGCGAGCGTTTTCTGTGGGATGTGCTTACGCAGAACCCCAGGAATGTGAGGGCGTACAGCTGTTTGGCCTATTTGTACAATCACAGGGCAAAGAGCGATCACGAGACGGCTGCCGAGTATGCGAAGAAGGTGCTGGAGCTTAACCCCGATGAAAAAAGCGGCTGGGTAGCTTTTCTGGAGGCCAATAACGGCGTGTGCGGCGATGAGTGGTATGACAATCATTTTGAGGTGATTACGTATTTTCGAGATTTTCTGGTTAAAAACCCCGGCAATTACCGGGGACTGTACGCCATCATCGAAAATCTTCTGGCGGATAAATGGTATGACGAGGCGGTTCCTTATATTGAGCAGCTCCGCAATGTGACGAAAAATCAGCAGTATGAGATTTATATGGGAGATGTGATGCTGGGCAGAGGAGAGCTGGAAAAGGCCGTGGAGTACTGGAACGCGGCAGTAGAGCATTATCCTGAGCGGTGGCAGGCATACTGCGACCGGGCGGACCGTTTCAAAAAGCTGGGCAGGTATGAGAACGCTCTGGAGGATTATGAGAAATGTTTTGAAATGCAGGAGCCGCCCCGGCTTACGGATGGTTTGCATTCCATGGCCCAACTGCATGAACGGATGGGGGATTATGCCGCTGCCATCCGTGACAGGCAGCGTATCCTTAAATGCCTCCGGGAGGAATATAAGACTACTTCGGGGGAGAGGATCGACAGCCAGAAGAGGGAGATTGAGCGCCTGGAGAGAAAGAAACGAATGGCAGAGAGCTGAGATATACGGCGCCGGGGAGTGATATCCCGGCGCCGCTTTAACGTGGGCCATGCAGCGTGTTTTCAATGAGTAAACCATCCGACCACAGGTTGCGAACCAAACTGTTAATGGGATGAACACCCTATTGCAGACGCTTGTCAGGATCTTTTGAAGGGGTATTGCAATACATAACTTGTAGTTATATATAATATAAATATTATATATTTGAAGAATAGCTTGAAATATGCTAGTATGAATGCAGATCAAAGCAGTGTCCCCGGAGCCTGCAGCTCCATGACTAGGCTTTTCGGGGCAAAGCGGCATGTTTTCCCGCGGCTCTGACGCGCGCAGGAGCGGACGGCGGGGGAAATATGTAAAACTCTAAACAGGAGGAAGACGTTATGGGAATGACAATGACGCAAAAGATTCTGGCAGCGGCGGCGGGGCTTGAAAAGGTCGAGGCAGGCCAGTTGATCGAGGCGAACCTGGATCTGGTGCTGGGTAATGATATCACAAGTCCGGTGGCCATCAAGGAGATGGATAAGATGAAAGTGCAGGGGGTGTTTGACAAGGATAAGATCGCCCTGGTGCCCGATCATTTTGTACCCAACAAGGATATCAAATCCGCGGAGCACTGCAAATGCGTGAGAGAGTTCGCCAGAAAGAATGACATCACCAATTATTTTGAGGTGGGAGAGATGGGCATCGAGCATGCGCTGCTGCCGGAGAAAGGCCTGACGGTGGCGGGGGACGTGATCATCGGCGCGGATTCCCACACCTGTACTTACGGCGCGCTGGGCGCTTTTTCCACTGGCGTGGGCAGCACGGATATGGCGGCAGGCATGGCTACAGGCAAGGCATGGTTCAAAGTGCCCGCAGCCATTAAGTTCAACCTCACGGGCAGGTTGCCCAAGTGGGTCAGCGGCAAGGATGTGATCCTGCATATTATCGGTATGATCGGGGTGGACGGCGCGCTGTATAAGTCCATGGAGTTTGTGGGGGACGGCATTGCCAGCCTGTCCATGGACGACCGGTTCACCATCGCCAATATGGCCATTGAGGCCGGCGGCAAGAACGGGATCTTCCCGGTGGACGATAAGGCAGAGGAGTATATGAAAGAGCACAGCGCCAGGGCCTACAAGATCTATGAGGCCGACGCGGACGCTGTGTATGACCAGGAATATACCATCGATCTGAGTACCCTGCGTCCCACCATTGCGTTCCCGCATCTGCCGGAAAATACCCATACCATTGATGAGATTACGGAGGATATCGTCATTGACCAGGTGGTCATCGGTTCCTGCACCAACGGACGGCTGGAGGATCTTCGGACGGCGGCGGAGGTACTTAAGGGCCGTCATGTGCAGAAAGGAATGCGCTGTATCGTTATCCCTGCCACCCAGGCCATCTATATGCAGGCCATGGAGGAGGGGCTGCTGAAAACCTTTATCGAGGCGGGTGCCATCGTCAGCACTCCCACCTGCGGTCCCTGTCTGGGTGGCTATATGGGCATCCTGGCGGAGGGCGAGCGCTGTGTCTCCACCACCAACCGCAATTTCGTGGGCCGCATGGGGCATGTGACCAGCGAGATCTATCTGGCCAGCCCGGCTGTGGCTGCGGCCAGTGCGGTGACAGGAAAGATTTCCAGCCCGGAGCAGTTGTAGGATAATATTTTGATACGTAAAACAAGTTTATCGACAGCATATCCCCGGACGGCGCACTGATCCGCATAGGGATGCCTGAGCGGCCATAGGCGGATCACTGGAATCGTGTGCAGGGAGGGGATATGCGGAACACAATTTATCGACAGCATATCCCCGGACGGCGCACTGATCCGCATAGGGACGCCTAAAGCGGCCATAGGCGGATCACCGGGACTGTGTGCAGGGAGGGGATATGCGGAACTATAATAGGAGGCATATACGAGTATGAAAGCAAATGGAACCGTCTTTCGTTACGGAGACAATGTGGATACGGACGTGATCATTCCCGCCAGGTATCTGAATTCCTCAGATCCGGCGGAGCTGGCAACGCACTGTATGGAGGATATTGACCAGGATTTTGTGAAAAAAGTGCAGAAGGGCGATATCATCGTGGCGGATAAGAATTTCGGCTGCGGATCTTCCAGAGAGCATGCGCCCATCGCTATAAAGGCGGCGGGAGTGAGCTGTGTGATCGCGGAGACTTTTGCCCGGATATTTTACCGCAACGCCATCAATATCGGACTTCCCATCATCGAGTGCCCGGAGGCCGCTAAGGGGATTGAGGCGGGGGACCAGGTGGAGGTGGACTTTGACAGCGGCATGATCTACAACCGTACCAGAGGCACCCAGTTCAAAGGCCAGGCTTTCCCGGAATTCATGCAGAAGATCATCGCCGCGGAGGGATTGATCAACTATATCAATAACAAATAGAAAAAAGAGAACAGAGTTGAGAGGGTAATGTGATAATGAAGAGACTGATCCTTCTTGCTGCGGCATTGGCATTGTTGCTGACCGCTTGCGGGCAGGCGGGAACACAGGAGAGGATATCCGCAGATCTTTCCACAGATCAGCCTCCGCAGCCCGCAATATTTGACTGGCAATGGGGAGAGTGGAACACGGATCTCAAGGAGGATACGGCGTATCCGCTGTATCTGGGGCGCTATATCGACGGTCTGCTGTCTGAGTCGGCGAATGCTCCTTATGAGAGGCAGGACACTTTTTACAGCGTGTGGGGAGAGCATATCTACGCGCTGGACTGTTTCGGTCTGACACTTCAGGACGGAGGAAACATACAATTGTCCTATTGTCTGAGCCATTACGAGGGAAAAACCGGAGAGATAAGTCGGCAGGAATTTGAACTTCCCGATATACCGGATGCTGCGGGACTCGACAAAAAAGCGGTGGCGTTTGATATTGTAGACGAGCGGGAGTGCGTTCTCTTTATGCAACTGAAACTGGGGGAGCGCGTGGAAAAGTATTTGGCTGTCCATCTCTCCGTGGACGGTGAACTGTTGCATATGACAGATCTGTATCCGGCTATGGTCGAGAACGGTATCTTTGACAGCGAGGGATACATATTTGACGATATTCATGCGGATTCCGAGAGGAATTATTATCTGCTCTCTGACAAATGGCAGGGAGAACTCCTGGTGCTGGGAGCGGACGGGGAGACTGTAGAACGGCTGGCGGTGGGAAGAAACAGCGAGGATGTACGGTTTTCCATGAAGGATCCCGGTGGGACTCCGGTATTTGAATGGTATGATCCGAGGGAAGAGACGCTGGAGCTGGTGCGGTATGTGTTTTCCTCCGGCATGGAGACCTACGCCTGCGTGAAGATTCCGCCGTACATGCCCAGGGCCATGTCCCCGGACGGTTTACTGTATTATATGGACACGGATACAAAGCTGTACCGATGGGAACTGGGCACAGGGAACGTGGCGTATTGCGCGGACTGTAAAGCCATGGGGCTGAGCGCCAATCCGGCGCTGGTCAGTATGACCGCCGGATCCGATGGTCTTCCCCTTCTGCTGAACCATGCAGGCGATGACGCCGCTATCTATCGGATGGATACCAGACAGGCGGCGGCTCAGACGGTGATACGCCTGGTGAGTACCACCCCGTACTGTAGCTATATTTCCAGCTGTGCCTCCGATTTCTCCAGGAAACAGGAAAATACCGTTCTGCTCATAGAGAAACCCCAGACTGAAGGCATGGTCGCTGAGGAGATTACCCGAATCCAGAATGAATTTCGGGAGCGCGCACTGCTGGAGATTACTTCCGGAAGTCCGGCTGATCTTTATTTGATATCCGCGGAGGACATGCGGATCCTGTATGAAAAGGGAGCACTGGCGGATCTGACGGGAATACTGCCGCCGGAACTTGAGGACTGTATTTTTCCAGGCGTGTTGGAAAGTGGTATGATTGACGGCAGGCAGATTGGCCTGACTCCGGAAGCCACGGTCACCATAGCTATGGTATCCGATGAACTGTGGACAAAAGGCAGTTGGACCTTTGAAGAAGCATTGGATCTATGGGACAGCCAGCCGGAGCTGGATTATCTTTTGATCTCTCCGGGTTACAATTATGGAACTGGATATCTGTATCACACATTTTTGCGGGATCCAGCCCATTCTCCTTTTCTGGATCTGGAAAAAGGGACATGTAATTTTGTGGATCCTTTGTTTATCAGGATATTGGAGCATATAAGGGATTATCGCGGCTATGGCAGTTGGGAGGAGGATCCTTTGGGGGAGGGAAGATCGGCAGGTTTTTTCGCCACACTGGTTTCTTATCCCTATTTCACCCAACTCATGGCCGAGTATGGAGAACAGTATCATCCGGTGGGCTTTCCAACGCAGGAAGGTTCCGGAAATTACTGGAATTGTGATTATTTTCTGGTGATGAGCAGAGACACTCCACACAGAGAAATCTTACAGGAATATTTGACGTCGCTTTATGAACCGGAGCGTCAGAGAAACAGTGATCATCCGATCCGAAATGACCTGATTTCCCGGTATACAGTGTCCGGGCAGGATGGGAAATTGTTATACGATATGGGCGATGGCGTCTATTCTGCTCTGGGAACGAAGGCGGATGGCAGCAGCTGGGAGCAGGAATATCTTACATTAATGGATAGCTGTGTCTATTGTTCTGATGAAACAGGGGACATTGTGGATATCATTTTGGAGGAAACGGAATATTATTTTACCGGCGGCAGAGACGTGGAAAAAACAGCGGAAATTATTCAAAACCGTGTACAGGTGTATCTGAATGAGCGGAACAACTGAGCTACGGACCAGAGGATGCCGATAAGGATATGAGCGTTGTGCCGTAAACATGTTTTGGAATACATTGAATTATTAAATATTTAGTGAAAATATAAAGTCGGGAACCCGGTATTCAAGAAGCGGGTTCCCGACTTTTTTGCCAAAATACGCTATGTGTGCTTGTTTTTGCTGAAAAGAATAGTATAATGGTCTGTGAATGGTCATGAGGTATGGATAGAAGGACGGTCTGAATATGGAAAAATATAGGCAGGGAAACTTTCTGTTTCACGGGAGTCCCTTCAAAACGGAGTGTCTGCAGCCGAGACAGGCCCATGACACGGCATATGCGGCCGGCTGCCAGAAAGCCATATATGCTACGGACAGCCTGGACATGGCAATTTGTTTTGCGCTGGGGGTGGAGGGAGACGGAGACGGTGAGCGAATCATGCTGCCTGCATTCGGAAAGAAGATGCTTTTTAAGAATTGCCATCCCAGATACGGACAAAAGGGATATGTTTATGTATTAAAAAAAGAGGCGTTTACCCATGCCATGGGAAGTCAGTGGGTTGCGTATACGCAGCAGGTTCCGGTGGATGTCATAGAGATCGATGTGGACGATTACATAGAAGATTATTGCATTTTAATAGATCCATAGTACTTTGGGGGAAAAGAACATGAATGCTGTTTCTGCAAAAAAGAATAAATACGAGATGGATATGTGCAGCGGCAGTCTGCTGCCCAAGATATTGCTGTATTCCCTGCCGTTGATGCTGTCAGGTATCCTGCAGCTTTTGTTCAACGCCGCAGACGTGGTGGTGGTGGGACGGTTCGCGGGGAGCGACGCGCTGGCGGCGGTGGGTTCCACCAGTTCGCTGATCAATCTGCTGGTCAATGTGTTCATGGGGCTGTCCGTGGGGACCAATGTGATGGTAGCCCGCTTTTTTGGCGCCGGGCAGAAAAAGGAGCTGGAGGAGATGGTGCATACCGCCATACTCACCTCCATAGTCAGCGGCGTGGTCTTGGTCTTCGTGGGGCTGGTTCTGTCCCGGCCCGCGCTGCTGATGATGGACACCCCGGAGGATGTGATCGACCAGGCGGTGCTGTATATCCGCATCTATTTTGTGGGAATGCCCGTTATGATGCTCTACAATTTCGGCAGCGCCGTGCTGCGGGCGGTGGGAGACACCCGGCGGCCGTTATATTTTTTGATGATAGCGGGCGTGGTCAATGTGATCCTGAATCTGTTCTTCGTGATCTCTCTGTCTATGGGCGTGGCGGGAGTTGCGCTGGCCACGATCATCTCCCAGACTATCTCCGCCCTTTTGGTACTGCTGTGCCTGATGCGCACGGAGGGCGATTACCGGGTGGAACTGAAAAGGCTGCGTATTGTGAAGGACAAGATGATCAAAATGATAAAGATCGGTCTGCCCGCAGGGATGCAGGGCGCTCTGTTCTCCGTATCCAACGTACTGATTCAGTCCTCGGTGAACTCCTTTGGCTCCATTGCCATGGCGGGCAATACGGCCGCCCAGAACCTGGAGGGCTTTGTCTATACGGCCATGAACTCCCTGCACCAGACCTGCATCAGCTTTACCGGACAAAATTACGGGGCCCGGCAGTATAAGCGTATGGGAAAGATCCTGGTGATCTGCCTGGGCTGTGTTATCGCCGTGGGCGTACTCATGGGCAATGGGGTTTATCTGGCCGGTGGCGTCCTGCTAAAGCTTTATTCCCCGGACGCGGAGGTCATAAAGTACGGGATGCTGCGTCTGTTCTATATCTGCACCACCTACGCCCTGTGCGGGATGATGGATGTGATGGTGGGTTCGCTGCGGGGCATGGGCTACGGCATTATGCCCATGTTGGTGTCTCTGACCGGGGCCTGCCTGTTTAGGGTGGTGTGGATCATGACGGTGTTCAAGTCCTACCACAGCCTGGAGGTGCTGTATGTCTCGTATCCCATTAGCTGGGGACTGACTTTCGCCGTGCATCTGTTATGCTTTTTCATTGTCTATCGCAGGGTACTGCGTCAGAATATATAGCGGATAAAAGTAATAGTTGAAACATATGTTCGGACATGATATAATTTTTAATATGTTTTAGAAACAAATATACAAATCGGGATTTGAGAGGTATTTTATGTTTAATGAAATATGCATATATGAGGCAAAACTGACTAAGTTAGATGAGATTGAAGAACTGATGAGGGAAGTAGCGGAATTTTACTTGGAGCAAGATGGTGTTA
>CAZGVI010000023.1:0-61067 GCA_964529395.1 uncultured Acetatifactor sp.
GCTTAAAATTTGAAGTTTAATGCATACTGGAATTTATTGTTTTGCATATCACTTCACCGCCGCTACTAAAGTTACAAGCACCCGGTATTAAACACCTTGCCCGTATGTAAAGCCTATAACCAAAAGCATCAAAACGAATGTTTCCAAAACACATACTCCACTCCAGAGGAAGATGATTAATGGCCTTGCTACACTATATTTCTCCTTTTGGGCTCCAAACAAATGTACAAGCATAATCACGAAAGAACTTAATCCAACTATTAAAAAAACAGCGCTTAATCCTATTCCGTACCACATAGAACATTCATAGAAGATACGGCAAAGTTTTTCAGCTCTCCTGTACTTTTCATCAAGTCCTTCTCCCCAATACTTCCCCGCAGAGAAATAAAAAACAGAAGCAATTCCACCAAAAACAGCAACCACCCAAGGCATAAGAGCCTCTGCATTGAATATTGTTTTAAACTTTTTGTTTTTAAACAGCATCATATCCTCTTTTTACAAACAGCTCTACAAATGGCAATTTTATACTTGATTATAAAATATATTCCTGTTGTTTACAATGTACATTTATATACTTGTTCTTAGTGGGTACACAATTCCGAAAGCAGAGATCTCTGACCCAGGAACAGCTTGCCGAAGCGCTGGGAGTGACCGTAGGGGCCGTATATAAATGGGAATCGGCGCTGCCGATTCCCGAATTACATCTGCCCATGGAGATTGGCGACGCCATCACCCGCCGATCACCGCCTTGATCCGGCGCACTCCCGCCGAGGACGCCTCCTCCTTTATGATCCTGAAACTCCCCAGCTCCCCTGTATTCCCCGCATGAGGGCCGCCGCAGATCTCCTTGGAGTATCCGGGAATGGTATACACCTTCACCCTCTCCCCGTATTTATCGGAGAAAACACCCACGGCTCCCGCGGCATAAGCCTCCTGGGACGTCATCTCTTCCATGATCACATCTATCTTCTTTTCAATGGCTTGGTTCACGATCTCCTCCACCTGGGCCAGTTCCTGTGCCGTCACTTTCCGTCCGAAGGAAAAGTCAAACCGCAGCCGCTGGGGCGTGATATTGCTGCCCCGCTGGGATATCTCCTCCCCCAGCACGGCGCGCAGAGCGCCGTTTAACAGATGGGTAGCGGTGTGGAGCCGGGCCGTCTGCTCGCTGTGATCTGCCAGTCCCCCGGCAAATTTTCCTGCGGCGCCCTGCCGGGACTTTTCCTGATGTTCCCGGAATTTCCTGTAAAATCCCTCCGTGTCCACATCGCAGCCCTTCTCCCGGGCCAGCTCCGCCGTGAGTTCTATCGGAAATCCATAGGTGTCATACAGCTTAAAGGCCGATTCTCCGTCCAGCATACCGCCCTTCTCCATATTTTCCATATAGCGGGATGCTTTTTTCAGCCCTTCATCCAACGTTTTGGAAAACCGTGCGTATTCTTTTTGCAGTTGTTCCAGTATAAAGTCGCGGTTCTCTCCCAGCTCAGGGTAGACTTCCTCATACTGCCCGATAATGATCTCTGCCAGCTCGCACAGATGCGCGCTGCCGAGCTCCGCCTGCTTTAACAGACGGATCACCCGACGTATCAGCCTCCGCAGGATATATCCCTGCTCCGTATTGGAGGGCACGATCTTTTTAGGGTCGCCCAGGATAAAAGAGATCGCCCTGACATGTTCGCATATGATCCGGCGGTCTTTTTGGGGCGTCTCCGCCCCCTGCCCCGTCAAAAATTCCTCCAGCCGGGTCATCACAGGCAGAAACAACTCCGTTTCATACACATTGGTCTTGCCGTTAAAGATCGTGAGAACACGCTCCAGGCCCATGCCGGTATCCACGTTTTTCTGCGCCAGTTCAGAAAAACTGCCCTCCGCCGTCTTATTATACTGCAAAAATACATTGTTCCAGATCTCCACATATTTTCCGCAGTTACAGCCGGGGCCGCAGTTTGGACCGCACACAGGCGTTCCCATATCATAGAATATCTCCGTGTCCGGTCCGCAGGGGCCTGTCTGCCCCGCCGGCCCCCACCAATTGTCTTCCCGCCCCAAACACCGTCACCGCCAGTCTCTGGGGGGCAATATGGAGATACTCTGTCAAAAATTCATAGCTCATGGCTATGGATTCCTCCTTAAAATAATCTCCCAGCGACCAGTTGCCCAGCATCTCAAAAAATATCAGGTGCATATCGTCGCCCACTTCGTCGATGTCCTCCGTGCGGATGCATTTCTGCACATCCGTCAGGCGCTTTCCCTCCGGATGCTTTTCACCCAGCAGATAGGGCACCAGAGGATGCATTCCCGCCATGGTAAACAGCACGGTGGGATCGTTTTCCGGCAGGAGCGATGCGGAGGCGATCTCCCTGTGTCCCCTTTCTTTGAAAAAATTCACATACATGGTTCTCAGTTCCTTTGCTGTCATACGATTCTCTCTTTTTCTTTTTATGATTTTTTCAAATTCTGCCGGCACTTGCAAAACACAGCGACCATGCCGGCCCCAATGCGCATATCCCCTGACAGCAAGCGTGCGACGCAAGGCGCACACAAAAAAAAGCCCCAAGCCGATATACTATCGGCTTAGGGCGAATTATACATCCGTGTTACCACCTAAATTCAGATTTCTCTGCACTCTGTCAGTACGGGACTGCTCCGATACTGTTTCCTGCGATAACGGGGGAACCCCGTTGAAGTCTACTGGGATACTCGGGAATATCATTCCCCAGGAATATCCTTTCGGTTCACGGCTCAGAGGCTGCTTCAGCACCGGTTCCATGAAGGTTCGCACCGACCACCTTCTCTCTGTAATATCCCCAACGCCTACTACTCCTCGTCAAAGCCTTTGCCTTTTTATTCCCGCGAGCAATGAGCCAAGTGCCGTGCTTGCACGAGTATTTGGCGAATGCCGCGAGGGTCAAATACCCCGTTGCTTGCAGTGGGGTATTTGATTGAATAACGTCAATATACCATTCCCGTCCCGATCTGTCAACCCCCAAAATCGCTGTCTGACAGCCCCCGCCGGACATAATGGTCTGCCTGCGGAGAAATCCTTATTTTTCGGCTCAATCCACGCTCACGCTGGTGATGATTTCGCCGTCCGCGCATTCAAAGCCTACCGCGTCGGACCAGGCATGGTTGCCCATGGCGTCCCACATGTCAAAGACCATGGAATAGCTGCCGTCCGGCAGGGACGCCTCCCCAAAGGCAGTGTCCGCCGTCACAGTCAGCTCGTCGGCAGTGTACATCTCAAAGTCATCGTCCCCGCTGAAGGTAGCCAGTTTCCAGATGGTGGTGATCACATCCCCCTCCTCCAAAAGACGCATTTCCTTGCTGGCCATGCCGGAATCGTCCAGCCCGGGAGCAGCGCCCAGAATCGACCACTCCTCCCCGGTAAAGTCATAAGCCACCTGTAGGTTGTACTCTTCTCCATTCAGCAGAACGGGCACGGAATAGAGGTTATAATCCTCTCCCTCAAAGGACAGCTCCATATAGACCATATGGCCGTCAATGGCTCCCCATACGCCCCGGAAATTGTCATAGAACACACCGTTGTCCCAATCCGCGTTCAGATCATTGTCGGTGCCCAGCAGCATCATAACGTCGCTTTCCTCATCCAAGCGAAACAGGGAGAAACCGATACCCGCCAGAATATCACCCGCCTCGGGGCCGAGAGTCAGGCTGGCTGTCCCCTCCTCGTCCAGATCCAGGGGCATACTGTCCCACCCCATATCGGGCAGGGCGACCACCGCGGGCAATTCCTGGATATCCATGGACTCCAGATACGCCTCCCCGCCTTCCGTCAGTTCACCGGTCAGACCATAGGCATACAGATGCTTGAAAGCGGTGCCCGCGCCCACAGCCGCATAACCGTTATAATCGTCAACGTCCCCGCTGTATGAATAATAGCAGCTCAGACCCGTGGCCTCGGCGCGGTACGGACCGCCCACCCGGTAGATCACGCACTCCGCCAGCGCATCGGAAACACTCTGGGCGGAAGGGAGCATCCATGCGGTTTGCCGGGCCAGATGTCCCAGATCCACCATGTTGGTGTATCCCTGTTCCCGTGTGTTGCCGCCATAATTTTCACTCCGGGCAGCGGCGCGGCCCAGTTCGGCAAAAAATCCCGGTTCCTCTGCCGCAGCCGCCAGGGCCTCCTGGCCGAACGCCTCATAGGCATCCAGCAGAGGGGTAAGTTTCGTCAGATCAGTGACGGACAGAGTGGTCTGCGCCTCGGTGCCCACTGCCTCGCAGCCCTCATAATAGGTGTTGCAGATGGCGATTCCCAGATCGCCGCCGTCCATACCCGGATTTTGTGCCAGTTCTTCCAGCCAACCGGAATACAGCCAGCCGTTGCCCGGCTCCACCTCCTCGGAGGCCACCAGATATCTGGAAAAATTCTGAAACACTGCCGCCACATCCACCGTGGCCATCAGGCATGTGTCAAAGCCCACCAACTCCAGGGCGGGATTGGCCTGATCTGCGGGCCAGACCTCGTTAAAGGCCTGGTACATCTCGCCCAGATCTAGGGAATCCATCTCGTATAACTCGTCAAAAGCCGCACCGGAGACGGAGCCGCCGCCATGATTCCAAAAAGTGACCGCCACCTTGTCGGCCGGGAAATTGGTGTTGGCAAAGTCCAAAAATTCATACAGTGTCTGAGCGTCTCCCATGTTGGCGCTCTCCTGTTCATCCACCAGCGTCAGCTCCTGTCCGCTGTAGACCCAGCGCTGAATCTTTTCGGCGGCGATCAGTTCGTTCTGCCAGAGGGCAGCGCCGCCGGTCTGAATGACTACGGTAACGTTCTCCGGCAGCTCCACCTCCATCATCTCAGTCAGATCTATTGTGGCGCATCCGCCGTTGCTCTCCAGATCACTGCCGCACAGATACCAGTATACCGCCCAGCTCTCGCCGCCCGGCTCTGCCTGGGCACTGCCGAACTCTTCCGGGGCAGCCGTATCTTCCGTTTGTGCCGTGTCTTCCGGTTCTGATATTTCGGCCACTTCCGTCATCTCCGCCACATCCTGCATTTCTTCCTCACCGCAGGCGGCAAGGGGCAGAGACATTGACAGTGTCAAAAATAAAGCGATCCATCTCTTTTTCACAAAAAAAACCTCCCTGCTCATATACCCAGTAGCTGACGCTTTTTGGCGGTAAATTCTTCCTCTGTGATAATGCCGCTGTCCATCAGCTCCTTATATCTGCGAATCTCTTCCACGGGATCCGCCGCCACGTCCGCCGTCTCGGTAGTCTCGGTTGGCGCACCGATCTGAATCTCTTTTCCCAGCAGATCCGGGTTGATAAAGCAAATAAGATTAGACGCCAAAACGTGTAATTTTTCCACCAGTGCGTCATATTCCCGCAGGAACCCGTCGATACTCGGGTTATAACTTCCGAATGTGGGCATCGCGAAATGCCAGCGATACGTACCGCCCCAATAGGGATGCTCCAGCGTGAACTCCGCCTCAAACCCCTTGGTAAGCGGCTGCTGATTGAAAGTGGGCTCACTCATATAGTGAAAACTCGAACGGCTCTGGTTTTCCTCACCGTGCTCTTTCATCACCGCATTTATTTGTTCTTCCATTCGTTTCATATGCTCGTACTGCTGCTTTTCCATCTGAAACTGAGCCACCAGAGGCGCCATGTCCCTGACCCGGTCCACCGTGTCGGTTACGTAGCATTTCAACCCCTCCGGACTGTTCTCGAACAGGACGTTGTCATCCTCCAGGATGCGGAAATCTTTGATACAGGACGCCTCCATGACCAACACGTTCGCGTCGCGGCCCAGACGGAACAGTCTCTTGGGCACATCCATCCGTATACACTGCTCCCATTTTTTAAAATCAAAGAGATAAGTCTCCTCAAAAATATCCCTGAGCGCCTGGTTCTCCTGATAAAAGGCTATATACTGCCGAAAATCGTCCATCGACATCTGATCCAGGGCGCCGTCGGGCAGAAATATTTTTCTCTTGCATTCCTTGCAGATCGGCGTACCCTCCACCGTAGTGGGAAACAGCCGGGGCGTCGGGCCGCCGCAAATAGGGCAGAGAACCTTGTTGTTGCTGAACAATCCCATCGCGAACTCCTCCTTTTACAAAATCAACGCGTGTAGTAGAGCGGCTGTCTGCGGATGATACATTTGAGCAGCTGACAGGCCTCCTTCATGTCTTTTCCAAAACCGCCCAGGCCGTAGAGCTGACTGTAGGTGAACGTGATTTTGAGCGTGATGTTCTTCCAGTAGGGGTCGGTAGTGGTCAGCTTTAACAGAAAATGGTCAACTGTGGAATTGCTGTTGTTGCTCACCAGATACGTTATTCCGCCCAGCGCGCTGGTACCGGTTTCCAAATTGACTTCCCCGGTATTCTCCATATCGTCCACCGTCTTCTTTCTGCGCACCAGCTCATAGCCGGTGATCTGGTCAAAGGAAAAAACCACCGGATTTTTGCTGTTGTCATGGAGATCGTCGTGAATCAGATAAAGCGCCTTTCCCTCCTCGTCCACTCCCATTTCAAAACCGGGGATCGCGGTGATCTTTACGGACCAGTTATGGGCCGCATACTCCTCCGCATTTTTCTTCCTGTACTCCAGATGCTCTTTGATAAACTCCGGCGTGGCGCTGGCCAGCAGCTCCTTATCCATGGAAATCTGCTTGGAACATTCTTTGCATAAAGTTTTCTGCTCCCCGATCTTAACGAGAAATAACCCTTTTACCTCACTGCCACAGACCGGGCAGTTTTCTTTTTTTGAAAACAGTCCCATGCTATACCCCTCCCTTCATCAACCTTCCAGTTCGGCCTTGGCCTCCACTGCCCACTGCTCGATCTCGTTACATGTCGCTTCCCACTCGTCCAGAGCAGCCTGCTCCAGATCGTTCTTCTCCAGCGCCTCACCGCACTGATTCAACAGATCCGTCAGCCGGGCCATCTCCTCCAGATAAGGCGCATAGCTCTCGGGATCCGCGTTGATGATATCCACCAGCTCGTTGACGGCCGCGCCCGCTCTGTTATGGGCATCGATAGCCGCCTGTTTGTCCGGACCGCCGCAGGCGGTCAGAGAGAAACACAATACCATTGCCATTAAAAAAGAAATCAGTTTTTTCATTATATTTAATCCTCCTTTTATCTGTCTGTCAGACTTATCGCTCGTCAATCTGCGTCATATAGAAAGCCGTGGAAGGTTCCGCGGTTGAAATCAGCACCATCACATTGCTTTCGTCTATCACTGTAAAAACAGCCACATATCCATACTGGGTTCCATTATACTCAAAGAGGAGGGGCACAGTGATACCGTCCTCCAGAACGCCGTACACGCCGGACATCGCGCCGCTGCCCTGTACCATGCTGGCGTTCTCGCTGTCCATAAACACGACTTGCAGCTTGCCGCCATACATTTCCAGCACCGCATTAGCCTCTTCGGCCTCCATATCTCTGTCCGCGGTAAAACCGCCGGCAAATTCCCATCCGGTTCCGGCCAGCTCCTCTGCGGAGGGAGCTGCGTATACCTCGACATATCCCAGAACACTGTATTCCTCATAGCCTGCGGCATCCGCTATCCCGCCGTCCGCCGCCGCGCCGTCCGAAACGGCGGCTGCATCTGTCTGTGTCATATAGAAAGCCATCGACGGATCCGCCGTGTTAAGCAGCACCATCACATTGTTTTCGCCTACTACGGTGAAAACGGCAGCATATCCGTACTGGGTTCCCTCATAGTCAAAGACGATGGGCACGGTGATACCGTCCTCCAGAACGCTGTACGTACCGGACATCGCGGCGTAACCGTGGGTCATGCTGGCTTTTCCGTCCTCCGCGAACGCAACCTGCAGCATACCGCCATACACCTCCAGCACCGTGCTGGCCTCCTCGGCCTCCATATCCCTGCCTTCTGTAAAGCCGCCGGCAAATTCCCACACGGTTCCGGCCAGTTCCTCCGCGGAAGGAGCCGCATAGGGTTCAATGTATCCCAGAACAGCGTATTCCTGATAACCTGCCGCGTCTGCTGCCGCATCATCCGGAGCATCCGGGGTTTCGGCCGACTCGGACTCGAACTCATCAGTGGAAGGAGCGCTGCTCTCCACGGGAGCCGAAGAACCGGGGGTGCTGTTCTCCACGCTGCCGCCGGTACTGCTGGGACTGCCGCCGCAGGCAGCCAGAGAAAGACACAGAGCCAGTGTCATCAAAGGGCAAAATTTCTTTTTCATTTTCATAATCCTCCTGATTTATATGATTATGCAGCTGCATAACTTACATAGGTATTATAGGGGCTGTGGACACAAACACAAAGAGCCGCGCATGAATCGTACCGATAATATCCCCAATTGACATTGTCTCAGAAAAGAGCCGTAAGAGGGACCCTCCGTTTCACAGGGACAGGCAGGAGGAGATCAACCGCCCGTCTCGAAACGCATACTCCAGAAACGCGTCCTTGATCTCTTTGTATTTTCCCCGGGGCACAGGAATTTCCGCCTGGCTGAACATCGTGATCGCCTTATAGGAAATACTCTGTATATAGCCCAGATTGACCAGATAGGAGCGGTGCGGCCTCAGAAAATATCCGTGAGGTTTCAGGCGGCGGCTCAGTTCGTCAAGACTGCCGGTACTCTCCAGCACTTTCCCGCAGGACAGATGGAACAGCAGCGTATGGTGGATCACCTCGCAGTATTCCAGCCGTTCCGGATCGAGGCTGGTAATCCCGTTCTTACAGTGCAGAATCAGTCTGCTTTCCCGCTCCAGCTCATACTTTTCCAGCACGGAGTCTATCACCTGTAAAAAGGCCTCCCAGCGCAGCGGCTTGAGCAGATACAGATACGCCTCCACCGTGTAGGACTGTACTGCGAACTCGGCGGATGAAGACAGAAAAATGATTTTAATATTTTTGTCATAACTGCGTATCTCCGCCGCCGTCTCGATCCCGTTCTGTCCGGGCATCAGGATATCCAGAAACAGAATGTCAAATCGGATGCCCTGCTCGATCTTGACCATCATATCCACAGGACTTTGAAAAACGGTATGTATGATCTCCTGGCTCCGTTTCCTCTCCCGACAGTACTGATCAAGGAACCCCTGCATCTCGTCCAGCACAGAGACATCGTCATCGCAGAACGCTATTCTTATCATGTTAGGCCCGCTCCCTCTCGTTAAATGTGCCACATATTTTTTATATCACATATTCTGCCGCGTGTGCCTGTTAAGACCTGAATCGTATATTATATGTCATGAAACGCACTTTTTTTGTCCTGAAACGTATCTTTTCTGGAAGAAACGCATATTTTCCCCTTAAAACACTTATTTTTTGTCCTAAAATTAATGTAAGAAACCGAATTGTTTTCTCAGGAGAATTGTTTTCTGTGGAGAATTGTTTTCTCCATGGCCGCTGTCGATTCAGGACCATTTTGGTGCGATTCATGCCCCGTTCCTCCTCTTTATGCCCACAGCGCTTATAATATTCCCGCAGGTTAAATGGTTACATACTATTATTTATGAGGAGGATGCTTATGTCTGAGACTACTGAAACACTCGAAACACAGGGGATGGAACAGAACTCTTCCAGCCCCAAAAAGCGCAGCAAGGAGGATATCCTTGAGATTGTTATAGCCCTTTTTCTGGGGATAACGGCGCTTGCCACTGCCTGGGCCTCATGGATCGGTTCGCTGCACGGCGGAAATATGTCCACAAATTATACTCGGAGCAATAATCTTGCCGCCGACGGAAACGCCCGCTGGAACGAAGCGTCGCAGTCGCTTATGCAGGATATGCAGGTGTGGAATCTGATAAGCGAGTATGAAGTGGAACTGCTGTATGCCGCTGAAACCGATAACGAGGATCAGCTCAGCGAAAGCGCTTACAAGATCTACTTTATCTGCCAGGATAACCTTACCGACGCGATGGCGGAAATGATAGGATACGATTTTGACTTTGACGCGGATGATATTGTGGATTGGGTTCTGAATAATGACCTGGCGGTCACAAGTCCGTTTAGCGATTCGGAATATATTGAGAGTTATTACACCGACGCGCGGGAAGTTCTCGCCGAGAGTGATGCGCTGCTCGCCGAGGGACAGGAAGATAACTCAAAAGGTGACACCTTCAACCTTGTGACTGTCATCTACTCTGTGGTTCTGTTCATGCTCGGTATCGTGGGCACGTTCCGCAGACTGCCGAACCGCGTGTTTATCACCGGCGTGGCTATCGTCGGGTTCCTGCTGGGCACAATATATATGTTTACGATTCCGCTCCCTACAGGATTCAATTTCCTTAGCTTTTTCGGCGGCTGAGTCCCGCTTTTCCATTCCGGCGGCTGTAAGGCCCGCCTATTCCAATCCCCATCCCCCAGTTCCGAGGGATGGGGATTCTCTTTTTCCCACAAAACAGTTGACATCGGCTCCGCAATGTGGTTGAATAGTATATGTCGGCGGCTCAGTCACCCGCCGATAATATGAAAGAAAGTGAGGTAGCAAAAATGACTTATAACGCGTGTGCAGGATATAATACCTTTTATTGTATCAAAAACAACACAGTTACCTCGGTTTCGCATACATGATTTTTTACACTTTGGTGGAAAGATCATTTAAACAATGCTTTTATAAACCCGGGCAGCGTTTGTCCGGGTTTTTTGATTCTAAAGCAATGCGGAACTCTAAACAGCATATTCCCGAAAGGCGCACTGAATGATAGCGGAGCGCTTGCGGTCGGCTATCATTCACCTGCGATGTGTGCATGTAGGGAATATGCAGAACTTTAAACAGCATATCCTCAGAAAGCCCACTGCTCCGGATAGGGACGCTGCCGCGGCCATATCCGGAGCACCGGCTCTGTGGGCTTTCTGAGGATATGCGGAACTCTAAATAGGAGGAGATTTATTTGAAAAAGTTAAGACGCTATGTACTTCCCTACTGGAAAAGCTATGTCTTTGCCATTGTAAGCCTGATCCTGGCCATTCTTCTGGAGATGCTGACACCGCAGATCACCAGGATCATCGTCAACGAATCCTTCGTGGGCGGAGATTTCTCCAGGTTCGGATTCCTGCTTGTAGCTCTGGTGGTGCTGGGAATCGGCAGAAGCCTGTTCGGCTATTGTAAGGAATTTACTTTCGACAGGAACAGCCAGACCATCGGCACCGAGATGAGAAAAGACCTGTTTGCCCATCTCCAGACACTATCCATGGATTATTTCGACAATACCAACACGGGCGAACTGATGGCGAGAGTCAAGGAGGACGTGGACAAAGTAAAGGATGCCTTCGGCATGACGGGAATGCTGATCATACAGATCACCCTGTACATAATTTCCGTGCTCTACTGCATGTTTTCCCTAAGTCCCCTGCTGGGGATACTACCCCTGGCCGTAATGATCTTCGGCGGCGGGCTGAGCTTTGCCCTGGAGAAGAAATTCGACAAAGTATACTCAGACATCAGTGAGGAGAACGCCCGGCTGACCACGGTGGCCGAAGAGAATCTGGCCGGAGTGCGAACGGTAAAAGCTTTCGCCAGAGAGAGATTTGAGATTGAGAAATTCGCGAAACACAATAAGCACTACTATGAACTAAATATGGAGCAGGCCCGGATCGTGGCCAGATTCTATCCCATTTATCACTTCATCGGAGCTGTACTCCCCGTGGTCTGCGCCATACTCGGCGGTCTGCTGGTCATCCGTGGAAAGATGGATTTGGGCTCCCTGGTAGCTTTCGTGGAGTATTCCAGAGACTGTACCTGGCCTCTGGATATGTTTGCCGAACTGGCCAACGAATTATCCTCCTCCTTTGCGTCCTACAAGAAGATCAAGGCCATCGCCGACGAAAAGCCCCGGCTTGTCCAGAGCGAAAACGCCGTGCATCTTGACAGGGTACAGGGGGATCTGAAGTTTGAAAATGTGACGCTGACTTTAGGCGGCAGCACGATCCTGTCCGGCATCGACATTGACCTTCCCAGGGGCGGAACTCTGGGCGTCATGGGGGCCACAGGTTCCGGAAAAAGTTCCCTCATCAACCTCCTGCAGCGCTTTTATGACCCCAGCGAGGGCAGCATCTTCATCGACGGCACGGATATCCGCGATATGGAGCTTTCTCAGGTGCGCGCCGCCAGCTCTGTGGTCATGCAGGATGTTTTCCTCTTCTCCGACACCATCGAGGAAAACATCAAGATGGGCAAGCGGTATTCCATGGGACTGCCGGAGGTGAAAAGGGCTGCCAAGATGGCACAGGCACAGGATTTTATCGAGAAAATGGATGAACAGTACAACACCGTGATCGGCGAAAAGGGAGTGGGGCTTTCCGGCGGTCAGAAACAGCGGATCAGCATTGCCAGAGCGCTCTCCAAAAAGAGCCCCATCCTGGTCCTGGACGATTCCACTTCCGCCCTGGATATGGAGACGGAACATGAGATACAGAAAATGCTGAAGACCATAACCGATTCCTCCAAGATCATTATTGCCCATCGGATCTCCGCAGTGCGGGGCGCGGACGAGATCATCTACCTGGATAAAGGCCGGATCGCCGAGAGGGGCACCCACGAGGAACTGCTGGCCCGCAGAGGGCTCTATTACGCCACCTACATGGCGCAATACCCGGAACAGAAAGAGGTGATATAATTGGCCGTTAATTCTTTTCGTGAAGACGAACATATACAGGCAACGGACGCTAAGAAGATCGTGACCCGGCTGCTGGGATACCTGAGAGGATACACAAAAGAGGTGATCCTGGTTCTGGTGGCCATGACCATTACGGTAGGGATCAGTCTGTACAATCCCATATTGATCGAATCCGCCATAGATGACTATGTGGCAAAATATGACTTTAACGGACTGCTGCGCCTGGCCGCCTTTGCGGTGGCGATCAACATCCTGTATGTGATCATGGTGAAGATCCGTATATATGGTATGTCCTATATATCCAACAAGATCATTCTGTCCATACGCGAGGACGTGTACGAACATATTCAGTCCCTCTCCTTTACGTTCTTTGACAGCCGCCCCAGCGGGAAGATACTGGCAAGGATCATCGGGGACGTAAACTCTCTGAAGGACGTGCTCTCCAAGGCCGTCACCAACATCATCCCCAATACCCTCACCATCATCGGGGTGCTGGTGATCATGTTTGTCAAGGACTGGCGGCTGGCCCTGGCGGCCCTGTGCACTCTGCCCTTCATGGCGGTGGGCATCTTCCTGGTGGAGAAAACCAACCATGTGAGATGGCAGCTTGTGCGGAAAAAGGCCTCCAACGTGAACGCATATGTGCATGAGGACGTGGCGGGTATCCGGGTGGTACAGAGCCTGGATGCCGAGGAAGAGACCAGAAATCAGTTTAATGAGCTTGCCCAGGAGCAGTGCTCCTCCTTTATCCATGCCTGCCGCGCCGCGGACTTGTTTTTCCCCATCATTGACACTTCCTGGGGAATCAGTCTCATGATGCTGTATCTGGTAGGGGTAAAGCTGATCGGCGCTCCCGAGATTTCTCTGGGCGTGCTGGTGGCTTTCGGCTCTTATGCCACCATGTTCTGGAACCCCATTGCCAACCTGAGTACTTTTTTAAATCAGCTGGTCACCAACCTGTCGGCAGCGGAACGTGTTTTTGATATTTTGGATACGGAGCCGGAGATCCAGGATGCCCCGGACGCAGGAGAACTCCCCGAGATCACCGGAACGGTGTCTTTTGAAGATGTGTCTTTCACCTATGACGAAGGAACGGAAAACGAGACCCAGGTTCTGGATCATGTGAGCTTTACCGCCAGTCCCGGCGAGACCATCGCGCTGGTAGGCCCCACAGGCGCCGGCAAGACCACCATCGTCAACCTGATCAGCCGGTTCTATGATATACAGAAGGGAACCATCCGCATTGACGGATACGATCTGAAAAAGGTGAAGATCGATTCTCTCCGCAAGCAGATGGGCGTCATGACCCAGGACAATTTCATCTTTCACGGAACCGTGCGGGACAATATCGCTTACGGTAAGCTTGACGCCACAGACGAGGAGATCATCGCCGCCGCCCAGGCCGTCAATGCCCATGAATTTATTATGAAAATGGAAAAGGGATACAACACTGAACTGAAGGAACAGGGAGCCGGCCTGTCCATAGGCCAGAGGCAGTTGATCGCCTTTGCCAGAACCATGGTCTCCCAGCCCAGAGTCCTCATTCTCGACGAGGCCACCTCCAGCATTGACACCCACACGGAGATCCTGGTGCAGAGGGGAATCGAGTCCCTGCTGAAAGGGCGTACCAGCTTTGTCATCGCCCACCGGCTCTCCACCATCCAGAATGCAGACCGCATATTTGTCATCAATAACGGCGGCATCGCGGAACAGGGATCACCCGCCGAACTGATGGAGAAAAAGGGATTTTATTATGACCTGTATATGGCGCAGTTCGCCAATCTGTAATACAATAAAAGATCAGCAGTTAGAGCACACATGCCCCGGGAAATTCGGAACTGTCCGCATTTCCCGGGGCATGAAAATCACTGTCTCTCGCTCAGATACATCTGCACTCGGCTCTGAATGACCTGTGCCCTTATCTGCACACTGTTTCGTCAAATCCAACGCCCTGCTTTAACCCGTAAACTTACTCATTTAAATACAATGTCACCCGATTGTCAATTTTGCGTACGGTTTCCTCAAGAGTTGCGTCTCCCGTGAAATACATGCCTGCCTCCTCATATATTATATCTGTTATGGGGCTGGAGGTTATACGGATCCTGGAGTGCGTCACCATATATCTCAGGTTTTCAAAATCTTCCTCTGTGGGCGCATAACTGGTGAAGGAGATACCGAATTCCGCGGCCATCTTTTGGTTGTCCTCCCTGCTGGGATAAGAGGTTTTCAAATAGCGGTCAAAGCTCTCTTTTCTCACGGGAAATGCCCAATCAATCTGATCTTGGCAATCCTCCGATAAGATATATTCCAGAAAATCCCAGGCTCCCTCTTTGTTTTGAGATTTCCGGTTCATGGCAAACATGTTGGTGGGAGTCATCTGATAAAAGGCGCCGTCCCAGCCAGGGTATCCTACCCAGTAACAGCCCATGGTTTTCAGATTTTGGCACATCCACAGGTACTGAGCCATATTGTTTATATAATAGTCGTACAAAAAAGCCGGGGATTCATTACTGTTAAGGACAAGGGCCTCCGGATGGTGGGCTTCCTTTCCCGCCTCAGCGCAATTTTCCAGTATCCAGCGAAATTCAGGGCAGTCAAAATGACTCGTTTTTTCCTCATAGTCCACATAGCGCTCATATTCACCAAACCGCGCCATCGTGCAGTATTGGAGCAGCGACGTGCCCGGCGTACCAAAATACCACAGTTCCTCCTGCTGCTCTGCCAGTTGGATGAGTTTTTGCGGCGTCCATTCCTCCGCCGCAATGGGCTCTTCACAGGCCTGCGCGTACAGGGTAAAAGAGGGGATCACCAACACCTTTTTCCCCATGGGCTGCATACCCTTCCAGACTTCATCCAGAATGGATTCCCCGGCGACTCTCTGACTTGTGGCATAGTAATCGGACAGATCACAGAAAGTTCCCTTGTCCGCAAGACTCCGCACATAGATGCCGCCGACCTCGATTATGTCCGGTCCGTCTCCCCGGAGCAGCTCTGACTCAAACGCGTTAAGACTCTCCGTCACATCCTCCTGCCCATCACCATAAGGAATAAGCTCAATGCGGTACTCTTTACTCTGCCGGTTGTACAGGTTCACAAGCATTTCCAGATACTGGTCCGTGCCCACATATCCCAGGGTGACAATCTCCTTTTTGCCGTATTCCCGGCGGTCTTCGTCTTTGACGGAAACCATGGTGACCTCGGTTGATCCGTACCCCAGAAGTGTTCCGGGAACAGGGCACATAAGATACCATTCCCCGTCACCGCAAAAGATGTCCCGCAGACGGCGATAGTCCACATTCATATATTCATCATTCCATCTCCACTTGATCTCCGTATGCCCTGATTCTGGGTCATAAACCCACAATCCCTCATCTGTACTCAGATAAATGCCTTCCTCATGTCCGCTGTACACCCCCAACGGCCTGAAAGGAAGAACATAGCATTGGGAGGGCTCCTCAATGTTTGCCAGAATGGGCTCTCCCTCACCGGTGATGCAATAGCTGTAGACCCGGTCGTTTTTTCCCGCTGCAATGCCGTCAAGGCGTTCCAGCTCACAGGTATCCATCTGTAACATATTCCCGTTTTCGTCAAACAGTATCACAAGGCTGGCCGTGCCATGGGTATAGAGAGCCAGTCTGCCGTCTGTCGTGGCTATGCCTCCCTCTATGGACAGATCGGTGACGGAATTGTGGCGTTCTATATCTGACCACTGTGAGGCATCCTGATCTGCGCGCCACAGCAGATTCCCGGTTTCGTCATATTTTTCCAGAAAAACACAGCCCGACTCCTTCCACAGCGCAAAGCAACGGCTTTCCCTGTCCACTGCCAATGCCAGGCAAATGGCCTTTTCCTTGGACAGAAAGACTTCCCCCTCGTAATCCCTGCTGATCTCGCCCCGCAGGATCTGGTACATGCCGTTTTTTTGCCGCGATATGTAGAACCATTTTCCGTCGGTAGCATAATGCTCCACCCCCTCCAACTGAATGGGGAGTTTCATCTGCTGAAAACTTGCCACTGCAATTTGCCCTGTTTCCGGCAATGGTTCGACCTCTGTCGCTTCCCCTCGCTCACCGCAGGCAGACAGTCCCAATGCTGCCAGCAGTGATATGATAAACAAAATTTTTTTCATCTCAATTTTCCCCTTCTTATTTTTTGTAAATATCTTAAAAAACGCTGAAAATATCGCCTATGTTGGCCTGAGAAAATTCCCCTTGAGCAGACATAACGCCCGCCCAAGGGGGAATCTATTTTACTCTATAAACACTTACGCGATATTTTCCATCTGTGCCGTGTACAGCCTGTAGTAATATCCCTTCTTCGCCATCAGTTCCTCATGGGTGCCGCATTCCATGATCCCGCCCTGATCGATATACATGATCTTGTCGCAGTTCTTGATGGTGGACAGACGGTGAGCGATGATAAAGGAAGTCCTGCCCTGCAGCATAGCATCCAGGCCCTGCTGCAACGCCCGCTCGGTCTGTACGTCAATGCTGGAAGTAGCCTCGTCCAGCACCAATATGGAAGGATCTGACAGCAGCGTCCTGGCAAAGGATATCAACTGTTTCTGTCCCTGGGACAACAGCGAACCGCGCTCTTTTACCTCCGTCTGGTAGCCGTCCTGCATGCGGCTGATGAAAGTATCCGCACATACCGTCTCGCTGGCCCGTTTGATCTCTTCCATAGTGGCATCCAGCTTGCCGTAACGGATGTTATCCTCGATGGTGCCGGAAAAGATAAAGCTGTCCTGCAGCATGATCCCCATCTGGGAGCGCAGGGACTGAAGCGTCACCTGGGAGATGTCCTGTCCGTCGATCAGTACCCGGCCGCTGTTCACATTATAAAACCGGGAGATCAGATTCACAATGGTACTCTTGCCCGCTCCGGTGGGCCCCACCAGCGCCACGCTCTCGCCGGGCTGTACGGTGAAGGACAGATCCTTCAACACGTCCTTGCCCTCCTCATAGGCAAATGTCACATGCTCAAAAGTCACCTGGCCCTTGATGGGAGGCATGGAGATCGCGTTCTCCGCATCCGCCACCGTCACCGGCTCATCCAAAGTCTCAAAGATACGCTCCAGGTACGCGATATTATTTATAAAGTTGTTGAATATATTGCCCAGGTTCATGATCGGCTGCCAGAATCTGGAAGCATAGGAGGTAATGGCCACGATCACGCCCAGTTTCACGTTTTCCGGCCCCATGACCAGCAGACCCACGATGAACACCGCCGCCCTGACCCACACGGAGATATTGTCGATGCCGGGCCACACCAGGTTACTATACTTCACCGCCTGCATCCACGCAGCTTTGCAGCGGTCGCACAGGATGCCGAAAGTCTCACAGTTCTCGTCCTCTCTCACAAAGATCTGGGTGATCCTGGCTCCCACGATGTTCTCCTGCAGATAGGCGTTTAAGTTGGAGTTCTTGTTGGATACCTGCTGCCATGCTCTCCTCTGGCGTTTCTTGATATACAGCAGGAATACCCCCAGCACCGGCACGCCCGCCAGCACCACCAGCGACAGTTTCACATCCACCAGAAACATGAAGATCACAATAAAGATCAGGTTCAATATCTCCAGCACCACATTGATCAATCCGTTGGAAAGCATGTCGGACACGGAGTTGACATAGTTTACCACACGAATCAATATCTTGCCGTGAGGCCTGTCGTCGTAATACTGAAACGGCAGTTTTTGCAGATGGGCAAAAATATCCTTGCGGATGTCATATATTATTCCCTGTCCCACCCGCACCATGATCCTGGAGCGTACGGTGGTGAACAGGACGCTGACCGCGTAGGTACCCACCAGCACCAGCACCAGAGTCACCAGCATGCGCATATCCTTGTTCGGTATCGCCTCATCCAGCGCCCGCTGGGTCAGCATCGGCCCAAACAGAGCCGTGATCCCGCCCACAGCGCTGAGGCTCAGCGCCAGTATCATTTTTCCCATATATTTTTTGATGTAGACAGACGCACGCAGCAAATGATGGTAGTCAAAAGGTGTTTCCAGCACCTCGTCTTCCCGATAAGTATTTCTTCTTGCCATCTCTACACCTCCTCTCCGATTTCCGCACTCTGCTCTCCGGTCTGCAGCTGCACCACCTGATAGTAATATCCCTTCTTCGCGATCAATTCCTCATGGGTGCCGGACTCCGTGATCCTGCCGTCCTGCAGCACCAGGATCTTATCCGCGTATTTCGTGGTGGATATCCGCTGGGCGATGATGATCTTGGTACAGGGAAAATCCAACTCGCCCAAACTGTGCTGGATCTGCTTTTCCGTCTCCATATCCACTGCGGAGGTGGTATCGTCCAGGATCAGGATGGCGGGGCGTACCGCCAGGGCTCTCGCCAGAGAAATACGCTGTTTTTGCCCGCCCGAGAGACCTACTCCTCTCTCTCCCACGATGGTGTCATACCCTTCAGGCATGCGGGCGATAAAGTCCGAGGCCGCCGAGTATCTGGCAAATTTCACCACCTGCTCCTGAGTGATGTGACTGTCGCCGAAAGCGATATTGCCGTCTATGGAGTCGGAGTACAGCAGCACGTCCTGGGTAGCCAGCCCGATATTTTTGCGCAGCTGATGCAGTTTCATATCCTGCACCGGAATACCGTCCACCAGCACCTCTCCCTCTGTGGGCTCATAAAATCTGGGGATGAGCTGGATCAGGGAGGTCTTGCCGCAGCCCGTCTCTCCCATGATGGCCACGGTCTCTCCCGGCTCAGCCGTAAAGCTCACGTCATGCAGGATCGGCAGCTTGCCGTCCGCATACTTGAAACTCACATGCCTAAACTCGATCCGGCCCTCAAACCGCTCCGGACGGTCTATGGCGCCCGGCCTATCCACGATCTCCGGTTCGGAATAATAGATCTCCATGACTTTCTCGGCGGCGGCGGAGAACCGCTGAAACTCGTTCATGATATTGCCAAGCTGCCGCATGGGGTTGGCGATGGCCCAAATCAGGCCAGAAAAGGCCACGTACTGCCCCATGGTTATCTGATCCCGGATCAAAAAGATACCGCCCACCAACAGCAGCACCACCGGCATCAGGTTGGCAAAGGACTCCACATAGGGATAGTAGGTCAGCCAGGTCAGCGCCGTCTTCTGATTGGTCTGGGAATAGGAAGTATTGCAGTCGTCAAACTTCTCGATCTCATACTTCTCTCTGGCAAAAGCCTTTACCACCCGGTTGCCGGAAATGTTTTCCTGGGCGATGGTGTTCATCTCCGCCAGCTTTTCCCGCAGCTCCTTATGCCTGGGCGCAACCTTATTTTTAAACAAAATTATAATCAGGAATATAAAGGGCGCTATGGCAAACATGCACAGAGCCAGCCGCCAGTCCATATAGAAAAAGTACACCGCCGTGGCACCCATCAGCGCCAGCGACTCCACAATGGTTCGGATGACCCAGGCGACCATATGCCGCACTGCATCCAGGTCGCCGGTCATTCTGGTCATCAGATCGCCGGTGCGGTATGTAGCGTAAAAATGCATATCCTGTCTCTCAATCTTGTCAAACAGATAGGTGCGGATCCTGTAGAGCGCCTTCTGTGAAGTCACCTCACCGCCCATACAGGACAGATACACAACGGAAGTCCTCACAAAAGTCAGCACCACCATCGCGATCACCAGCTCCCAGAACAGATCTCTTTTGGTCGCCAGGTTTTCCACCGCCTGCTCCCCGCTCAGGAACAGATCGATGATTTTCTGTGATACATAGGGCACTGTCAACTGCATCACATTGTACAGGATCGTCCCGAGCAGGCTCAGTATATACAACGCCCGGTATCCCTTCATGTTTTCCCAGAGCCACGCCAGTTTTGAATGTTGTTTCTTTTCCACGATTTACCTCATTTCTGCGCAACATGGGCTATCCCCCTGTCACCGCGTCGATCAGTATTTGAAACACCCGTTCAGATCATCCTCCCCGCGGGTCATGCCCGATTGCGCATATTCCCGACATCTCCCGCACTGAACAAGGCTATTCTAGCCCCGGCAGTCTCTTTAGTAAATGTAAAAAATTGTTGGAAAGATGTTTTTTTTTGCTCCGCTGTGTTATACTGAAAAGGGTTCCTGAAAAGAACCCACACAATGTAAGATCAGGAGGATTTATCTATGAGACAGATTTCTACCCCAAACGCTCCCGCCGCCATCGGACCTTATTCTCAGGGCTTTGTTACCGGCGGGCTGCTCTATACCTCCGGGCAGATCGCACTTGATCCGGCCACCGGAGAGATAGTGGGCACTACCATTGCTGAGCAGACACACCAGGTCATGAAAAATCTGGGCGCTCTGCTGGAGGCGGCAGGCTCTTCCTATGAGAAGACTGTAAAGACCACCTGTTTTTTGGCGAACATGGACGATTTTGCCGCGTTCAACGAGGTCTATGGACAGTATTTCACCGGCAAACCCGCCCGCTCCTGCGTGGCTGTGAAAACCCTGCCGAAAAACGTGCTCTGCGAAGTGGAGCTGATCGCAGAGGTATAGGGGTTGCAGGCAAAATATAAGGAGGGGGAACGAAGAAGATCAGTTCTTCGTTCCCCCAAAACAAACTGTATCAAACCGACACGCACGCAGATACATAACACAGGGCTTTCTCTCTTCGGCAAATCATCTCTGTCTCCAGGTCGTTCTGGAGAATAAAATCAGGATCGGAAATATCTCCAGTCTCCCCGCCAACATATCCCATATCAGCACCAGCTTGGAAAAAATACTGTAGGAGGCAAAATTACAGGTGGGACCCACCGCCTCAAATCCGGGGCCGATATTGTTAAAGCAGGCCAATACCGCCGAGAGGTTGGTGGTTATGGAAAAACCGTCCACTGAGATCAGCAGGAAACTGGCAATGATGATAATGACGTAAGCCGCCACATAAGTATTGGTATTGGCCAGCACCTTTTCATCCACCGTCTGCCCGTTCATGCGCACCACCTGCACCCGCTGGGGGCGGATGAGCTGACGCACGCTACGCAACATGTTCTTTACCACCAGCAGCGCTCTGCCGCATTTAAAACCGCCGCCCGTACTGCCCGCACAGGCGCCGATGACCATCAGAAACAGCAATATGGCCTTGGAAAAACCGGGCCAGAGATCGAAGTCCGTAGTGGCGTATCCCGTGGTGGTGACAATGCTGGCTACCTGAAACGCCGCATGTCTCACCGTCTCCTCCAGCGTGTCGTAAAAACCTCTCAGATTCCAGACGATCAACAGCACGCTTGCCAGTATGATCCCCAGATACATACGAAGTTCCTCGTCCTTAAATACACTTTTCACCTGCCGCAGCAAAAGCATATAATAACAGCTGAAGTTCACGCCAAACAGCAGCATGAACACTGTGCAGACATTCTGAATATAGGGACTGTATCCGGCGATGCTGTCAGCCTTGATACCAAATCCGCCCGTTCCCGCAGTGCCGAAAGCCGTACATACGGCGTCGAACAACGGCATACCGCCTATAAGGAGAAATATCACGTTCAGCACCGTCAGCACGATATAGAGCACATACAGGATCTGCGCGGTCTGTTTCATCTTAGGCACCAGCTTACCCACATTGGGGCCGGGGCTCTCCGCCCGCAGAAGATGCATGGTAAAGCCGCTGCCTCCCTGACCCTCCGTGGGGATGGCCAGCAGGAACACCAGCACTCCCATTCCGCCCAGCCAATGGCTGAAACTCCGCCAATACAGGATACCGTAGGGCAGCCCCTCTATCTGTTCCAAAATAGAGGCTCCTGTGGTGGTAAAGCCGGATACCATCTCAAACAGAGCATCTATATAATGGGGGATCGCCCCCGACAGAAAAAAGGGCAGACAGCCCAGCAGACTCATGATCAGCCAGCCCAGCCCCACGCACACCAGCCCCTCCTTGGCGAAAAAGCTCGTCTTTGCCCGGCGGCCCAACAGGCGCAGCGACATCCCCAGCCCCCACAGAACCACGATCGTTACCGTAAAGCCTATGATGGAACCATGTTCCCTCCTGCACAGACTGATGATCAGAGCGGGGATCATAAATACGCTCTCCACCACCAAAAGCAGACCGATAAATTTACCCATCATCTTGTAATTCATTGTCGTTTTCAATCTCCACTATTCAAAAATATCATTGAGCTGATAGATCACCCGGTCTCCATTGGTCACGATGATGACCGTATCACCCTGTTCAAAGGAAGAGTCACCGCTTGGGATCTCCTGCTGTACGCCCTTGGTAATACAGGCCACCAGCACATTTTTCTTAATCTTTAACTGTTTCAGCGGTTCTTTACAATGCCGGGTATTCTCATCCACGAGAAATTCCATGGCCTCCGCCTGTCCGTCCGCTATGGAATACACAGTCTTGGCGGCGCCAGTCTGGTTCTGCATGGCGCGCACATAGCGGACGATGGTGTTGCAGCACAGTTCCTTGGGACTGATGATACTGCCCAGAGACAGATTTTCCAGTATATTTTTGTTATTCACACGGCCCAGTTTCGTAATGATCTGCGGCACGCCGCAACTGCTGCCGTAGAGAGAGATGATCATATTCAGCTCGTCTATCCCGGTCAGCGTAGCCAGCGCGTCGCAGGACGCAACGCCCTCGCTCTCCAGCAAAAGCTCACTGCTGGCATCTCCCTGCGTGATCTCGGCATAGGGCAACATACTGGCCAGATCCACACAACGCTTGGGATCCTGTTCCACGATCTGTATCGCGATCCCGCTCTTCTCCAACTGTTTTGCCAGGTAGATGGTGACACGTCCGCCGCCGCACACCAACACACGCTTGACCTTGTGGGTGATGATCCCCAGGTTATGCAGCAGCGTGGCCAGCTCATTGCTGGGCGCCGTCACAAAGATCCTGTCCCCCTCCCGCAGCACAAAATTACCGTCGGGAGCCACCGCCTTGCCATCCCGCAGTACGGTACACACCAGAATCTTACATTTGACGATACTGTTCATATCATTCAGTTTCACATCGCAGAGCTTGCTCTGTTCGCCGAGTTTCAATTCCACCAGTTCCACCCGGCCCCGGGCAAAGGTATCCCTCTTCAAAAAGCCCGGATATTTCAGCAGGTTGCTGATCTCGATGGCTGCCTGACGCTCGGGGTTGACTGCCATGGACAGCCCAAACATATCCCGCATCTTATAAATCTGCTGGGTATACTCCGGGTTGCGCACCCGGGCAATGGTGTGAAGCCGGGGATTCATGGCATGAGCCGTCATACAGCACAGCAGATTGATCTCATCTTCCCCCGCCATGGCAATGAGGAGATCCGCCTCCTTGACACCCGCCTGCTTTAATACGTCCATCGTAGCGCAATTCCCGTGTATCACCATAACGTCATAGCGATCCTGGGTATTCTCCAACACTTTGGAATCGGAGTCCACCAACGTCAGGTCATGTCCTTCCATGGCAAGCTGCCGGGTCAGTGTGGCCCCCATTTTGCCGTTTCCTGCAACTATAATATTCACAGCCTTACCTCCACTTAGCGTTTCGTATCCGGGCGCTGCCTTGCCGAATGCCGTTTCCGGCTCCGAACCCGGTTCACCCCAGAGTTGCGGACATCATATCCCTTACCAGAGCCTGCACGTCCGCCTGCGCCGCTCTGCCCTTGACCAGAGGATCGTTCATAAACGCCTCTGTCACCAGTTCCACATCTTTATTGTCCCCCATTACCACCCGCATAATACGGTCATGATTCTCCAGGTGCGGCAGGATCAGCTCACGCACCTGCTCCGGGACATTGCCCGCAAGAACCGGCCTTATCGCATCCCGCTCAAACACGGCGTTGGTCTCCACCACCGCGTCTGCCGGGAGATTGGCGATCTGGCGGCCGCTGTTGGGGATATTCACATTGCTCACCACCCTCTCCAGGCCGCACAGCGCTTTGATCAGCACGATGCCCTCCTCGCCCGTGGGTTCCAGCTGTATCTCCTCCTCGCCGCTCACCAATCGGCGGCTGCGCTCCAACCGCTTTTTAAGATCCTCTTTTCTCCACGCCACCGTAGTCAGACCGAACTTCCAGCCTGCCACCGTCTGGGGATCCTTCAGATATTCCTCACCCGGCATAAACTCCGCCAGATGTCGGTCTCCTGCCGCTGCGATCAGGCCGTAGCGCCTGAACAGATCCATCTTGACGCGGTGGGCGCAGGCAAACGTAGAATTCATCCAATTGTTATCCTGCTCCTCAAAGCCTTCTTCATAGTGAGCGTCTATGTACTTTTTATAGACAGGGAACAGATCAATGCCCTTGTAGCTGGCATAGTCAAACCAGGTGAAATGATTGATCCCCAGCACATTGACATGGATATCCCGCCGGTCTATGGAGCCGCAGCCCAGCTCCCGCTCCGCGATGGCCGCCAATACCTTCTGGGTGCCGAACACCTCGTGACAACAGCCAAACGCCTTGATCTGCGGGAACACCTGATACAGCGTCTTCACGCACAGGGACATGGGGTTGGTGTAGTTGATGACCCAGGCCGAGGGACAATATCGTCTGATAGCCTCCCCGAACTCCATGAACATGGGAAGGGTGCGCAGGGCACGCATCATGCCTCCCGGCCCCGCCGTATCCCCCACGGACTGGTAGATGCCCAGCCGCTCCGTCATGTGTACATCCACCTCCATCTCCTCAAAGGTCTTGGGAAGAATGGAGATCACTACGAAATCCGCTCCGCAAAGTGCCTCCGCCAGCGTATCCTTCACCACATAGTCCCATTTTCCAGGCACGTCTTCACGCTGTTTCAGCCGGTTGCCGATGATCTCATTGGCTCTCGCCGCCTCCCTGTCGATATCGTACAGGCGTATGGTACCGCTGATCTGAGATTCCATGGCCAGATCGGTCATGAATGTCCAGGCCCATCCCCTGGAGCCGCCTCCTATATAGGCAATCTGAATATCCGTCACTTTGTCCTCGTTATTATATCTCATCTTTCCTCTCTCCTACATACCGCAGACAACGCCAGCGGTATTGCACCGATTAATATTTCTGTTTTTGAGCTGTACGTGTTCCCGCCTCACGCAATGGGTGAGAGGTGCGAACCGTCCGAAGATGATCCACACCTCTTATGCTTGTTTATAACCTCCGAAATACCAGGCCGTCAGCCGGAAAACTAAATGATCCGCCGCACCGCGACAATGGTACGGTAATTGGCGTTGCCCACCTTGATACCTGTCTTCTGGGTACTGGCGTGTACGATCTTGCCGCCGCCTATGTACAGCGCCACATGTCCCTCATAACAGATCAGGTCTCCGGGCTGCGCCTCGCTGTAATCCACGGCACGTCCGGCGCTTCTCTGAGAATAGGAAGTCCGGGAGATCTCATAACCGTAATCCATATACACCCGGTAAGTAAAACCGGAACAGTCCGCGCCCTGGGTCAGGCTGGTACCTCCCGCCACATAGGGGTTGCCCACGAACTGAAGGGCATATTTGGCGATCTGTTTGCCCTTATCGCTTCCGGACGCGTTATCCACGATAGAGCTGTAACTGGTGCCGGTGGTGACCTGCGGTGGATTCTTGGCTGCCGCTGCCAGCGCTGCCTGACGGCGTCTCTCCTCCTCTTTCCTGCGCTCTTCTTCCTTCAGCTTTTTGAGCTGTTTCTTCTCCTGCTGCAGCAGCGCCTTGGCCGCCGCCGCCTCCTGCTTTGCCCTGGCGATCTGGGCCGAGAAGTTCTCGGACTGCTCCTCAAGTTCCGCTACCAGCCGGTCGCAGTATTCCTTTTGCGCATCCATCTCCGCCTTGTCGTTCTCCAGAGTCGCTTTATCGTTCTCCAAAGCCGTCTTATCGGCTTCCAACTGATCCCACAGATCATGTACTTCCTTACGGGTCGCCTCGTACTGCTCCAACATCTGCTGATTATAGGCGCTGACACTCTCCGCGTATGTGACCCTGTTGAGCATCTCACTAAAACTGGAGTTGTTCAGCAACATGTTCACCCAGGTATCCTCGCCCGTCTCATACATAAACTGGATCTGAAGCGCCATGGCCGCCGCCTGATCCTCCTCTCGCTGCAAGGCCTCCCCATAAGCCTGCTGGGTCAGCTCGATATCCTGCTCCTTCTGCCGGATATCCGCCTCCTTCTGCGCGATATCTTCCACCAGTATATCGATGCTGGTCAGAATATTGATGATCTCCGCATTCAGATCCTCCATCTGCTCCTCCAGCAGATCCTGCTGATCCTCCATGTCGGATATATTATCGTTGATCTCGTCCAACTGATTCTGTGTGGTTGTAATGGCGTTCTCCACATCCTGGATGGTAGTCGCCCAGGTCTCCATGGTGGTTTCCGACAGAGTGGCAAGCAAAAGCGCCGCCACAGTCACAGTTATCAAGCACTTTTTCGCGCCGGACCTCATACTTACACAAGCTCCTTTCCTCATTAGAGCATCTTAGGTAATTGTGAAACTCGGTTACTATGCCAGTGTCATTGTGCAAATTGTATATCCCAACGTAGGCACGCTCTCGCTCCGTCCTCACCGTAGCGGTACATAAGATGCCAAAATACGGCATCTAAGTACCGACGGTTCGGCAGGGCCTACTTATGGAATATACAATTTGCACAATTCGGTACTGGCAAAAGGAAAGTTTCGCAATCACCTATTAGGTCATCTCAAGTAATTGCCTGTTAGACCGTATGTTCCTCACGGTTACAGGTCGCAGTTGTTGACGGTTCTGGGGAAGGGGATCACGTCGCGGATGTTGCCCATGCCTGTCAGATACATGACGCACCGCTCAAATCCCAATCCGAAACCGGCGTGCCGGGCGGAGCCGTATCGGCGCAGATCCAGATAAAATCCGTAATCCTCCTTGTTAAGGCCCAGCTCCTCCATACGTTTCTCCAGTACCTCGAGCTGATCCTCACGCTGGCTGCCGCCAATGATCTCGCCTATACCGGGCACCAGGCAGTCCATGGCCGCCACGGTCTTGCCATCCTCATTGAGTTTCATATAAAACGCCTTGATCTCCTTGGGATAATCCGTCACGAATACCGGGCGCTTAAACTCCTGCTCCGTCAGATATCTCTCGTGCTCTGTCTGCAGATCGCATCCCCAGAACACCTTATAGTCAAATTGATCGTTGTGTTTCTCCAATATCTCGATGGCCTGGGTGTAGGTCACATGGGCAAAGTCAGAATTGACCACATGATCCAGCCGCTCGATCAGCCCCTTATCCACAAACTGGTTAAAGAACGCCATCTCCTCCGGAGCGTTCTCCAGCACATAGCGGATGATATATTTCAGCATACTTTCCGCCAGTATCATATCGTCCTTCAGATCCGCAAAAGCCATCTCCGGCTCAATCATCCAAAATTCCGCCGCATGCCGGGTAGTGTTGGAATTTTCCGCCCGGAAGGTGGGGCCAAAGGTATAAATATTCTTAAAGGCCATGGCGAAAGTCTCGCCGTTGAGCTGTCCGCTCACCGTCAGGTTGGTAGGCCTGCCAAAGAAGTCCTGGGCAAAATCAACATCTCCGTCCGGAGTTTTCGGCACATCCTTAAGATCCAGCGTCGTCACCTGGAACATCTCCCCCGCTCCCTCGCAGTCGCTGCCGGTGATCAGCGGCGTATGCACATACACAAAGCCTCTCTCCTGAAAGAAACGGTGGATCGCGTAGGCGATCAGAGAGCGCACTCTGAACACCGCCTGAAAGGTGTTGGTGCGGGGACGCAGATGGGAGATCGTGCGCAGATATTCAAAGCTGTGGCGCTTTTTCTGCAGGGGATAGTCCGCCCCGGAGGGGCCTTCCACCGTCACCTCGGCCGCCTGCATCTCAAAGGGCTGCTTGGCGTCCGGCGTCATTACGATGGTTCCCCGGATGATCAGCGCCGCGCCCACGTTTATCTTGCACAGCTCCGGGAAATTGTCCAGTTTGTCCCCATATACCACCTGCAGCGGTTCAAAGAATGTGCCGTCATTGATCACCAGAAAACCGAAGTTCTTGGAATCGCGGTTGTTCCTGACCCAGCCGCCCACTGTGATCTCCTTGTCCGCATAGTCCGCCGGACTGCGGTAAATTGCCTTAATGTCTGTAAATTCCATGATATAATCCTCCTATTTCAGATATTTCGGAGTTAAATGCGAAACATTTTACTCAGTATTCCTTAATTCCGTGCGCCCTGGCGCACTCTCCATTCAGTAAAGTTAAATGCATAGCATTTTACTCAATATTCCGTGATCTGGGCGTTCTGTGTCAGAAAATCCAGTACGTTTTCAAACATGAAATATTCTCTGTACTCCTCCCGATCCATATCGCCCAAAAATTCTTCCACTGTGGCATAGCCGCCCTGGGCGGCATACTGCTCCAGATTCTCCTGCAACTGCTCATCCGTCACATTCAGGTCTTCCGCGTTGGCCACCGCCTGGAAAGCCATGCTCTGTTTAGCCGCCTCCTGGGCATATTGATCCATAAAAGTCTCCGCATCCATTCCATAGCTGTACATACAATATGTGTTGATGTCCACTCCCTGGGCGGCGCAGTCCGCCTCCAAACCCTCCTGTATATTGTCTCGGTATCTCTGCACCACCGCCTCGGGAATCTCCTGAAACACGCAGCCCGCTATCAGATTGTCCACCACCGTATTTTCCAGTTTCGCGCGGTAGGCATTCTGCGCGTTGGTCTCCAGATAATCGCGGACAAACTGCCGCAGCCCCTCCACCGTGGTGATATCGGGAATGCCCAGCGCCGCCACCACCTCGTCATTATAATCAGTAGGATAAATATAGTTCACGGTTACGGTAAAAACAACCTCCTGCCCTGCCAGCTCCGCATTTCCGTAACCATCGGGAAAGCGCAACTCCAGATCTCTGGTCTCTCCGGGCATAGCCCCGATGAGTCCGTCCTCAAAGCCGTCGATAAACTTGTCCGAACCGATCTCCAACTGCGCGCCGCTGTCTGTGCCGCGATCGAAGGCCACCCCGTCCTTCTTTCCCTCATAGTCGATATTGACGGTATCCCCGAGAGCCACCTCCCGGTCCGTAATACCCATTTCCGGTGTGACACTGTCCAGATACAGCGCCTTGAACAATTCCTCTGTCTGTGCCTCGTCCACGGCAGCGGACGGCAGCTGCGCAGGGATGCCCATGTATTCTCCCAGCGTCACATATTTTTCCACTTTCATATCCCGCAAGGCGCCGGACTCCTTACCGCAGCCGCCCAACATTGCCACCGACAAAAGCGCCGTCAGCAGGATCGCCATCTTCTTTTTCATAGTCTCCTCTTTTCATAAATAAATTATTTTCATCAGCACATTTAACGCATATTATTAATATTACCACAATTTCTGTATCTGTAAAAGTCTTACTTCCAAAATTTTATAACAGCGGGGACAACAATCTGCAAACCTGCTCTTTCAAACGGATCTTCAGGCTCCGGCTGGCATATGACTCCCGGGTGATCTTAGTGCAGCGCTCCATATCCCGATCAAACAGCGCGGTCATCTCCGACGCCTTTCCCGCGTCATAAACCACCGCGTTCACCTCAAAATTAAGGGAAAAACTGCGGATGTCCATATTGGCCGTGCCATAGCACAACACCTCGTCATCCACCACCAGCCCCTTGCTGTGCAGAAAACCGTTGTCATAGGTATAGCAGTCGGCTCCCGCCATGACCAGATCCCCCACATAGGAATACGTCGCCCAATATACAAAGGGATGATCCGGCTTGCAGGGGATCATGACCCGCACCTGCACGCCGGACCGTACCGCTATCAGCAGGGCGCTCATCACGGATTCGTCCGGTATGAAATAGGGCGTCTGTATGCTGATCCGGTGCTTTGCCCTGTAGATCAGCTGCAGGTAATTGTCCCTTATCTGTTTGAGAGTGTTATCCGGGCCGCTGCTGATAATCTGTACTTTACAGCCCTCCCTGTCGTCTGTGTGGGGCTCTTCCAGATACCGCCCGACGGTGAACAGATTCTGCCCGGAGGCATAATTCCAATCCAGGATAAAGCGAAGCTGCAGGCCGAATACAGCGCCCCCCGATATACGCAGGTGGGTGTCCCGCCAGTGTCCGAACCTCTCGTCCAGCCCCAAATACTCTTTTCCCACATTGAAACCGCCCACATATCCCACTTTGTTATCGATCACCACGATCTTGCGGTGATTGCGGTAATTGATACGCAGCTGCAGCCTGCCCAGCAGCGCCGGGAAAAATTCTGCCGTCTGTATGCCCCAGCTGTTGAGCTGTCTCCAAAACCTGTTCTTTACCGTGCGGCAGCCCATACTGTCAAACAGAATGCGCACCTCCACACCCTCCGCCACCTTTTCTCTGAGCACCTCGATGATCCGCTGGAACAGTACGTCGTTCTTGATGATATAATACTCCATATGGATAAACTGCTTAGCCTGCCGCATATCTTCGATCAGAGCGTCAAACTTGGCGTTGCCGTCCGTATAGATCCTGATATCATTATCGCTGGTCAGCATGGCTCCCGAACTCTCCAGATTGTACATGATCAGATCCGTATATCTGTCGATATCCTCATCCTGCTCCCCCAGTCGGCGGTTTAACAGACGGTGCTCCTGTCCGCGCACCTCCTCGTTCAGACGGTCTTCCACCTCCTTCATCCGGAACATCTTCCGCTTATGCATATCCGTTCCCAGCAGCAGATAAAACAGAAATCCCAGAAAAGGAATAAAATACAGCAGCAGGAGCCAGGCCCACACACTCCTGGGCTCTTTTCTCTCAAAAAAAACGATAATGATGGCAAACAGCATGTTCCACAGGATCAAATGTCCCGATATAAAACCGGCTGCCGTCTGCACACTCCTCCAAAGCTCTTCCATAAAGATATCCCCCTGCACGACACAGGCGGCGCCTGAGTCATTGCGTAAATCAATGTATAAAATGCTGGCCCTCGGTTAAGGCCCATATACAGACAGTATAGCATACTTTTGAGGGAAAATCTCTAAAATAATCATAAAGATGGGTAAATCCCGGTTGATTTCACTTTGAGGGCATGATACAATGAATAAAGTGTTCCGCATTCAACTCTACTGAACGGAGAATGCGCTATGGCGCACAGAGTAGGAGGATCCATCCGTGAAAACATATCAAATCGTTATTTTAGTCGTACTCTTAGTACTTATCGCAATTGTAGTTCTCCTGTATTTTCTCGGGAAAAAAGCCCAGAAAAAGCAGGCAGAGCAGCAGGAGATGCTGGAGCAGAACAAACAGACCCTGTCCATGCTGATCATTGACAAAAAGCGTATGAAAATAAAGGATTCCGGCCTGCCGCAGATGGTCATAGACCAGACGCCCAAGCTCATGCGCAATTCCAAAATGCCCATTATCAAGGCCAAAGTGGGGCCCCAGATCATGTCTCTGATCTGCGATGAAAAGATCTTTGAGAATGTGCCTGTGAAGAAAGAGGTAAAGGCTGTAGTCAGCGGGATCTATGTGTTGGACGTAAAGGGTCTGCACGGAAAGACAGAGCAAAAACCCGCCAAAAAGAAAGGTTTCTTTAAGAAGATGTGGGAGACAGCCCAGGAGAAGGCCGGAGCCAAACCGTTAAAATAAATCACTGTGGCATTCTGACCCGTATCTCCATCCTATTCTCGGAGATCGCCTGGCCGTCCTGATTTATCCCATATTCCAGGAGCAGATAAAATCCCTCCTGCTCTTTTCGGATATCCAGCCTGTGGGTATGAATATCCAAAAGCAACTCCCCATAGGGGGTACGATAGAGATCGCGGCGGCATTTCCCTGGTTCAAATACCATGCGGGACGCCGCCTTTCCTTTTTTATGCTGCTCCAGAACCCTTTCCTTCCATTTCAGCATGACCCCGTATGGCTCTTCCCAGCCCTCCGGCTGTTCCTCATAGAGACAGTAATGGGTGTCTCCCCTTTGGAAATGATCGCCCAAAACCCTGTACTCCATTCGCTGGCACAGCGGACTGTCCCATGGCGGCGCCTGTTCCCCTTCCGATACCGGGGATCTGAATATGCTCTTAAAATATATCTCTACTTTTTCGTTGTCCAATCTGTACCTCTTAATATATCGCAGTCCTACCTGTCCAACCGTTCCGGCATATCCCCCCTGGTGTGGCAGCGCTAGTACTCCTCAATATGTATGGTCTTGGCCGACAGTATGCCGTACTTGATGATAGAATTGGCGAAGTTCTTAAATTTATCCGCCATGTCGCTGACATAGAACTGGTACTGCGTCTCTCCAAGCGTCGGCGCGTGATCCCCCAGCAGACCCTTTTCCATGAGCAGTTCCTTCAGCTCCCGGGCAGTCTCATACGCCGGGTTGACCAGCGTTACGCCCTCTCCCATGACTCTTCCAAGGGTGGAGCGGATCAGCGGATAATGGGTGCATCCCAGGATCAAGGTGTCAATATCCAGGTCGATCAGTTCCGCCAGATACCTCTTGGCAATCTCATCCGTCACCGGATCCACCCACAGCCCCTCCTCCACCAGGGGCACAAACAGCGGGCAGGCCTTTCCATAGATCGTCACGTCTTTATTGAGCTGTGTTATGTACCGGCTGTATATCTCGCTGCCGATGGTGGCCTCCGTGGCAATCACCCCGATCCGGCCGTTGCGGGTGACTTCGCTGGCCACTTTAGCGCCGGGCTTCACCACGCCGATGATCGGGATATCGCTCTCCCGCTCCAGTTCATCCAGCGCGTAGGCGCTGGCGGTGTTACAGGCCACCACAATGGTCTTGACCTGAAAAGTGTTCAGAAAGCGGACGATCTGCTTGGAGAACCGGGTCACTGTCTCCCTGGACTTGCTGCCATAAGGCACTCTGGCCGTATCGCCGAAATAAATGATTTTTTCATTGGGAATCTGGCGCATGATCTCCCGGACTACCGTCAGGCCGCCTACTCCTGAGTCAAAGACACCTATGGGCGCGTTTTTGTCTGTGTGTTTCCATTCCACCATCTCGCTATCCTCGTCTATTTAATTCTATTTCCAAAGCTTTTCCAGCAGTTCCAGCAATCTGCTGCGGTAGCGTACCTGTCCCGGCTCCGCCTCCCGCAATGCCTTCTGCAGCTGCTCCGCCGTCATCTGCTCCGCCTGCTTAAGATGTTCCTGCTCTGTCCCGTCCTCGCAAACGACATTACAGGTGTCTGATGTGATCACCAGCTGGGGATACACCAGCCCCCAGCCGCCTGCATACAGGCTGATACAGAGAGCAAATCTGGCAATAAACCTTTTTTCCATGACAACACTCCATTCCTGTTTTTAATAGAGTTATTGCCATTTTTTCACACACTTATGCACGGAACATGTTTTCAGCGCTTTTTCTCGCTGCGTATCTGCGCGATGATCGCTTTCTTCTGATTATCTATATGCACATGAGCCGCCTGACTTGCCGCCTCTTTATCTTTTTTTACGATGCTCTCATAGATCATGCGGTGTTCGTCGATCAGCCGCTGGTGCTGGGTACTGTCCTTGATGTACTCAAAACGGTATCTGTACATCTGCTCCGACAGATTGTTGATCAGCTGCACCAGGCGCTGGTTGCCTGTGGCCTGCACTATGATATCATGCAGCTCCACATCCGCTCTGGCGATCTTTTTGATATCTCCGGTCCTGACCGCGGTCTCAAATGCCTCGCAGGCCAGTCTCAGCCGCTCCGTATCCTCCTGGGTGATCCTCTCGCAGGCCAACTCCACGCACAGGGCATCCAAAGCCCTGCGGACCTCCAGCACATCGTTCATGCTCTTTTCCGTGATCTGGGCCACCTCCGCCCCCCGTCTGGGGATCATGGTCACCAGGCCTTCCAGCTCCAGCTTGCGGATAGCCTCCCGGATCGGGGTACGGCTGACCCCCAGCTTGTTCGCCAGATGGATCTCCATGAGCCGCTCGCCGGGCTTTAACTCCCCGGTCAGGATCGCCTGCCGCAGAGTGTTGAACACCACATCCCGCAACGGTAAAAATTCATTCATCTGCATACTGAGATTATCCTGCATATTATACCCCCATTTGTGTTACAAAAAGCTCTTTGGCCAGTCCCAGCCGCCGCAGTTTCTCCAGCGCCTGCCCGGCCTGCTCCTCCCCGCTGTAGATGCCAAACACCGTAGGGCCGCTGCCGCTCATCAGACTGCCCAAAGCGCCGTCGGCAAGCATCTCCTCCTTGATCTGCGCGATCACCGGATAGCGCTTTGCCGTAACCGTCTCCAGCACATTGCCCAGCCGGGCGGTCACACCGCTCAGGTCGCCGTCCTCTATAGCGCGTCGCATACCGTCGATATCCGGATGCTGCCATACCCCTGCGGCATCCAAATGTTCATATACGTATCTGGTGGACACCTGGATATCCGGTTTGGCGACCAGCAGAACGCAGGAGGGGGCGGGCGGCAGCGGCGTCAGTATCTCTCCGATCCCCTCCGCCAGCGCCGTTCCCCCCATGATACAGTAGGGCACATCCGCGCCGACACGCACTCCCAGCTCCCGCAGCCGCTGCTCTTTCATCCCCAGAGAAAACAGGTCATTGAGTCCCAGCAGGGTGGCCGCCGCGTCGCTGCTGCCCCCCGCCATACCCGCGGCGATGGGGATGTGTTTTTCCAGATGGATCTCCACGCCCTCCTGTACATTGCCGCTCTCCATCAACAGCCGGGCCGCCCTGTAGATCAGATTGTCCTCTCCCACCGGCAGTTCCCCGCTGTCGGTGGTGATGCGGATGCCGCTTTGCGCTGCCCTGAAAGTCAGCACGTCATAGATCCCCACGGTCTGCATAATCATCCGCACCTCGTGGTAGCCGTTCTCCAGCCGCCGCACCACGTCCAGGCCCAGATTGATCTTGGCATATGCTTTTCGGGTCAATGTATCTGTACCGTGAATCATAAAATGTCCGTCCTTTTTTATTGTCTCGCAAATTTTGTACTTTGGTTGCACTTTGTATACATGGATTGTACTAAATTATATACAATTCCCGGAGGTTTGTCAATGCACCGCAGCCCAACTTTTGCACGACCTGGCGTCTCACAGTTCATTGAGATACAGTGTCACTCGGCTCTGGATCTTATTTACCGTCTCCTCCAGCGTGGCGTCCCCGGCAAAATACATGCCCACCTCATCCTCTATAATGATACGGACAGGATCGCAGTGGGTACTTTTCCAATTCAGGGCGTCCCTGCACACGGCGCTGTCCACCATGCTCCTGAGTCTGGTGATATCTTCCTGGGTGGGCACTATGTCCTCCGCTGACTCCACCCAGTATTCAAACTCCTCATATCTGTAGATACGGTCAATATAAGTATGGGCCAGATACTCTTCAAAGCTGTCCCGGCGCACGGGAAAACCCCTGTACAACGTATCCTGCGACGCGTCGGACAGTAGAAACTCCAGAAAATCCCACGCTCCCTCCTTGTGCTCAGACGCGCTGTTGATCGCAAAGATTTCACTGGGATCGATTATATTTTCCGCGCCGTTCCAACCGGGATATCCCAGCCAGTCTCCCAGATACGAAAATCCCCGTATATTGGATGAGTCGCTAAGAGAGGTCGGGTTGATCAGGCATTCTGCCTGCGCCGCAACCGCCTCCGCAATCGTCTCCTCCGCTATTTCATCACTGTCTTCATCCCCATATACATACATAACCGGCGTTTCCGCCGCTTTCCATTTGCCGCATTCCTCCAGAACCTTTCGGAACGTCTCCGTCTCAAAATAACATTCCCGTCTCTCATAGTCCACAAAACGGCCTTCGAGCCGCGCTCCCATACAGTACCAGAAAGCCTCCATCTTCGTGGCCCCCGGATATATGGCCGCCCCGTCTCCCCCCGTAAATTCCAGAAAACGCCAGGGCGTCCAGTCCGCCATGTCGATGTCGCCCCTGACGAGCATGGAATCCAGATAAAAATAAGGGATCACCAGCACATTCTTCCCCTGTACCCTGCATGCCTCCCCGACAGACTCCAGAATATCCCCCTGGCTCACTCTGTCGCTGGCCGCATAATAGGCGTCCAGATCCTCAAAAACGCCCTTGGACACCATGCTCCTTATATCCAGACCGGCTACCTGGAGCAGATCCGGCCCCTCTCCCCGCAGCAGTTGCAGTTCCATCCCCTTGAGCAATTCATCGCTCTGCTCAGAATCCCGGAGCTCCTCTTCGGGATAGACCACCACCACTTTATAGTCCCTGCTCTGCCTGTTGTACCGCCTTACCAGGTCTTCCATCCAGCTAGCCTCCAGATCATAGCGCGTGTTATAGGCTCTGCTCAGAGTCACTTCCTGCTTGGGAGGATATTCCCCGCGCCCCCCATAGCTCACGGTGGCGAAGGTGAGGATTTCTCCTATATATGTTATCCTGCTCGACATATGGCGCTCCAGACTCAGCACCTGTACCGTCTCCGCCCCGCGGAAGATCTGCTGTACCCGCGCGCCGTCTATCTGCACATACTCGTCGTCCCAGTCGAATACTTTCCCCGTCTCTCCCGTCTCCGGATCATATCTGCGCAGGCCCTCCCCGACGCACAGATAGATACCGTCCTCTGCGCCCCCATAAGCCTGCAGGGGCACGATGGGACAGACGTACCTCTCTTTCCCCTCCACGGCCGCAAAGACGGGTTCCTCTCCGGTAAGGCAGTATCCGTATACCCGGCTCTCCCGCCCCTCCGCGATCCCCTGCAATTCCTCCAGTTTCGGCACATGGACTCCCTGGAGACTGCCGTCCTGCCCAAACACAAAGACGCTGCCCCCCGCTCCGTAGGTATAGAGATATGTCCTGCCGTCTCCCCCGATCACTCCGTCCTGTATGCTGTCCCCCTGTTCCTGCATCTGCTGCTCCGTGTATTCCTGACACCACAGCAAGACCCCGTCTTTATCGTATTTTTGCAGTATGAACTGCCCATTGTCTCCCTTTCCGAACAGCACACAGTTATCCTCCCTGTCCGTCAGCAATACTGTGGGGACACCCTTCAGTTCTTTCACGCACAGTTCCGGCTCAAACTCCCCGCCAGGCAGGCTGCTCCGGTAGAGACTATAGTAACCATGTTTCTCTTCCATATCAAACTTTGGGTCTACGCAATAGAACCACCGTTCATTGAATGTATAGGCCTTCAGCGTCCCCAGGGGGACAGGCATCTGTATATCGTAACTCTGCGCCACAGGCACCGGATCGTCATCCCCAGAGTCCAAAAAGGACTCCGGATTCTCCCGGAGTCCACAGGAACACATCAGCAGGGGTATAAACAGACAGAGAAGGCTATGTTTCACTTTCTGTTTCATACACACGCCTCTCCTTTATTGATTTCTAAAATGCTGCACTATCTTCTGTTGTCCGCAATGGACTCTATGGCTTATAGGACAACCAGCCGTCTGGCAATCTACCGTATCATATTTATCATACGTAATGATTTTTATTATGCATTTTGTGTGTACTGTACATTCTTCAAATTCTTCTCCTACTTTTTCCAAGGCAGTCCCCCTCGTCACCATAGTGCCGCAAAACGGACATGCCTCATAATTCACCGCCGCCTGTACCATCCCCATACTCTGTAAACCGATCAGCAAACATACCAAAGCAGCCAACCATACCTTTTTTATCATCCTTACCTTCATAACAAATTTACCTCCTCCACGTAATTAATGTTGTCTCACAATTCGTTGAGATACAGTGTTACACGACTCTGAATCTTTTTTACAGTCTCCTCCACGGTAGCGTCCCCGGAAAAATACATTCCCACCTCCTCTTCCAGAATCACGCGGACGGGATCATTGTCCATACTTGCCCAGCTCATGGCATCACGGCTCACGGCATTTGATACCATATCCCGTATCGCGATAAAATCCTCTTCTGTCGGTACCAGCCGGGATTCTACGACATAACTGAATGCATCATTGCTATCTTCCGGATTCGCATAGCTATAAGCCAAATACTTATCAAAGCTGTCGGTTCTCACCGGAAAATCCTGATCTATTGTATCCTGCAGCTCCTCAGACAGCACAAATTCCAGAAAATCCCACGCGCCTTCCTTGTTCCTGGAAGCACTGTTGATCGCAAAGGTCTCCTGGGGGACGATTATATTCTGCGCTCCCTCCCATCCCGGCATTCCCAGCCAATTGGCATTGCGCATACGACCGATATATAAGGAAGTATCGCTAAGATATGTTATAGATAGCAGCCAGTCCTGCGGCTCGACCACCGTCACAGTCTCGCCCTGCGGCGCAATCACTACGGGTGGTTCCGCTCCTTTCCATTTGCTGCACTCTTCCAATACCTTTTGAAATTCCGCAGTGTCAAAATAACACTCCCGTTTCTCGTAGTTGATAAAGCGTCCCTCCAACCGCACCCCCATACAATACCAAAAAGCTTCCAGTTGCGAGGCCTCCGGATGCAATACAGCACCGTCTCTCTGCGTCACCTCTAAAAATTTCCACGGAGTCCAGTCCTCCCTTTCTACTTCGTCCTTGATAAGCATAGACTCCAAAGCAAAATACGGTATTACAAGCACATTCTCTCCCAACACCAGACAGGCCTCCCGCACCGGTTCCAGAATATCCTCCCAGCATATTTTCTCGCTGGACTTATAATAGTCCTCCAGATCTTCAAAGACGCCCTTGCTTACCATGCTCTTCGTATCCAGACCGTCTATCTGAATCAGATCCGGACCCTCTCCGCGCAATAGCTGTAGTTCTATCTCCTTCAACAGTTCATTGCTCTGTTGCCATCCCTCGATCTTTTCCTCGGGATAGAGGATCACCACCTTATATTTCCCGCTCTGCCTGTTATACCGCCGTACCAGGTCGTCCATGCGGCTATAGTCCAAATCGGAAAAAGAATTATATGCCCTCCCCAAAGTTACTTCCTGCTTGGGAGGATACTCCCGCCGATCCTTATAACTCACTGCGGCAAAGGTCAATATCTCGCCTTTGGCGTACACATACTCTGCCGGATGACGTTCCTGGCACAGTACCTGTATATTTTCCTTTCCACGGAATATCTGCTGCACCCGCATACCATCGATCTGTATATATTCGTCATCCCAATACCACATCCTCTCCGTTTCTCCCGTATCGGGATCGTATTTCCACAGACCGTCGCCGACACACAGGTAGATTCCGTCTTCACAACCTCCATACGCCTGTAGAGGTACCATGGGGCAAACATATTTCCCTCCTTCCTCCACAGATGTAAAAACAGGCTCCTCTCCGGTAAGGCAGTATCCATATACTCTGTTGTCCCTGCCCTCCGCAAGTCCCTGCAATTCTTCCAGTTCCGGCACATAACTTTCCAAAAGACTGCCATCCTGTCCAAATACAAAAACTCTGCCCTCTGCACCATAGACAAAGAGATATATCCTGCCGTCTCCCGCGATCACACCGTTTTGAATATTTTCTCCTTTGTCCAGCAGTTCGCTTGACGGATGCGTCACATGCCATTGCAGTACGCCGTCCCCGTCATACTTTTCCAGAAAAAAGCTGTCGTCTCCCTCCTTACCGAACAAAACGCAGTTATTTTCTCTGTCGGCAAGTATCATTTGAGGTATCGCAGTCAAATTTTCCACATAAAGGCTCAGTTCAAACTCTGCAAACGGATCGCACCGATACAGGCTTCCACATACGGTTTGCAACTCCCGATCATATCTCTGCCCCACACAGTAAAACCATTGGTCGTTGAAAGTATAAGCCGCAATTTTCCAAAAAGGTATCGGCAGACGCATATCATGTATCTTCGCCACCGGTACCATGCCGTCATCCGCAAAGTCCGAAACAGTCTCCGGCGTCGTTCTCTGCCCGCATGCACACAGCGTCAATATCACTATCATCCATAACAACCCGACTGCGGCTTTCTTAAATCTGCTTACCATTACTGTTTTCCTCTCAATCAATAAGGACAGTGTTGCAGCGATGACCACGGCCTGTTTTGCATAATATCCTGATTTCCCGTACATCCGCCGGTTTCACACCTAATCTGATCACAATAATCATACGTTACTTCAAACACTTTGCAGTTCGTGTGCTGCATACATATACGCACAAACCGTCTCCCGCACTCTTTGGCGACAGTATTTCTCGTCACCATAGTGCCACAGAACGGGCATGCCTCGTAGTTTACCGCCGCCTGCACCGCCCCTGCGCTCTATAGGCCAACTATCAGACATAACCCCATCGCCAACAACATCTTCTTCATTTTCCCCTTCATCTCTTTTCCCCTTTCTCTCACCGTCTGTTGACAGACTGTTTTTATACTGTAATTTTACCGTGCAGATAGGCGCATGTCAATGCGACAGAGCATGAATGCGGTAGTTTTGACAATTTTGCCCTCTGCTGGCAATCAGCATATATCCCGCCAATGCCATCCTCAAAAAAGCCCGGAGCAGCCATAGCCGCCCCGGACTTTCCACACTATCCTTCCAGCATGATCTCCTTCACGGAGATCCTCTTGATCCTCTCGGAAAACACATACATCACGATCTCATAGAATCCGACAAAGGCTGCCAGGGAGAGAAACATCACCGGCAGATCGAACCCATAGGCGGGAACTCCCTCAAAGTCCCTGAACACGATATCCACCATGATCCTGAGCAGGGCATACTGATATACCGTCCCCAGGGCAAAGCCGATATAGGACGCGGGCCGGTATCCCCCCAGGATCGCCCTGCAGCACTCTCTCTGGGAATACCCGAACACCCGCATCATGGCGATGGTTTTCGTATTGCCCCGGATGACCGTGGTGATCGCCAGCAGCAGCGTGGTACAGGCCAGGACGATCCCGATCACCAGGATCATCACCCCCATCATAACGCTGGCCAGATCCTTCATGCTGAAGGACATCTGCGTCATGGAAGAAAAACAGAACGAGGCGAAAACCATAAAAAACACAAGCGCCTTTTTGCCCTTTAAAGTATTTCTTTTCAGATCCTCCAGAAAAGGACCGTCGCCGCCTGGATCTTCCCTGCGCCTTTTCTTCCCGGACGGACGGCTCAGACGGTCTTTCAGGAGATCGATCACCGGCGTTTTCAGCTTACACCAGGCATAAAACACCGCGAGCACGGCAAAAGCGACTGCCGGAACCATGACCAGGAGCAGGAGCAGCACAGGATGAAAATGAACCGAAATATCCGGAAGGATCTTATCTTTGTTCTGCACTTCGTAAAACAGCGGCATCAGCAGAAAGCCTCCCGCAAAGCCCAGCGCCGCGCCGAGAAAAACACTTATGCCAAACACCCAGAAATTCCCCGCGATCTGTATATCGCACTGCCCCAGAGCCTTCAGGATACCCAGTTCCTTCTTATGTATATCTATATAGTGTTTGATATAGAACAGCAGCATAACCACGGAGGTTATCAGCAGGCATCCTCCGCTGACCCCACAGACCACCTTGGCCGTAGCCACCTGGGCGCGGTAAAAGACCATCACCTGCTCCGAGACGATCTCGTCCTCGATCCCTGTGACATCCATATAATAGTTCAGAAACATGGTGCAGACCATGACTGCACAGCAGGTGATGATCAGGATCCCCACAAGTTTGGCCGCGTCTTTTATTCCTACCAGCATATCCTCACCATCCAATCTCATAAGCGGTCTTCTGCTTTACATTCGTATAGATCTCCGATATCTTTCCGCTGTTCATTCTGATCACCGTATTTGCCATCTCCGCAATGTTCTGGTTGTGGGTCACCATCAGGATCGTAAAGCCGTCTTCCTGTTTGAGCTTGCAGATATAGTCAAGCACCTGGCGCCCGGTCTGCTCGTCCAGAGCGCCCGTGGGTTCGTCAAGAAACAGAAACGTGGGCTTTTTCGCCAGGGCCCTTGCGACGGAGACTCTCTGCTGTTCACCGCCGGAGAGTTCACTGGGATATTTGCGCAGTTTTTCCCCAAGCCCCACGGCCCGGATCACGGCCCAATACTCTCTGTTTCCCGCCAGATCGGCTCCCATTTTCACATTTTTATCTACGCTCATGTTGGGCAGTAAATAGTACTGTTGAAAGATAAAACCGATATTTTTTCTTCGGAACTGTGTCAGCTCCCTGTCGGAGAGCGCCGTGATATCCTGCTCTCCATACAGCACTTCCCCGCTGTCCGGGCGCTCAAGGCCCGAGATGACATTCAAAAATGTGGACTTCCCGGAGCCTGACGCCCCCAGGATGACGGCAAAGTCCCCCTCCTCTATCTTAAGGCTGACGCCCTTTAGGACCTGCAGGGCGTTTTCCTTATTTCCAAAAGACTTCGTTACCTCTTTCACTTCAATCATTGCCATCACCCTCCCCCATATATTTTAAGAGACTTTTACATACTTCCGTCATCATATTGCTGATCTCTTCGCCGGAAAAGCGGCACATCCTGGTGGCGCACAGCGTCGCGATCCCATGGGTATATATCCACAGATGTCGGTACAGTCTCTCGGCCATCTCTTCTCGCATCCCATACGCTGTGGTGATGGAAGATAGTATCCTCCCGTAGCTCTCATCGATCATAGGCAGCACATTGTCCAGATTGGGGAGGGATCCGTGCTCGCTCATAAACAGGATCTGGAACAGCCGGGGCTCATTGACCGCAAACAGAATATACTGTGTGCCCACGCCCTTAAAAGCGATCTTCTCCGACAACCCTCTGTCCACATACTGCTTATAGATTCCCCTGGCTGCCTGCAGGACCGCCTGCTGTACTTCCTCCATATTTTCAAATACTGTAAAAATGGGACATGCCGAACTTCCCAGCCTTTGTCCCAGCGCTCTGGCTGTCAGGTTGTCCAGGCCTTCCTCCCTCACGATATCCAGGGCGGCCTCCGTGATCTGCTCCCTTGTAAACTTTGCTTTGGGTGGCATAATATCCGCGCTCCTTTCTGCACAGGTAATTGTAGGTAATTGAGTGAGAAAGCTGGTTCCCGGGATGTATCATTCTGTATAAGGCAGCTTTCAGGTTCCAGGTTTGATTACATTCGTTCTATACCATGTGTTCTATAACCCGTGTTTTGTATTATACCCCTCCCTCCCCACACTGTCAAGTCCCTTTTCCTGTCACTTGTTTCCCTCTGCCGCCCATGTTATAATGAATAAATTATATGCGAAAGATTCATGGTCCCAGTCTCCACTCGGGAGTAAACAGAAACGGGGGAATATACTTTGAAAGATGAGCAGGCAAAACCTCTGCGGCCGGAGGAACTTGTTGCCATGTACAGTGGCACCATATACCGGATCGCCTATTCCAGGCTGCAGAACGTCCACGACGCGGAGGATATCACACAGGAAGTGCTGTTAAAATATATAAGAGCCGACAAAACCTTTCGGGACGAAGAGCACCGCAGGATGTGGATCATCCGCGTGACCGTCAACGCCGCCCATTCCCTGCGCAGGAGCGCCTGGTGCAGACACACCACGCTATTGGAGGAGGCGGAGTCCCTTCCCGCCCAGGGACGGGAGTCTCTGGGGATCCGCGAGGCGCTGAAAGAGCTGCCGGAAAAGTACCGCATCCCTCTTCATCTGTTTTACTTTGAAGACATGTCGGTGCGGGAGATCGCGTCCGTTCTGCGCTGCCCGGAGGGCACTGTAAAATCCCTGCTGTCAAGGGGAAGGGACAGGCTGAAAAAATTGCTGGAGGAGGGAGATTATGTCTGATAAATTACAGTCCGACTACACGCGGTACATGGAAGAAATAGAGCCCTCGGAAGAATTTCTCTCACAACTGACCCGGACTCTGGAGGAAGAACAGCCCCGGCGGCGCAGTGCGCCCTGGCCCAAGATCCTCCCGGCGGCGGCCTGCCTCGCGCTGCTGGGCCTCATTCTGTCGCTCTGTCTACGGCAGAGTGACCCCGCCGCGGGCGACCCCTCCGATCCCATTAACAATTATGCGGGAAACACCGGAGACTCCCAGACCCTGCCCTTTACCCACAGAGACTGGCGGGACGATTCCCTGACAGCAGAGAGCGCCCCCATGGCCCTGGCGGAGAAAATGACGGCCTCCCTGGAGTATCTGTGCTGCAATGATGAGAATATATTTACAGACGCGGAGAGGGCGGATGAAGACACGGTCCGGCAGATCAGGGAACTGCTCGGGAGCGCCCTGCCCTGCGACGAGCGTCCCTCCGGGATCTCCCGGTATTACATGGCTGTATTCAGCGACGGCACCGTGGCGACTTTCAGCGTCACGGACACGGGATACATCCGCATATCCGGCGATGACAACGTCTATAAAAAAAGTGAACGGTGACGCAACCTTTTGCTCCGCTGCGGCGTTCATATAATAAAAGCCAGCAAGGAGAGACCCATGAGAAAAAGATATAGAATCATAGCCGCGGCGCTGGTGTGGGCGCTGCTGCTCGCAGGCTGCTCAAACCAGACAGGGACGGGGGCAGTAAGTCCAGAGGCAGCGGCATCCGGGGCGACAGAGACAGCGAATCCGGAGGCGGCGAATCCCGGAACGACAGAGACAGCGAATCCCGGAACGACGGGGGCAGCGGAGCCCGGAACAGCAGCTCCCGGAGAGTCGGAGGCGGTGGCCTCCTACGGCGGCACCGTCTCCGTACAGGACCTGAAAGACGAGTACCTGTATGACGACAGCCGGGATATCATGCCCCTGTATAATGTGGAACAGACGGAAACCTTTGACTTTGTCTTTTCCTTTGACGCCTATGACGCCAATGTGGATCTCTATGACTTGGTTTCCGTCCATACGGATGCGGCCTGTCACGAGGACAGTTCGATCTACTACACCGCCGCCCTGCAGGTGGACGGCGGCAAAACAACCCTGACCGTCTCGCCCATGACCCCGGTTCTCGCCACGGACCGCCAGAGCGCGGACTATGTCTATGAGGGGATCGGCCTCTGGGGAAACGCCCCCATCTACTATTTGGCCCTGCACTATGACCTGGAGGCGGATCAGGCCGTGCCGCTTAAGGAACCTGTCATCATTCCTTTTACGATAAAGAGAGAGGTGAACACCCCCACCGCGCAGGGAGCGGTGAGCTATGACGGCAGGTTTTCCCTGGTCTGGGAGCCGGTGGAGGGAGCGGAAAAATATATCGTCTACAACCTTGTGGACGGCAGTCTGCGGACAGGCGTGGACAACCACGCCATCGACGGCGCCGGTTCGGGCTATGACTGCGGGATCAACACCTCCTCCGAGGAGCAATTGTATCTCATACGGACTGGTGAGACCACGGAATGCGCCTTCGACGGATTTTCCGGCTCGGAGAGCCACAGTCTGGCCGAGATTGCCGATTTTTTCACAGGAAAAACCAGTAACAGCGGCCAGAATTACAATGTCCACGGCGAATATTTTGTGACTGCCGTGGTGGACGGCCGGGAAGGCGGGCTGAGCAATCCCGTTTCCACCGCGGAACTGATACTCCCCTTCACCGTGGTCGAGGAGGAAGAGCTACAGGGACGGTATCCCACGCCCGGAGACTTCCCCGCCGAAGTGACCGTCCGGAACATCGACGGCAGCACGTCCATAAGGGCCGTCCGCTATGAGCGCGTCCATGTGGATGCGTATGACCTGTCCTGGGATGAGTACGACTACGCCATCGAGGGTACCTGCCTCCATGGCTCCGTGGGATTTGACCGGGACGAGGGAGAACCGCCCCAGCCCGCTGCCACCACGGCTCAGACCGGCAAGACTGCGCCCTGCGACCAGATGGAAATGATTCCCTCCACCGGCGTGGATACCATTCTTTCCGCCGACGGCAGCGCCCTGGGCGCTCCGGATTCCCTGATTCATATTCAGGCAGACAACACCCGGGCGCATATGGAAACCGGAAATCTGCTGACGGTGAGCGGGATCCCCCAGGGGATCTACCTCAACGCCGACACTGCCCAGGAGAAATGGCTGGCTCTCAATATGGTCCACGGCAACCCTGATATTTCCGTGGAGGGTTTTACCGCCCTGCAGGATCCCTATACACTGAAAGATGTATTCTACAAGGTATACTATCAGAATCCCTATATCATGGGGATCCAGGGCTTTTCCTATGACTATGAAAAGCTCTGCCTGCATGTGAACTATCTGTACGACAGGGATACCCTCGCCGACAAACAGGCGGCTGTGGCCGCCAGGGCCAGGGAAGTGGTGGACTCGTTGATCACAGAGGGTATGGATACCCAGGAGAAGATCCGGGCGCTGTACCTGTATCTGGAGGAGCATGCCGTATATGACGACGACGCGCTGACGCAGGCCCGTGAGAACGGCTTTGTCAAGACGGCGGATTTTTCCCACGAAGACGCATTCAACACTTACGGCATCCTGGTGGACGGGAAGGGAGTATGCATGTCCTACGCCTATGCGTTCCGAATGCTCTGTGACTTAAGCGGCGTGGATTGCGTCGTCGTCACAGGCTATCTGGACGGCAACCTGCCCCATGCCTGGAACATGGTAAAAATAGACGGGAAGTGGTATGAGATCGACTGCACCAACAATGCCGTCAACACCGGGATCCCTTATTTTCTCTATCAGGCGGACAGTCACCTGGCCCTGTGCTCGGGATACGCCAAGGACAGGCAGTTCGCGCTGGACGAGGATGTTCGCGGATACAGCGGCAGCGACGACAGCCGGGAATATTACCGACAGAACGGGCTATGCCCTCAGGACATGGACGAGTACAAAGAGCTCATTACCCGGCATGTCACCGGAGACATGGAAACCTTTGCCGTGCGCTGGCAGGGCAGGGTGGAACAGGACAGCTTTGAGAAGGCCGTGACTCTGGCCTACAGCGAGCTGGGGATCAGCAGCATGCTGGGCTCGCTGCGCTACTCCGTAACCGGGGACTTTATTATCCTTAAAAATGGGAAATGATGTCAGCAAAATAGAAGGAGAAAAAACATGAAAAAAATGTTATATTGCGTAGCAGCCCTGGCGCTGGCTCTGGCTCTGACCGGATGCTCCTGGTCTGCGGGAACAGGTTCCCGGCAGGACAACCGATCCTATGATGAGATCTTCACCTGGGGCAATGAGAGCAAGATCCATACCTTCATGACTTACCGCATAGATATCGGTGAGTACGGCGGTATGAACCTGATCCTGGACACATCCCTGGGACACAGTTTCGCGCTGGACGGGGCGACAAATACCTTTACCGTCACAGACAGTGAGGGGGTAACGAGAGCAACGGGGTGTTTCGTGTCCCGGGAACAGTACAGCTACTTTACCTCCGTGTACAGTGATGCGGATCTGGAGATCCGCAATGTGAACAACCGGGATCTGGCTCTGTATTTTGACAATACGACGGGAAAATATCTGGCCTTTACCTATCTGGCGGACTGCGGTCTGGACGTGGGACTTATAGTGGAAAGCGACAGCGAAGAATCTCTCCGGTATATCGCTTTCTCCGGGGAGGCCCTCCCGGAAAGCTCTGCCGACATACATCATTATCTGGGCACTCCCGCCCAGAGCGGAAACGTACCGTCTACGCCTCAGAACGGAGCCGAACCGTCACAGGCCCTGGACGAAACCGAGCCGTCACAACCCCAGGAAGGTGACGCCTGGGATGTCACCTTCGCCAACGGAAAGGGATTTGACGTGCCGTCACGGATACTGAATCTGATCGATACAGACGAGGCCACCGGCACCAAAACCTATGATGTCCCCGTCATCATCGACCATAATCCCGTCTATGATAAGTACAGCAATCTCTTACAGATCACCGTGAAATCCGACTCCTCCGCCACAGAGACTGCCTCGCAGCTGGCAGTCAGCATGAAGGGGCAGTCCGGCGAAACCCCGGTGATGGATATCCATGAGGAGGGGGCCTATATCACCGGGATCTATGAAAATATGCTCACACTGGTGTTCATTGCGGACGGCACCGACGGCCTCACCTATGTGATGTGCCTTTATACCGATGACATGGATAACTGTATTGATCTCTTTTATTACATCATAGATCAATTCCTGGCAAGCGGCATCACCGAAAACAACGGGCGCACAGCCTATGGGCAGCCGGTGAACGATCCTTCAGTCGATCCGGATGTATCCGCGGGCACACAGGCGGGAGGCGGCAATTTCCCCTCCTATACGGTTCCCGAAGGATTCAACTGTACCTATGAGGGAGAATATCTGGTCTCCTATGAAAAGGACGAGATAAATATATCCATCTACCCCCAGCCCGACGACGAATTCCTGCGTTTTCTGCGCGGCGAGACCGATACCTACTATGATATCTACCGGCTGAGCAGGACGGGTTCATACAATTCGGCGGACTACGGCGAGATCATAATCGTCGAGGGTTCCGACGAAGATCTGTACACGTACTTTGCCGGAACACAGGAGCAGACGATCTATATAAAGTTCGGTCACAATTACGGATACCAGCTTTCCCCCGAGCAGTGCGAGGAACTGCTGAAACAGTTTATAAAATAGCCGTTCTCACTCCACATGCAGGATATTCATAAAGCCGGTGATGGTAAAGACTTCCCGGACGCTCTCGCCCGCTCCCCGGATCACCAGTCTGCCATCCTGGCCCGCCATCCTTTTGTGGGCGGTCAGCAGTACACGCAGACCCGCGGAGGATATATACTGGAGGGCTGTAAAATCCAGCACCAGTTCACGCAGGTCTTCATATTCCTCCCCCAGCTCTTTTTCCAGCTGGGGGGAGGTCACTGTGTCCAGCCTTCCCTCCACCCTGAGCGTCATTTTTTCCTGCTCTCTCTGTTTTACGATGTTCATTGTTCATTCCTCCTATATAAAAGTTCCGCTGCTGCCCGACCGGTGCCTTTTCCCGCAGAGCAATTTCCGGCCTCAATCGTCCGTAAATTCTCTGGGCACCGGTCGGTCCTTGCTGTTTTAATCGCTGCGCGATAGCTCTAAAGGGTAAAGTCCTTTCGGCGCACACACGTCAGTCCTCCCACGGGGGCTTTCTGGGAAAACCCACATGGTAAGTCACTTTCTCCAGGGTCAGCTCATGTTCCCCGATCCTGTAGCGCCCGAGGGATACATCCTTTCCGATGATAACTCCCCGGGGATGACCGCTCAGGCACCGGTTTAACAGGGCCTCCTGGGCCTCTCTCGTCTGTTCCGATATGGGCATGCCCCGGTCTATGCCCCCTATGGATACCAACTTGACATAGCGGATATCCTGCAGACCGTTCTTTTCTTCGTCACGCATCTTCTCCGCTCCCCAGAGCCTGGCTGTACTGCGCCCTTGCGGCCAACAGTTCCTCCTCCAGCCGGTTTACGCTGCGCTGGTTCTCCAGTGCGTTTTCCTGTGCCGCCGCCAATTCCTCATAATAGATCTCGCCAGCGGTATAAGCGGCCACGTTGCCCCGGGCGTCCAAGGCTTTCAAAGCTAACGATTCCGGTTTCCCGGCCCGGGTCTGTCTGCTGTCGGCCAGCATACGGATATGCTCTCCGGCGTCTTCCGCAAAGGTCTCCCAGCTTTGACGCACGGTTTCCATCGCGCCCAAGTAGGCCAATGCCTGCTGCCGTACCTGAGCGTCCTGACTATCCGTCTCTTCTCCGGCGCCGACCTGATCCGTCAACTCCTCAAGTCTCTCCTGCAGCCTGGACATATTTTCCTTGTAGACATTTAACTGGGCGGCAGCCTGTTTTCGGAGCTGCTGCAGACTGACATCAAGTCCCTCTCTGGCTGCCCGCAGTCTTCTCTCCGTTCTGTCGATATGCAGGCGAAGTTCCGTAAGGCGCTCCGCCCTAATCTGTGCCTGACCGGAGAGAACCCGTCCGTTTTCATCCCGCAGGGAGCTGTCCGCCAGCATGGGGGTCATATTTGCCGCCATCATGTCCAGCACTCTGGCAAGTCCTTCCGGTATGCCATGGTTGGCCGCCCGGATATCCACATGGTACTTGGCGGAGTTGTCGGTACTTCTGGTGTTGGCCTGGTGCGCGCTGATATTGCCCGTGATACCCACTTTCAGGGCGCCCAGCTTTCCGCTGGCCCCGGCGCTTAATTCCATGGCTGAGTCCCGGCGCTCACTCTGCTTTACCTCTATATCAAATAAAAGATTGACCTCATCCACCTGGAGGTTGGGAATGGGCACCACCGCCAGCAGGGGAATGTCCACCCGCATCTCCTCCAAACTGCCCACGCCGCCCTCCCCCGGGTTGAATCTCTGATATCCAAAGGTCGCCGTGCGCGCTTTTCCCTCCTGGTCAAAACCTACTTTTCTGATAAAATCCGCCGTGGACTCCGCCAACTGGATACTTGCGTCCGCCGCCGCGCGCAGAGGTGCGCCGATCAGTTGATCCATCTGCAGTCCCGCGAACTGTTCCGCTATAGCCATAATCAATATTCCTCCTTATTTAAGTTCCGCATATCCCCTGCTGACACACAGACATGGTGATCAACATCCGGACGCTTGAGGCGTCCGTATATTGATCAGTGCGTCTTCCGGGGATATGCTGTTTTAAGTTCCGCATATCCCCTGCTGACACACAGACATGGTGATCAACATCCGGACGCTTGAGGCGTCCGTATATTGATCAGTGCGTCCTCCGGGAATATGCTGTTTTAAGTTCCGCATATCCCCTGCTGACACCAGACATGGTGATCAACATCCGGACGCCAGTCACACAAAGTTTTTCTTGATCCGCAGGATGTTTTTTCCCTCCTTATACTCATAGGAAATCTCATCCATGCTCTGTTTGACCATATATATTCCCAGGCCGCCGGTCTGCCTCTCCTCCGCGCTCAGCGTTATATCCGGGTCGGCGCTTTCCAGAGGGTCGAAGGGGACTCCCCTGTCCATAAAAGTGATGATGACGGACAGGGGATTTTCCGTCACCTCCACCTGCACGGCGGCGGTGCCGGGCTGGGGGTGATAGGCATATCTGGCAATGTTTCCGAAAAGCTCGTCTATGGCGATATCGATCTGCACCTGCGCCTTTGGCGGACAGTCCCACATCTCCAGATACCCGTCCACAAACTGCGTGACTCTTTCTATGTTCTCCACAACGGCATCCACCACCAGTATCTTTTTATCTATTTCCATGTTCGTGTCCTCCTTATGTATGCCTTGGGCCTCTGTACTCCAGGCAGAGCATGGTGATGTCGTCAAACTGCGGGGTCTCTCTCACAAAAGCGTCTATGTCCTCCTTTACCGCGGGGAGCAGCTCTCCCGGAGCCTTATCGGAGTTGCGCTCCAGTACCCCTGCGAGCCGGTCCATCCCATAGAGCCCGTGATCTCTGTCCGTGGCCTCCGTCACTCCGTCCGTATATTGAAAAAACTTATCGCCCGGCGCAAGCCGCATGCTGCCCGCCTGATAGCTCATGCCCTCCATGCCCGCCAGCACAAATCCCGGACTGACCGGATAGAGCTGAAAAGTACCTCCCCGCTTACAGATAAAGGGCGTCTCATGGCCGGCGTTGACATAGCGCATCTCCCCCGTCTCCAGATCCAGCACGGCCTCAAAAGCCGTGATAAACAGTCCCTCGCTGTTGGATTCGCACAGCAGGTCGTTCACCCTGGCAAACACCTCTCCCAGATCCCTTCCCGGCAGCGTGTGATCCTTTATAAGCGTTTTCCCGATCACCATGAACAGCGCCGCCGGAACTCCCTTGCCGGATACGTCCGCCATGACCACAGCCAGATGGCTCTCGTCCACCAGAAAAAAATCATAAAAGTCCCCTCCCACCTCTCTTGCCGGATTCATGGACGCGTAGATGTCCAGCTCCTCTCTGCCGGGAAACGCGGGAAAGATACAGGGAAGCATGGAGGACTGAATATGGGTGGCCACGTCCAGCTCCGCCCCTATACGCTCCTTCTCCGCCGTGACCTGGGACAGCTCCTGAATGTAGTCCCGTAGTTCCACATTCATCTTTCCAAAGGCCTCGGCCAGTTCCTCGATCTCATCGCCGGTATGTATATCCGGGCAGAAGGACGCCCCTTTTTCCAGCCCGCCCACCAGTTCCCTGGCCGCCCGGCTCAACTGGCTCATGGGATTTAAGATGTTGCCCCGGATAAATCCGTAAAAAAACACCACGGAAAAGAGGATGACACCGGCTACGCTGCACAGGATGATACACAGAAAACGCGCCAGCTCCTTCTCCAGCTCCGGCACGGACATATCCACTCCCACCACCGCCACGGGCTGCCCGGCGCTGTCAAAGACCGGATAGAAGGCCGATGCGATATAGCCGTAGGCGTCATCATCGGTTATGGATATTTTTTCCGGAGGATCGGGTCTGTAAATCTGCCGGACCGCCTCCTTTCCTCCCTCCATATACTCTTCATGCCAGCCCAGAGGGCAGGCGCCTTCTTCATGCTCCGCATCCCATATATAGACCAGATCGTCCTCATAAGGGACGAACACATAGTAATATTTCAGATCCGTCTGCCTCTGGGAGGCGTTGAGGAATGCCTGCACCTGCCGGTAATAGGCGTCCTCCTTGCCGGTGGCCAGATAGGTGAGCGCCCTGTCGCCGTCAATATATTCGGCAGCCGTCCGGGCATATGAGAATGCGATCCTGTTATATTCCTCCAGTTTCTCCCGCAGGTATTGTATGCCCACGGTCAGGCTTATGCACAGCATCAACAGCACGGCCAAAATGGACAGGCCTCCCAGCGCCTTCCCCGCCAGCCTGCTATGCCTCTCCCGCCCGCCGCCACGCCTCTCCCGCCCACGGTCACGCCTCTCCCGCCCGCCGCCATGTCTTCCTGAAAGCACTGTGCGAATACGGGAAGCAAAATGCGCAATTATAATAGCCGCCAGGCTGATGCAAAAGCTCAAAAGCATGATCCGGGCCACGGGCAGCGCCTGCGTTCCCCGCCGGATATAGAGAACCAGATTAACGCTAAAAGACACCAACACCCAGTGTATACAATATATGGAATTGACATTGCGGCTGATATCGCCTATCAGGGATAAAGCTCTCTCTGGCAGATGCCCCGCCGCTGTATGGCAGATGCCCAGGATTCCCACCGCCGCGGCCAGGCTGGCCAGACAGTCCCAGGTGGCGATGTGGTAATAGCAATTCTGCCCTTCTCCGAACATTCCCCATCTCCGGGAAATGCCCACGGCAAAATATATTGCCGCCGCCAGCGCTCCCGCCGTGGAAAACAATCCGTAAAAACGGTCTTTGTCCTTCACATGCTGCAGCCGCCTGCCGAACAGATAGCCGCTCACGGGCACAATGAGCCAGTTCATCACTGGGAAATCGGAGATGACCATCCCCGCCGCGTCCTGGGTACCTATAAAATATCCCATAAAGATATTTGCCCCCGGACTGCCCATGTCCAACCCTCTGAGCCATGTTCCCGCCAGAGACATTCCCAGGCAGAGCAAAAACATGGCTCGATCCGGGATGCGCAGCCTGATGAACAGAGCCATCAACAACATGGCCAGCGCGGCAAATTGCAGGATATCGTTGCCCAGCACTTTGTAGGCCAGGGGAGCCATATATTTTTCATAATCCCCTGTAAGCTTATAACCTATCAGAAACGGGATCAGAAAACGGCAGATATTGAGCAGATATCCGGTCACGCCGATGCGGATACCCCGGCGGGCATACTCTCCCGGCCCGGTGCGCGCAGTGTAGACCATGCCGATGCCCATGGCAAACATGAATATGGGGGCGCTTAAAGGACCCCCGATCACCGTGTCAAACAGATAGGGAATCCCCTCCGCAAGCTGCGGCTCCGGCGTACACTCGATGGTGCAGTGTATAAAAGCCAGGAAAAAAATGCATATGGCTTTCGCCAGGTCCAATTCCCGCTGCCTTCCTCTGTTCACAGTTTTATCCGAATATATTTTCTCCGTATACTTCATGACTTTTCTCCACCATTGTCTTTTTCTTACCGGTGCGAAACAGATGTCCGTGACGGTCGCCTCCTCCACGAACAGTACCCTGCCGTCCAGGGGCTGCTCCAGAAACAGCCGCAGATTCAACTCCCCGGCAAGCTGCCCTTCCTGTAGGAGGATCTCCCTGCATATGCTCTCCTGCTCTGCCGCCCTCTTTCCCTTTTTCATATACCTTCCGTCTCCGCCCTGCTCACTGATAATCTTTCTCCAGGCCGAACTCTATCTCCCGGTTCATGATCTTTTCCTGATACTCCATGATGCGGTTGATTATATTGGCCTGGGCCATCAGGTATTTATCCCTGTCAAACTCTCTGGCCGTCTCCTCAAAGGCCTCCCTGCCCATCTGCTCCATGCGCTCCTGCTCCGCAATCAAATCTGTGATCTTCTGATGCAGTTGTTTCAGTTTCTTGATCCTGGCTCTCAGACCGGAAACCTCCTGCCAGGTATGTTTCTGGTCTTCGCTCCCCAGATTGCCGTCCACCGCCACCGGTGTGGTATCCAGTTTCTTGGCGATCTGATTGGCGCCCAGCATATCCGCCAGCCGCATAACGCCCTCCGTTGCGGGCAGAGAGCCGATACGCACTTTATAGGAGACCCGCGGCAGGAAATCGCTCTCCCTCTGTTCGGGAGAACAGATGCGGGCCATGACCACGCATTCCCCCGTTTCCGCTCTCTCCACCCTGACCTCCGTGGAAAAGTCTATCTCCGCCTTCTCCACATTCAGATTCGCCATGGGAACGATGGAGAGCAGCGGCACCTGCATCTGCAGATTGTCTATGCTGTACCCCTCGTCCCCCTCCTGGCGCACCTGCTCGTAGGCGATGTTCAGATTGTCGAGCTGTACGGTTTCCTCCGTGCCGTTTAAGCGCAGCGCTCCCATGCTCTTAATGGTTTCCACTACCTGGGTCCGCAGCTGCTGATCGGACTGCGCCAGAGCGTGGAGGGGAGCATAGACCAGATCGTCCAAAGGAATGAAATTACTGTCCACCATAACGCTTTTGCCTCCGTCAGCTCATAAAGAGCGCGCTCTCCTCTTTTCTCCTGCGCACCAGCCCGGCCAGCACCTTTCCGCCGCCCTTGTTATACAGCAGCATCTTACTGCCCACCGTGGCGGCATCTCTGCCGGATACCAGCTTTTGCAGATTCCCCTTCCCGCAGTTGTAGCAAAAACTGGTCAGGGCATCGAACATATTCTGATTCAGCGGGAACGAAATGATCCCTTTTCCCACGAACTCATTCACATAACTCTCGTATTTTTCCAGATCCTTTTTCAGCAGTTCTTTGGCTGCCTCCTGAGAGGTCAGCCGATCCCCCGGTTTCACGCCCTGGGTGTGCCCGTACCCTATGGTCCATTTCCCGGCGGGGCACAGATAGGCTTCCAGTCGGCACCCCTCGTAGCGGGCCACCATCTCCACACCCCGGTCAGAGATATGCATGTTTCCGCCCTGTACGCGGGGTGGAATCGCAGCTTGGGCACTCTGCCCGTGAGCCGCACCCGGCATGGCCGACGTCTGCGCGTTCTGTCCGGGAACCACACCGGACGCGGACGGGACGGGCTGCGCTCCCCCGGCCATGGCGGCGCTCACATCCCGTCTGAAACCGTCCATGGTATAACCGCTCTGCAATCCCTTCCACAGATGATCCGGGTCGCCGTGCCCCGACGCGATACCCCTGGCATGTCCCTCCTTATGGCTGACGATCACGCCGTCCGCCAGAGGGTCCAGGGAAAACTCCCGGCACAGAAAGGCAAACAGTTCCACCGCTGTATCGTAAGTACGCTTTACCATTTCCAGCGCCCGCTCTCTGTCCAAACAGGTGAAGGAGGCCCCACCTGTATATTTGATGCAGGACGGTTCACACATCTCCACCCCGATATGGGTGTTGTTGGAGCTGCCTCCCCCGTGCCAGCCCCGGTGGTCCCAGGGCAGCGTCTGATATACTTTTCCTGTATTTGCGTCAATAAAGGCATGGACACAGGCCCTGGACGCATCCGGGCGGTTCCACTTGCGCACAAACACCTCCGCCGAGGGCTGGGGACACCCCACGCTGTGCAGCATCAGCCCCTTTACTTTGATCTTTTTCCCGCTCCTAAAGCATGGATTATTCGTCAAGATGCTATCTATGATCTCCATCACCGTTTCTCCTCTCCGTTTCCCCTGGGCGCGCCGCTTATCTCTGAGAAACCTGTTCCTTCTCTCTCCCAGACCATGGTGTTGCCGATACAGAGTCCCAGATATTCCCGCAAAGCCTCCAATATCTCCTGCAGCGTTTCCAGATAGTCTTTCACGCCTTTTGGGGCATCGGCTCCCAGCCTGTACTGCGCCAGCTCCTTCAGTTCCTCCGCAAGCTGCGTCAGAAGAGCGCTGACGGGGACGCAGAAGGCCCTGTCCTCCTCCTGGTACTTCAGCAATTCTTCGCTGCGCTTCCTGAATTTTGTCTCCATGGAAATAAATGTTTCTCCGTTGATCTCCATGGTTTCCTCCACATCTTTTTGCTGATCTTTCTCCAGATATTCCGGCGCATGTCTGAATTCCATCTGAAGCTGTATCAACTTGCTGTATGCCGCATATAATTCCAGGCCGATAGCCCCCAGCAGGATCGTGACCTGATTCTGGGCGCATTCCCTGGCCGGAACCAGGGACGTCTGATCCAAAGCTTTTCTCAACTGTTCTCTCATATTATCCTCTCCGTTTCCAATTCCGCATGTCCCCTGCAAACGCCTGTTTCCGATAAGCCATGCGCGCCTCCTTGCCGCCGCACATGGCTTGAACCGTTTTTTCCCAGGACATGCCGATATAGGGTTTATATTAATCCTCACGCAGCTTTGTATACAGGGACTCCCATATCTGGGTCGTGACCCAGTATTCCGGCTCCTGATAACCGGAGAGTCCCATAAAACTTGTCATATCCCGATAGAGCAGCTCTCCGGAAAGTACGTCGTAGGGATACTGACAGGCGTAGACCACTGTCCCCGACCCCTGCCATTCGTCCGCCGTTCCCCCGGTGATATAAGGACTTGTCCCCTGCACCGTCTCCGACAGCCTGTACCTGTCTTTCCCCTTCATCCCATAGGGCACCATATTCATGGAGACCGAAAAAGTCCCGTTCTCATACTCATCGCCGAGAGAAAGGCAATGGCCGATCTCATGGGCCACGGTCACCTGCGGACAGGGATCCTGCAAGGAGATGACGCTGACGTCGTCCCCAAAGGTAAAACCCGTGACTGCCGCCTCCTCCGAGGAAGCTCTCTGTTTCATATTATCCGGCACGATCCCGATCACCATGTCCGCGCCGCTCCCGGCATGCAGTTGCCTCAGGTACTGCCAGGCCCGCAGTCTGCCAAGGGAGGTATCCAGATCATATCTCTTATTGTCAAGGGCCACATCCTTTCCATCGTATATAATCCACTGTAAATCATCGGCGCCCACCGGGTATACCCTTTCGGTATATTGCCACAGATTCTCTCCCAGCGGGTCCGTCTGCCTCGTCTCGCCGCTGTAGTACCCTGCGATGGGCACGATCAGTATCTCGATGTCCCGCATCTCGTGAAAGACCACTTCCCGGTTCAGTATGCCGCCCCGGTTCAGATCCACGCGGATCTCATACTGTCCCGCCTCCCATGCCTTCTGCTCTTCGGTGTCAAAGTACAGCAGTCCATATTCCTCCCAATATTCACTGCCTGTAAACCGCCAGGTATCCGTCTCATTCGATATCAGGAGAGCGGGCTGCGCGCCCGCCTCCTGCCATACCTCCGGCTCTATCTGAACAAAAAATCCGGTATTTCGCTCTGCCACCAGCATATCCATGAGGTAAAATTCTCCGTTTTCCCCGTCAAGACCCACTCCCAGCCCCTGATTGACGATGATCTCCGGCTCCGCCCGGGTGCCGTCCGCCGCCCCCACGGGCAGCAGGGCGATCCCAAAGGCGATACATCCGACGGCAACCAGAACCGTAAGGCCGCCCGCTGCCAACAGTTTACGCTTTTTTTTCGACCTGTCATTCTTCCGCCGCATCTTCAAACGCCTCCATCAGCTCAATGACTTCATACATCATGTCCGGGCTGTTCTCACCGGCCTTGCATTTCGATTCCAGACGGGAGATCTGCATATGAAAATCCTCCCAGCAAAGCAGCTGCCTTTTATACATGTCAATGGTGGCATTCTGCTGTTCCATCAGCCTGGTCTGCTCCGCCAATCTGTCCTTGAGCATCTCGATCTTCTGATTTCTCTCGTCTACCTCCCGGCTGATCCTGCCGTATTGCTCGGAGAGATCATTCAGGCGGCGGCGTTCCTCGTCCAGCCGCCGTCCGAGGGAGCCGATCTCATTGTCCAGCTCATTGACCAGCGTATCTATCGCCAGGTACAGCCCATAACCCGGCACCCAGAACCATTTCTTCAGATCGTCCTCTTTCTTCTTGGCTTTCCGTATCTCAGCATCCCTTCGACGCTTGATATCGTTCAGATCCGCCTCCGACTTTCTGCAGGCTTTCTCATATTCGTCTCTCTCGGCGCTCTTCTGAGCCAGGGCAACCCTGGCGTCCGCATTGGCCTTTTCCAACTGGAGCAGATTTTCCTGCATCCGGGTATACTCCCTGATGGACGCCTCGGCCGCTACGGCGCTCTCCTCTTTTCTGGCGCTGTATTCCTCGATCTTCTCCTGGGACTCTACCTTCAACTGATGGATCTGTCCGGCTATCTCGCCGAATGCAGCCTGAAGCCGGGCGCTTTCCTCCTCGGTGGGCGACACATTCATGGCATTCATCTCCATCAGAGACGACGCCGCTGAAGTGATCGCCTCAAAGATACAGCGCATGGTTCCAAGACTCTTTATAAAATCAAACTTTTCCATAATAATCCCCCTGCATATCGCAGACTCTGTCTGCGATACTGCTCAAATAGAAAGTGAAAAATCTATGATTTTTCACACTATACTCCCTTCCGACACACGTTATTTACCTTCGATCTGCCTGGTAAGGCTGTCGCCCACTTCGCCTGCCAGCTTGGAGGCCAGCTCCCAGTGGTCCTCTCTCGTCATGGACACGGAATCGGAACCGGTAACCGTATCGTTTAAGTGCGATCTGGTCTTCTCGGCAGCCGTCAGGTAATCCCTGCTGATAGACAGGATCGCCACCCACTTGGCCATATAGGACGCAATGGGATACATGATCTCCGGACTCTGGTAGGCCTCGATACGGTCCGCTTTATCCGCCGACTGCAGGGCTTTGATATCGTCCTTGAGGGTGTTGCTTGCCAAAGCCCGGCAGCTTCTCTCCAGAGATGACCAGAACAGCGCAATGTCTTTCAGAGCCACCACGGATTTTTTCAGACAGGAGACAGCCAGGATCAAAGACTGGATAGCTGCCTCGGTGGAGTGCTGGTCGATAACGGTGGCCTCCATCTGCTTGGCATATTTGGCCAGCAGTCCCACCTGTTCCGTCTTCTGTTTTTCCAGATTCATGATCTCGGTATAGATGGCGTTCATCTGGTCCGCTCTGGCGCTGCTTGCATCCGCGCTGGCAGCAGCGGCCTGCTGCATCTGCGCGCCCTGCTCCCCCAGCATATTGCCCAGCTTGTCCAATTTGTCGGCGGCTGCCTTTTTCTTGATCTCCAGGTTTTCTCTTTCTTTTCTCGCATCGGTGACTTTCTTTCTGGCCGCGGATATTTCCTGTTCCAGTTTCTCTTTCTCCGACTCCTCGGCCTCGTTTTTTTCTGCGGTCAGATCTTTAACTTTCTGCTCCAGTTCGGCGATCTCCTGTTCCTTTTCCTCGAACTGTCGCTCCAGCTCTTCCTTCTTTTTCTCGGCTTCGTCATAGTCCTGCTGGGCCTGTCTGTCTGCTTCCGATACGCCTGCCGCAGCTCCGATGCCCGCTCCGCCGCTCGCGTTTATCGCCGCTCCGGCCATCGAGGCCGCCGAACCCAGAAATCCAAAGACAGCGCCCATGATATCCATGGTCTGCTTGTGACTCCGCTCATCCTCGTCCACCTTTACCAGACGGCGGTACTCCTGCTGCATTCCGCTAAGCCGCTCCTCCAGAGATTTCTGTATCTGAGCCACACTCTCCTGAGCCGCCTCCAGCTCTTTCATCATCTTGGTGAGTTCCGCGCTTTTCTCCACCTGGGCGGCGTTCTGGTCCATGACCTTCTGCAGCACGGCAGAGGTTCTGTCCGCCGCTGCCTGGTATCCGTCCGCCATCTCCATGGCCTGCTCGCTCATACCCGCTGCCCGGCTGGCGAACTGTTCCAGCTTGCTGATGGCCACGCTCTCCATACCTTTGATCAGCCATCTGTAGACGCCTACCAGCTCCGCTACCACCACGGACGCCTGATCCTTGAAATCCGTCACCACCACGATCCCCTTATCGTTCAGGTCCATAACGCCCTTTTGCAGACTGAACACCAGAGACTGCTCCGGGAACCCGTACACCGCATGATAAGAGATGTTCAGCAGGTCAACCGTGTTGTTCAGATTGGATATCACCGTGGGCAGATCCATCTGATGCAGGATATCCTGTTTCTCCGTTTTGACCATGAGGGCGTTTTCACCCATGGGTTTTGTCAGGTCATAGCACTCGCTCCTGGCGCCCTCCCTGACTACTAACTGTTTGTCGCCGTTTACATCATACTCCATTGCCATAACTCTTCCTCCGTTTCTGTTTTATGTATGATCTGCAACACCAGTGTGCTGACCTGTTGATATCTGGCAAAACTCCGCTGAACAGGGTTTCATCGGCAAGGCGCCTGAACGAGGCGATGCGGTGGCATCGTTGAGTGAAGGCAACGCAGTCCGATGAGACTCTGGGCAAGGAGGTTTGGCTGAATATCAACGGGTCAGTACACTAGTATAGCACTTTTTAATTAACTGCATTTTTTGAAAATGTTTCAGTAACC